>NZ_JAKDLO010000055.1 GCF_030452765.1 Intrasporangium sp.
GTCACCGGCGGCCACAAATCATGCCCTCACCCGGAACCCCGGCTGAATGTTTACGATCGCACCGAGTGCACGGTTTGCCCTTCGAGCGATCTCGCTGACTCGAGGAGTGCTCTCCGCCCAGGACTCAGCCGAAGAGGTCGTCGAGGCCGCGGCGCCTCCACCACAGTTGAGCGACTTGACCTGCTATTGCCAGCAGGCAGACCACGAAGGACGAGGTTGGCCGCACCGCCGTGCTGGGTCCGGCCGTCACCGTGCACGAAGTACCTGCACCGCGGTTCCATCCCGGCATAGATCGTCTGGATCGATGCAGATAGAGGTCACGGCTCGCCCACGTGCTCTACGGCAGAAGTGAGGCCATGGCGCCACGCGAATTTGGGCGCACGTGCAGCAGCCCGATGGGAGATGGCCGCGGCGTCCCCAGTGGTGTCAGTGCACCGTGACAGGCTTGGACCGACTCGCAAGGGGCCAACTGGTCGCGCTTGCGCTGCAAGAGCGGCTGAGAAGGAGCAACGTGGTCGCAACCAATTTCGCTAAGTACCACTGGACCCGACTGGAGAAGGGCTCGACCGTCGTTGTCACCTTGACCAAGGCAGCCAACGTGCGGCTCATGGACTCCAGCAACTTCAACTCATACAAGAACGGCCGAAAGCATCGATATACGGGCGGGTTGGTGCGCACATCGCCGTTCCGGATCACGGTGCCGCGCACCGGCAGCTGGTACCTGACCATCGACCTGATGGGTCTCAAGGCGACCAACCTCCGCCATTCGGCCACGGTCGAGCCACCGCCCCTTCCGACCGCGAAGTCGGCGTCACTCCAATCGCTCAGCGGTATCCGACACGAGCGCCCGCCCGTCGTCCCGGACGACAACGGCGAAACTTGGGACGTGTTCATCTCTCATGCGAGTGAAGACAAGGAGGCCATTGCGCAGCCCCTCGCGGAGGAACTGCGAACCCGCGGGCTCAAGGTGTGGCTCGACAAGACAGAGTTGCGGATCGGGGACAGCCTGCGTCGCAAGATCGACTACGGGCTGGCGCACAGCACGTTCGGCGTGGTCATCCTGTCCAAGTCGTTCTTCTCGAAGGGGTGGCCGCAGTACGAGTTGGACGGAATCGTCGGAATGACCGTCGCTGGAGATCAACGAATACTGCCCATCTGGCATGAGATCTCTCGCGACGAGATCGCCAAGCAGTCGCCATCACTCGTTGACAAGATTGCGCGAAACACTGGGCTCAACACCGTAGCGGAGATAGCCGATGAGATTGCTCAGGTCGTGCGAGACGTCCTCGGGCCGTGAGGCAGTCAGGCAGCGATGCGCCCTGGCAAAGCCGGTTGCTGTCCCTTTCGCCCCTGTGTCGGCTCCGTGGCCCGTGCGGCAGCAAAGCAGAGAGACCGATACGTCGCCTCGCCATGCGTCAGAACGCCCCTTCGCTGCCTTTAGGGGTTACGGATGGGATCTTCCCGAAACCGCTCGAGCTCAGCGATCCACGGCGCGACCGTAGACGGGGAGCGATCGGAGGCCTCGTAGCAGTCGAGACGATGTTCGATGTCGGCCACCCACTTGTTGAAGCGGGCAATGAGCGATGCCCTTGATCGCGCGCTAAACGTCTCATCCGTTCCGCCCGACTGCTCTTTGGCCCAATTAGTCTTCGCGGCAGTCCAAAGCATTCCCGCCTTCAGGTGCTCAGCGATCAACCATTTGGCAGCCCATGGCTCCGAGTCGGTATCGAGCTGGTCCACGGCCACCCTGACATCCCTGAGTCGGCTCACGAAGGCCTCGCCCACCGAGAAATCGATCTCGTGTAACGACAGGTCGCTGAGTGCGTCGCGCAGGCTGCGGAAGTCCGGATGGCTCATACACTCATTATCCCTACCAGCCCCGTCCGCGGTGCGCAACGACCCGGCGGTCTGGCCGATTCCTCATCGGGCTACAGGCTATGTCGACAAGCGAGAGCGTCCAAGACTGAGCGGGGTGACGCTGCCCCACTGTGGGCAGTTTGCCGCGGCTCTCGGTTCGCCCGAGCTCGATGGCCGCATGCGGGACGCTCCGCCGGAACGGTGCCGGTCACGCCGCATGTGTGGGCGTCCGGTAAAGGTCGTCCGTAGGGTCGCGTGGGCGGCGGGACCTTCTGCGGAGCAGTTTGCCGCCGGCCCCTCGTCCCCTCCATCCCTCGTTCAGCCTGGATACCTCGTTCGTGGCTCTACGCGAATCAGGTTTCACGCGTCCGGACGATGCAGATAGCGCGGGTTTCATGGCCGTTGTAGGGATGCCCCCTCCTGTTGGCGCCTGTGTAGGTCCCGGCGGGTTGGGTCAAGGGTGGCGTAGCCATCACGGGTGACGCCGTAGGCGCCCTTGACGCGTTCCGCCGGGGCCGGACGATTGGGCGATGGAGGGGGCATTCCGTCTCACCCAGTGGACTCACGCGGCCTGGCTGCCGTGCTGCGAAGAGTAAAGGTTCTCCCAAGGTCTGGCGGGAAGCCGGGTCGTTTCTGGACTCCCCCTCCATCGTCAGGGGGAATGGTCGTGGGGCATATGCCCCGAACCATCCGAAAGGGGACGACCATGCACACCCTGTCCATGCTGGCCACGGCCGCCGATACCGGTGGCCTGCAAGGCTGGATCAAGTCCAACATCATCCCGCTGCTGCTTCTACTGATCGCCACCATGCTGTTCGTGCTCGCCCAGCGCGGAGACAACGCGAAGGCGATGCGCGTGGTCGGCGGGGTCGTCATCGCCCTGGCCGTCCTGGGGCTCGCGACGAGCGGCAAGGCCGACTCGCTCGGGACCTGGATGGCCTCGCTGGTGACCGGCTGAGGAGGCGCAGTTCTGATGCGGCTTCTGGTCGATGACGAGATCTACAACGTCAACGCGGTCTGGCTCGGCCCCCCGGGCCGGACCCTGCCGTTCAGGGTCCGGTACGTCGCGTACGCGGTCGGCGCGGTCGTGTTCGTGCTGCTGCAGATGATCGAACGGCGTCTCGGCATCGGGCTCGGCTTCTTCTCCCTGGCCTACAGCCTGCTCGCGACGGTCGGGCTGACCCGCCTGGTCCTGTCCGTGGTCGACCCGGACCGGCCGCTGGGTGCGGTGGTCACCGCGTTCGTCCACGAGGTCGGCGCACCGCGGGATGACCCGCGGATCAGCGCCCACACGATCCGCCCGGCCCGGGTGCGTGCCGTCCCCTCGCGCCCTGGCCGGGCCCAACGCCGACAACACCGCCACGCGCGCCGGCGCCCCGCTGGCAGGAGCGTCGGCACGAGCGTTGGGGGTATGTCGTGAGCACCCGGGGCGCGCCACGCGGGCGGGGCAGCGGGCTGGCCCTGCGCCGGATCAGCGGACACTGCACCGTCACCGCGGGCATGGTGATGGCCTGGTACCGGCTCGACCCGCAGGGCTGGTCGTTCCGGCCGGACTCGGTCCGTGAGCAGCTGATCATCGACGGCGCGGACGCGCTCGCGCAGCTGTCGAAACGACACGTGCACATCCGGGTGACGACCCGCCCGTACCCGGTCGCCCACTGGGCCAGCGATCACGACGCGAACGCGCCGGCCCCGCTACCGACCTGGCGGGACTACCTGCTCACGGACCAGCAGCGGCTGGCCGCGTTGAGCATGGCCGACAAGGAGGTCTACGTCGGGGTCCAGATCCCGCACCGCAACCCGGTGCTGAAGGCCCTCGGCTCGCTGGCCGCGCCGGTCTCGGACCGGGAAGTCTCCGCCCTGGCGCCACAGGTACGTGCTACCGACGAGCTGATGGCCGCACCCGGGATCGACGGGTCCCCGGCGAGCCCCCGCGAACTGGAATGGCTGTTGCACCGGTCCTGCTCGCTCGGCCTGCCGGCCCCGGTCACCCTCGGCAACGCCGAGGCACCGGAGTGGGGCAGTGAGGACCTGCCCGAGTTCACCGACCAGGTGCAGTGGTTCGCCACCCCCTACGGGCGCACCATCCGCGTCCTCGGCGAGCACGACGACAAACGGGTGGAACGCCAAGTGTGCATCCTGTCGGTGGGGCGGATGACCGACCTGGACATCCCGCCCGGCATCCCGTGGATGCAACGCACCGACGAGCTGGGCTTCCCGGTCGAGTGGTCCGCCCGGGTCAGGATCGAGGACGCCGCCCACGTCGGGTCCGCGATGCGCCGCAACATCCAGAAGATCCGCGCCCAGAAGGACCACTACGAGCTCGAGCACCAAGAGCCCGCTCCCGGCGCGCTGGACCGGCAGGCGACCCGGGCTCTCGCGGTCGAGGATGAGATCCAGACCGGGCTGTCCGGGCTGTCGACCCGCACCACCGGCTGGTACCGGATCGCCGTGTCGGCGCCGACCCAGCAGCAGGCCCTGGAGCGGGCCAGCCGGGTCCGTCAGCTCTACGCGCCGCAGGTGACGATCGCGCGCCCGCAGGATCAGTACGCCGTGGCCCGCGAGTTCATCCCCGGTGAGCCGCTCGGGACCACCGCCTACAAGCGGCGGATGCCGGTCACCACCGTCGCCGCCGCGGTCCCGGCAGCAACCGCCAAGGTCGGCGACCGGATCGGGATCCACCTCGGTCAGACCTCCGGCACCTCCTCCCGGGTCGTCACGTGGGAACCCTGGCACGCCACCGAACGGTCCGAGGAGTCCGGCCTGGCTGTCCTGGTCGCGGGCCTGGGCGGCGGCAAGTCCACTGCGGGCGGCAACATCATCTACCGCACCCTCGTGCAGGGTGTCCCGTGGACGGTGCTCGACCCGTCCGGGCGGCTGACCGCCCTGACCCGGTTGCCCGAGCTGCGCGACTACTCGCGTGCGGTCGACCTGCTCGACGCCCCCTCCGGGGCCCTGTCCACCTACCGGGTGATCGTGGACCCGAAGCGCGAGCACTACCCCGACGAGGCGGCGTGGCGGGTCGCTATGGAGCAGGCCGAGGACACTCGTCGCCTGTTGGCCTCCAGCGTGCTGCGCGCGATGCTGCCCCGGCAGCTGCAGGACCATGTCCTCTCGGAGGTCGCCCTGCTGCGGGCGGTTGGCCAGGTCCCGGCCCAAGCGTGGTCGTCCTGCGAGCAGGTGATCGAGGCGCTGGCCCGACTGGACGGTGACCCAGAGTTGGCCCGGCACGCGGGGTACATGGCCGACTTCCTGCGCGAGGCCGCGCGGACCCGGCACGGCCGGCTCATCTTCCCGCCCGGCCGCCCCCTCGGCGCAGCGGAGAGCGAGCCGCTGTTGACCGTCTACTCGCTGCGCGGGCTGGCCCTGCCCGACGAGCAGGCCGGGACCTCGGAGGACCTGGACGAGCGGCTGTCGATGTGTGTCATGTACCTGGCCGCGTGGCTGGCCCAGCGCGGCATGTACTTCGGTGACGTCAACGCGCGCAAGGGAATCTTCATCGACGAGGCCTGGGCCCTGTCGGGCTTCTCGACCGGGCGCCGGTTCATCGACCGCGCCGCCCGCGACTCACGCAAACACAACACCCGTGTGCTGATGGCCAGCCAGAACCCGTCCGACCTGCTGCGGCTCGACCTGGCCAACCTCGCCTCCGCCGCCTTCATCGGCCGCCTGACCGGTGAGGACGCCCAACGCGACGCACTGCGGTTCCTGCCCGGCATCCGCGACGGCCTCGGCTACGAGCAGATCTTCGGCACCCTCTCCCGGCCTGGCCGCGACGGCCCGCGTGGCCCCGCGAGTTCGTCTTCAGCGACGGCACCGGCGGGATCGAGCGAATCCGGATGGACCTGTCCGCGCACCCACAGCTGCTCGAGGCGCTCAACACGACCGCCGCCCCCGAGATGGCCCGCAACCGGCAAGCCCGGCCCGCCCTGGCCACCGAGCCGGACTCGGGCACGGAACCCGCGGCTGAGGTCGTCACCGGCCGGAGGGCGAGTGCGTGATCATGTCAGCTGACCTGCCCCGCTCCCGGCCTACCCGATCGGGCCGCGACCGGACTCGCCGCCGGCGCGGGACCACCCGAGTGTTGGCACTGATCGTGGTCTCGATCGCCGCGACCCTCCTGGCCAGCCCTTCCGCCTCGGCGACCCCGATGGTGAGCCGACCAGCGGCGCTGCCCGCGGCGCCGTGGGACTGCAAGGACGCGCCGGTCCCGGCCATGCCCGACTCCGGACTGCCCGGCTTCTTCGACCCGGCACCCTCACCGGCCCCAGCAGCCGGTGACCCGTGGGCCAACCCGCCCACCTCGACGATCTACGACCAGTACGGGTATGCCGGCCTGACCTGGAACACCTACGACCTCGGCTGCATGGGCGCCGCCGGCGACCTCGGCGCCACCATCGACACCTTCATCGGCAACCTCTTCCTTTCCGGCGGCACATGGATCGCCTCTGGCAGCAACGGGATCCACAACAAGATCGCCCACCCCGAGACGTACATGCAGCCGTTGGACGACGTCGTGGCCACCGTCACCGACCGGCTGCACGACGCGATCTGGTCGCCGTGGGGCGCCCTGGCCCTGCTCGGGGTCGCGGCCCTGCTGCTGGTCTACTCCCTGCACGGCCGCCTGTCCGCGGTCGTGACCGCCTCGGCGTGGGCGCTGCTCGTGCTCGCCGTGCTGTCCGGGATCACCGCCTACCCGACCCGGGTCGCCGGCTTCTTCGACCAGACCGTCACCCAGACCATCGGCGCGGTCAACCAGGCCAGCGCCGGGATCACCACCGCCTCCCAGACCAAGACGGATCCCGGCCGGGCCCAGGGCGCCCTGCTGGTCGACCAGATCCTCTACGACGCATGGCTACGCGGACAGTTCGGCGACTCACACAGCGCGGCCGCGACCAAGTGGGGCCCGACCCTCTACCGCGAGTCCGCGTTCAGCCGCGCCGAGGTCGCCGCAGCCGCCGGCAAACCCGACGGCATCAAGACCGTCACAGAGCAGAAACAGAACGACTGGATCGCCACCACCCAGGAGATCCAGGACGCCGACCCGTCCGTGTACGCCCAGGTCCAGGGCAAGGCCAAGGGCCGCGCCGGAGCCGGGCTTCTCGCCTTCCTCGGCGTGCTGTTCGCCGCGCTGTTCCGGCTCGTGGCCGACCTGTTCCTGTTCACCGGGCTGGTCATGCTCCGAATGCTCGTCATGTTCTTCCCCGCCGCCGCGGTCGTCGGCGTGATCGCACCGATGTCCTCGATCGTGCGCCGGATCGGCAACATGGCCGGGGCCTCGATCGTCAACGTCACCGCGTTCGCGATCGGCTCCACCGTGCACACCATCGCCATCTCCGCGATCCTGACCCACTCCACCACCCCCCAGGCCGGCATCCTCGCGCTGATCCTGTGCCTCGTGGTCAGTGTCGCCGCATTCATCCTGCTGCTGCCGCTGCTCTCACTGACCAACATCCTCGGCCACGCCACCGGCCCCGGGAACCAGCTACTGCGCTGGGGCCGCCGCGCCGGCACCGGCTACCTCGTCGGCCGCAAGGCCACCCGCGACGCGCTCGAGGACACCGAGCACGAACCCACCCCCACCACGACCCCGACACCCGGCGGCAACGACACCACGTATCCCCGCGAGACCGGGCCCGCCCGGTACGTCCGCCGCGTCAACCTCCCACCCGAAGCGGTCGGACGGCCCGCCGACGACCCAGCCGAGAGGGTCACCGACCAGCCCCCGGTGTCCGAGCACGAGCGAGCAGTCACGCCAGGTCACGCGCCACGCGCGGCCTTGTCCGCGGCGAAGGCACGCAACGGGGAGTCCACCGCAACATCGTCGCAACCCATCGGTGGGGCCGGCTCCGTCTCCCAGCCATCACGGGACCGGCTCTACGATCCGGCGACCTCCAGCCGCCGCGGCGGCGCCCTGGTAGGCGCGCTCGTCGACGAGGTCCCGCCGGGCACCCGGGAGCTGCACACGGCCACCAGGCACGACTCCAACGACGAAATCACCTCCGAAGGCGTCGTGACCCGGTTCTACGACCCGGACACCAAGACCACGGTCACCTCCGAGCAGCTCGAGACAGGTGAGCGGCATGACTGACCTGATCCAGCGACTGATCCGGTGGCCATTGTGGTCCTGGCGAAACTTCACCGTCACCGTGGTTCTCGCGCTCGTCTCCTTGGGTGCGCTCGGGCGGGTCGGCGCCGCCCTGACCCTCGACGCCGGCCCACCCGCTCCCGGCCCCTCAGCCGCGGCCTCCGTGATCGCGACCCCGACCTCCAGCTCGTCGACTGCGACTGCGCCTCCGACGTCAGCGACGGAGATCGTGGCCGAGTCCGCGGCGGCCGCCCCCGGCGAGCCCGTCTCCGACTGCGCGCAGGCGGCAGAGTTGTTCATCCACGCGTGGGCCCGCCCGTCGCTGACCTCGACCGCGTGGCTCGCGGGCCTGAAGCCGTATGCCGCTCACCCCCTTCTCGAGCGGCTGGCCACCACCGACCCCGCTCGGGTCCCGGCCACCCGGATCCTGACCGACCCACAGCCCGTGGAAGACCCCGGCGACGGCGAAGCGTTTCGCATCGTCACCGACGCCGGCCCCGTGATCGTCCGCGCCGTCAAGGCAGAGCGAGTGTGCGTCATACACGACGTTCATCCCGACAACGACGTCCACGGCGCTCCCACCCCGCGTCTGGGCCCCGCCGAGACCGGGGCACCCGACGCCTCGAGCGATCGCGTCGAGCGGAACTGACATGCCGGCACCCCTCGCCCTTGCCGCCGTCGCCGCCAAACGAGTCCTCTGGCGCCGCGTCAGGCGAGTCCTGTACGTCCTGGCCCCGATCGTCGGCACGGGGATCCTCGCCCTCGCCCTGCTGGGCGCGCTCTCCGGAGGATCCGCGCAACAAGCGGTGCCAGGCGGTCGAAGCTGCCCCGGCAGCCAGTTCATCTCGGCCGCCGCCCTGCCCGGACTGACCACCGAACAGGCAGCGAACGCCCGCATCATCGTCGCCGTCGGGCGAGAGCTCGAGGTGCCCGCCTACGGGTGGGTCATCGCGGTCGCCACCGCCATGCAGGAGTCGACCCTGCGCAACCTGCCCTACGGGGACCGTGACCGTGTCGGCTTGTTCCAGCAACGCGCCGCGTGGGGCACCACGGCCGAGCGGATGGACCCCGCCACCGCCGCGCGCATGTTCTACACCGGTGGTCACGGCGGCCAGCCCGGGCTGATGCAGATCCCCGGCTTCGAACACATGCCGCTCACCGATGCCGCCCAAGCCGTGCAGCGCAGCGCCTTCCCCGACGCATACGCCAAATGGCAACCACTGGCCACCCAGGTCGTCGGTGAGCCGAGCGTGCTGTCCGCCGACTGCTACGTCAACGCCGGCTTCACCGGCGACGGCTCCCCCGGCAGCGTCGCCGTGGAAGCGGCCCTGTCCCAGGTCGGTGTCCCGTACAGCTGGGGCGGCGGAACGATGACCGGCCCAAGTCTCGGGTTCGGCAGCGGCGCCGGCGTTGTCGGGTTCGACTGCTCCTCCCTCGTCCAGTACGCCTGGCACCAGGCCGGCGTCGACCTGCCCCGCGTCGCGACCGCCCAAGCCTCCGCCATGGCCTCGGTGCCGCTGGACCCGTCCGCCTGGCGCGCGGGCGACCTCGTCTTCTTCCACGCCCCCGGCGACCCACCCGGTTTCTACCACCACGTCGGCATCTACGACGGCGCCGGCGGACTCGTCCACGCACCCCGCACCGGTCTGACCGTCGAAGTCGTCCACGACTTCCTCACCATCCCGTTCTTCCACGACGAGCTCGCCTACGTCGGACGACCCACGGCCCAGGTGGCCAGTCATGGCTGAGGACACCGGCGACGAGCTCGGGCGGGAGTTCGGTTCCATCATCGCCGGCCTTGAGCTCGGAGAGACCACGAGAGAGTCCGCGTGGCGCCCCGTTGTGCGCGTGGAACGGCTCAAGGTCGGAGACACCGTCCCCATCGGTGCACGGGCCCGCTTCCTCATGACCAGCTACGACGACTCGGCGCAGCTGGCCACGTACGGCTGGCGCACCGACCTACGAATCCACGCCGCGGGAGCTCCCGCCCTGCCCGGTCTTCACGAACCAGGGGCGTACCTG
Source organism: Intrasporangium sp. (assembly GCF_030452765.1). GTDB lineage: Bacteria > Actinomycetota > Actinomycetes > Actinomycetales > Dermatophilaceae > Intrasporangium_A. The sequence goes on from NZ_JAKDLO010000055.1 coordinate 9,968, forward strand.
GTCGACGAACGCGACTGGTACACGGACAGCGACCCGGCAGGCGTGTGGGTCGACCTTTCGAGGGTCTGGGTCGAGCGACTTACCGTCCAGCAGGACGCTCACGATGTGATGCAGAGCGACTGGTTGGGAGCGGTCGTCCAGGACCCCAACTCACCGGTCCTGGAGCCACTGCAGCCCGTGCCCGGTCGCCACCACCTGACCGGAGCCCGGGTGGTGCACGACCGAGGAGACGGAACGCTGGAACACGACCTGCGTGCCGCCGCTCCCGTCCTCCTGGGCGACGACGGGACTCTCATGGTCCCGGTCGTCACCGAACGGCACTGGTACCGCTGGGCGGACCACGACTACGAGCACGACTTCCGGCCCGTCCGCGCGCTGCCGGCCGACCGCCTGTGGGTCGAATAGAGGGGGTCCCCTCGGAACCTGAGAGAGTAGGCGACCTCGACAAGTACCGTTGGGGGATGGCCGATCCCCGACTCGCTCCCGCGATCGAACTGGCGAGCAAGTACCTCGCCGGCATCGAACCGCGCTGGAGCCATGTCCAAGCCGTCGGCCGAACAGCTGAGACCATCTGCGCCGCTCACGGGATCACCATCGACCTGGCGGCCGCCGCCTGGCTGCATGACATCGGCTACGCACCCCAGATGGCCGAGACCGGGTTCCATCCCCTCGACGGCGCACGATTCCTGGCCAGCATCGGCGCCACCAACCTCGTCGTCTCCCTGGTCGCCCACCATTCCGGCGCCACGTTCGAAGCCGACGAGCGCGGCCTGGCCGGCGAGCTGGCCGAGTACCCCGAGCCACCGGACGAGATCTCCGACGTCCTCGTCCTGATCGACATGACCACCAGCCCGGACGGGCACCGGGTCAGCGTCGATGACCGGCTCACCGAGATCCTGACCCGCTACCCCGAGGACGACCCCGTCCACCGAGCCATCGTCCGCTCCAGCGACTCCCTACGCCAAGCAGCAGCACGCGCCGCCCACCGCCTCGGGCTAGCCGATGTACGGGGTATCCCGGTCCTCTAACGCGTGCTGGATCCGCAGCCGCATCGACGGATGCAAGTCCAGGCCCTGCAGCTCGGCAGGGTCGACCCAACGCACCGCCTTGCTCTCGCTGCTGGTGCGTGCCTCCCCACCAATCACCTTGGCACGGAACGCGATCGAGAACTGTTGTCGCACCTCGCCGTCGTCATACGCCATCACATGCCGAGGGTTCGTGTACAGGCCAGTGACCCGCTCAACCACGACGTCGTAGCCCGTCTCCTCCTTCACCTCACGCACGACAGTCTCGGCGATCGACTCGCCGATCTCATGGCCGCCGCCCGGTAGGGCCCAAAGGTTGTTGTCCGTCTTGTGGATCAGCAACACTCGGCCACCGTTGTCCGTGACAACCGCGACGACCGAGGGCACGACACTGTTAGCGCTCGGTGCGTCGGGATCATCGACATAGTCAGTGCGTCCCATCTGAGTCACAGTATCAAGAAGCACCGCATCGATGAACAGGCAAGTAACCCATTGCCGCGACAATTCCAGCTCGATTACAGGCTCTTCATAATGTGAGTGGCAAGGACATCGCTGACAGTCATCTGAGCGCGCCTGCCAAGTCAAGAAGGATGGATGGTTAACATGTACGAATTGTCATCCCTTCCGCGAAGGTTCGCTCTAATCATCGATTTCACACCACAACTCCGAGGAAATCCATTCCGGCGAAATGGGAAGTGCCGGAGGATTTAGAATGCGCATATAGATTGGCTCCGGCTGTCCGTCAGTATTCATACGTGCCATAGAACTGATGTACCGAAGTCCGCCTAGGTATCCAAGGTGAAAAATCAAAGCCTGAAGCCACCGGCATTCAGCTCCCAATTGCCTAAAGCTTGCTGGCGTCAACGGTGTGGGGATTTGCGGCTTGATCTCCCCCTTCGGTGTCAGTCGGTAGTAGTATCCCTTTCGGTCGTGAGTTCTTACGAGTTCGAGCCCGCCAGTTTGGTGATGACCAACCAAGTCTCGGACGTGCTTGCAACGCCAAAATGCGTCGCCAGCGGCCTGCAGTGAGCTTGGGTAGCCAACATCGCGGGCAAATGCCTTCACGTAAGTCCAGCGGTCTTCGTCGCTCAATCTACTGAGGTGCTTCTTTGCTATTCTGCGTCCGAGCTCAGGCGTCTTGCCAATTAGATACTGTGCGACCGTACCATCGATAGCCTCTTGCAGCGAGGAGAATTCAGCAAGCATGGTCATCACCCAGTGCTCTGCAGATCTCCCAGACTCCAAAACCACTTCACCGTCTTGCAGTGGCCACCAAGAAGTCACGGACTTGTCCACCTTCCAAGACGATTGACACGAGTCCTCGAAACCGCACGCTTGATCCCCTTTTAGTCGACTAAGTGCATCAACGATTCGTTGGCGTGATTCCAAACGAGATCGAAGGATGTCATGTAGTGCGGGAACAGTCGTCCGCCGGAGATGCGGTGCAGGTGGAGGATGGGGGACTGGTTGGCAGCTGCTCCGTAGGCGTGAGTGTTGGCGAGCAGGTCCTCGTCGAACCGGAAGATCGACGTGTAGAGCGTCGTGTCGTGCTGGCGCGCCTCGATCCCAGGGACGCCGAGGCAGGGTTGCAGGTACTTCCAGGTGAGGGTGCATCGGCCCGCTAGGGAGTCGCCGATCCCTCCTTCCTCGCCGCGCAGCCGAACCGCCGAGCCGTCGGGGTCACCGAAGAGCAAGCGGACTCGGACTCCAGCGCTGGCCTTCTCGATGAGGATGTCGTCGAAGTCGGGGATCGTGTCGTGCAGGAAGCTGGCGGCGTACGCGAGCAGGTCGATGGATTCGTCGGCTCCCTCGAGCAACGACTGCCAGCTGCCGGCGGGTACGGACCCGCGGTTGGGATGGAGCGCGACGAACTCCGCCTGACTCGCGGACTGGACGCGCGACTCGGAAACCGCTGTGGGCCAGAGGAACTCCTCATCTCGTCGCAGCGCGGCCGCCATGGCCTGACGGTTGGTCCGGTGCGGAATCCGATCGGTCAGGATCCACCGTTCGATGGTTTTGGGGTCGACGCCGACCTGCTCGCTGAGGTCTGCTGCGGTGAGCCCCGAGGTGGTGATGGCGGAGCGGAGTCTCTCGTTTGCCATGAGCCCATGATGGGACCAATAGGGACGTTTAGTCAAGCGTAAGACGTCCTGAAACGTCCCTCAGGGTGGTTATGCCGTCCCGCCATGCCATGGCTGTGACCCACCCGGGGTCAACGCACAGAGAGGCACAACCATGGCAATCGCACGCAGGCTCCCGATCGGTCACGACGCGGTGTTCCCGCACGGCGCGTACCTGGTCTCCGAAGTCGGCCCAGTCATCGATTTCGACAAGTCGACGCGAGAAAGCCGCATCCAGCAGATCGACGCCGACTCAGGGCTGCCGATCTGGTCGGTCGATGTGGTCGACGCCGACCCGGACGCGACGAAGAAGAACCGCACGGTCACCGTCAAGATCATCGCGAAGGTCCAGCCCGTCCCGCCGAGCAACGACGGTTCCTCACCCTTCACCCCGGTCGTGTTCGATCCATGCGCCTGGACAACCCGATCCAGGTCGGGATGGTCCTCGGCGACGGAGCCCGCGAGGCCGGCGCCAAGGCCGACGAGATCAGCGAGCTGACCCCCGGCGTCGCCTACGTGCGCGTCGAGGGAACTCGCCAGATCGCCCGCGTCCGCGCCAGCTACCTGACCGACCACGACATCACCGACCTGACCACCGCCGGCCTGACCCGTACCAGCCCGCCGGATACCGCCGTAGGCATTCCCGCGAACGGGGCCCCCGACCTGCACCTCATCGAAGGAAGTGAAACCGCATGAGCACCCCAGCCACGCACCTGCCCGACCCGGTGAACGAGCACGCGGCAGCGGCATACGAGTCGATCCGCGCCCTGTGCCACGCGACCGTCGGCCGGGGCCCGATCCCGCCACCGCAGGTCTACGAGGTGCTCGGCAACCTCAAGTGCCTCGGGTACGGACTGACCCAAGCGCTGCGACAGCTCTCCCGCGCACTGGCCGAGTCCCTGACCGTCTACGCGGTCTACGAGGACGACGGCGACAACCCCGAGGAGTCGATCGCCTACGCGATGGAGTCGCTACGCGCGGCCGCCGACCGCGCCACCCAGCTCGCGGTCCTGCTCGACGCCGCGCAAGACGACCTGTCCCGGATCGGGATCCACCAGCAGCGGGAGCCACGATGACCACCGCGCACCGCACCGGAACCGGTGGGCAACGACGGCAACGGCCGCGCGCCAAGGCCAGCGACGGCATCTGGCGACGCGAGTACGGACAGGCCGTGCCGGGCCTTAACCCCACCGGCGGCCCCTCCATGATCGCGCTCAGCCGGCCCGGCTGGAAGACCACCGGACTGTGCGTATCCGCGACCGGCGACGCATGGTTCAGCGAGCACGGCACCGGCAAGGCCCAACGTGCCGCCCAGATCTGCGCCAGCTGCCCGATCCGCGACCTCTGCCTCGCCGCCGCGCTCGTCTTCGGTGAGGAGTTCGGGATCTGGGGAGGCCTGCCTCCCGCTCAACGCCGCCCGTTCGAGGGCCGGGTCCGGGCCGGCGAACCCCTGGGCATGATCCTCGCTGACGCGCTCGAGACGACGACGAGTGAGGTGGCCGCCTGATGGACCCGAAGCTGGCCAGCGACGTCACGCTCGACCTCGCGCTGAAGGAAGGCGTGTGCATCCGCCCCGTGCTGCACCAGGTCACCGACGTGCAGACCGGGCACACCATCACTGTCGTGATGGCGTGTCGCGCCACCCGCGAGTCCCGCTGCCCCTCCTGCGCCGCCGCAGCCCGCAGGGTCCGCATGCAGCAGTGCGCCGAAGGCTGGCACCTTGAGGAGGAACCCGACCTCGACACCCGCGCCGCCGAGTCCGCCGAAGACGACGAGCTCGCCGACGACGACCCAGCAGACGCGGGCGACGAGGAGGAAGCCTCGAGGCGGACCCGGTCCACCCGCCGGCGCAGCGATTCCCCTGACCTACCGGTCCGGCCGGCCGAACGCCGCACCATCGGGCAGGTGTACGAGGGCAACCTCGGGCGCAGGTACCGGCCGTCGATGTTCGTCACGCTCACCCTGCCGTCCTACGGGGCCATCGTCCAGGGCCGGGGTGTGCCGGTGAACCCGGACGAGTACGACTATCGCACCGCCGCCCTGGACGCGATGCACTTCACCAAGCTGCTCGACCGGTGGGTGCTGAGCCTGCGCCGCTGCGCGGGCTACAAGGTGCAGTACTTCGGCGCCATCGAGGCCCAACGCCGGCTCGCCCCTCATTTCCACGTCGCCCTGCGCGGAGCGATCCCCCGGCAGGTGATCCGCCAAGTCACCCGTGCCACCTACACGCAGATTTGGTGGCCCACCTTCGACCAGCCCGTCTACTGCGACGGCGACGAGTTCCCCGAGTGGGACGGGATCGACTACCTGGACCCGGCCACGAAGTGGCCGCTCAGGACCTGGGACGACGCGCTGCGCGAGCTGGACGATGACCTCGACGCGAAACCCGCGCACACCCTCGGGTTCGGCCGGCAGCTCGACATCCAAGGCCTACTCGGCGGCACCCCCGACGCCGACCGGTCCGTCCGGTACCTCACCAAGTCCATCGCCGACACCTACACCCAGGACGACGTCTACGACAGCACCTACGACGCGCACATCAGTCGGCTGCACGACCAGGTGAAGATCCTGCCCTGCTCCCCGACCTGCAGCAACTGGCTGCGCTACGGTATCCAGCCAAAGGACGCCGGCCCGGGGCTCGTGCCCGGCACCTGCTCCTCGAACGCGCACAGCTGGGAAGACCTCGGCGTCGGGGGCCGCCGTGTCCAGGTGTCCCGCGGCTGGTCCAACAAGACCCTGGCCGAGCACCGCGCGGACCGGTCCGCCGTCGTTCGCAAGGTCCTCGAAGAGGCCGGCTACGAACCGTCCGACGTGGACCGGATGTCGACCCAGGCCCTCACCGACACCGGCGAACCCCGCTACCGGTGGAGCGCCGTCACCCTGCCACCCGAGAAGGCCACCGGTGCCATCCTCGACTCCATCCTCGAACGCCGTCGGTGGCGAGCCCAGTACGAACGAGCCAAGACCATCCTCAATGGGACCGGACCCCCTGTGGACAGCAATTCGGCAACTGACCCAGACGACGAGGAAGAGGGCGAGCACCATGTCCGATGTTGAGATTCGCAGACGGTGGCACACCGTCGCCGAGGTCGCCGAGATGCTCGGCTACGGCGAAACCAAGGTCAGGATGGCCATCATCTCGGGTGACCTGAAGTCCGTGAAGGACGGCAAGCTTCGTCGGATCCTGCCCGAGTGGGTGGACGAGTACATAGCCCTGAAGGTGGCCGAGTCGGAGCGAGACCTCTGATGGCTGGGCGCCGTCAGAACGGCGAGGGGACGATCTACGCCTACCGCAATGGGTACGCGGCCCAAGTCTTTGTCGTCACCCCCGAGGGGCGACGGGTCCGGAAGACCGTCTATGGGAAGACCAAGCGGGAGGTCCAGGAGAAGTGGGTCAGGCTACAGAGCCAGTCCCGGCGTGGGCCGGTTGCCACGACTGTTCCTCGCCTCGAGGAGTTCGCGGCCGACTGGCTCACGGACGTGGTGAAGCCGAACCTCGCGCCGTCGACAGTAGCCAACTACGAGTTGTTCATGCGGCTCTACATCACTCCCGACCTGGGCAGGAAGCGTGTGGATCGACTCAGCGTGCGAGACGTGCGGTTGTGGCTCAACGAGCTCAGGGAGCGGTGCCAGTGTTGCGCCCAAGGAAAGGATAAGGCACGGGCCAAGCCTCGGTGCTGTGCCGCGGGCAAGTGCTGTCGACAGACTGCGTCCGAGTGGACCGTGCACCAGGCGTGGACCGTGCTGCGCAGCATGCTCAGTGAGGCCATGCGTGACGAGCTGGTGACGAGGAACGTCGCGGCTCTCGTGAAGGTCCCAATGCCCCGTCCAAAGAAGCCGAGGTACTGGACCGTCGACGAGGCTCGCCGGTTCCTCGAGTCGGCCAAGGCCAACGACGACCCGTTGTTCGCCGGCTATGTCCTCATGCTCGTCCTTGGGCTGCGACGTGGGGAGTTGCTCGGCCTCGGGTGGGAGGATCTCGACCTCGATAGGGGAGAGGCGCACATCGCCTGGCAGCTGCAGCGTCTCGGAGGCGAACTCGTCCGCCGGCGGACCAAGACGCACTCTTCCGACGCTCCTCTCCCGTTGCCCGACATCTGCGTCGAGGCACTCAAGCATCGACATCGGGTAGAGGATGAGCTCCGACTCGCCGCGGGTGAGGCCTGGAGTTCCAGCGGTCTCGTCCTCACCACTCGCTTCGGCGACGCCATCGACCCACGCAACTTCCAGCGGGCTTTCCGTTCCAGCGTCCGACGGGCCGGTGTCCCGGTCATCCCCGTGCACTCGACGCGGCGCACCTGTGCCAGCCTGCTGGTGGCCCTGGACGTGCACCCGCGCGTGGCGATGGCCATCCTGCGACACAGCAAGATTGCGGTGACCATGGACATCTACTCGCAAGTGTCCGCCGCGTCGACCCGGGAGGCGCTCAAGCGACTGGGAGAGGCCTTCGAATGAGCCAAACTGCAGTACTTATTTGCAGTACGAGCCCGGACTCCGCGGCTTCGAGCGAGATACGGGCGGTCCGCAAGCCTTTGACCTGCGGAAACGTGAGTGGAGCCAAGGGGACTCGAACCCCTAACCCCCTGCTTGCAAAGCAGGTGCGCTACCAGTTGCGCCATGGCCCCTTGCGACGACTACCCGTGGCGGTCGTCACGCCTGCGGCTTGGGCGCCTGGGGCGTGGGCGGCGTGACGTCGTCGGTCGCCTGGGCCCAGAGGTCCTGCTCGGCCTGCTGGTCCTTCGCCTTCTTGCGCAGGTAGGTCACCCCGACGACGGCGGCTGCGATCAGGGTGAGACGCTTCCACATGGGCTGATCCTCTCGGTGCGGTGGTGCTGGTGGGCCTAGGAGGACTTGAACCTCCGACCTCTTCCTTATCAGGGAAGCGCTCTAACCGTCTGAGCTATAGGCCCATCCTCACCTACAAGCGGCCAGGATCCGAGGACCCCGGCCGAGCGCACACGTTACCGGATCGGACCGGACGGAACCAAAACTGCCGCTCGGGCCAGCGACGGTGCTTGCGACCGGCGACTGCTGGGGCACCAGCAGGCGGCGGCAGAAAGGACAGTCGCTGATGGGCCTGCCGAGGCTCAGTCGTCGGTCAGGGTGAGCTGAACGCCCCCGACAAGGGAGGAGCAGATGTTGTAGAGGAACGCGAAGACGGTCGAGATCGCCGTCATGAGGATGACGTCGATGACGCCGATGACGATGGAGAGCGACACGACCCGACCGAAGCCGACATAGTCCTTGATCGAGAACGGGTTGCTCGTCGCCGTCTGCAGGCTCTGGAGCACGCCCTCGATGTCGTTGAAGACGTTCATCGTCGACAGGACCATCCACAGCACCGCGGTCAGCACGACGCCGGCGATGCCCGCGGCGACGGACAGCAGGAAGCTCATCTTCATGACCGACCACGGGTCGACGCGAGCGACGGCCAGCCGTACCCGCCGCGGACCCTTGCGCTGCGGACGCCGCGCCGGGCTCGTCTGCGTCGTGGCGTGGGCCTGGGCGGATTGGGCCTGGCCCGGCTGGCCCGTGCTCCGCCCCACGCTGGTGCTTCCTGCGTCTCCGGCCGGGCGCACGACCTGGGTCGGGGCGGTGTCCCCCTGGTCGGCGGCGCGCTCCGTGGCACCCGTGCCCTTGGACCCCGTCGCACCCGTGGACCGTGTCGCGCCCTTGGCCTTGGACTCCGTCGCACCCGTGCCCTTGGACTCCGTCGCCCTCGCGGGCGAGTTCGCCGGAATCCGCTGCGTCGAGGAGCCCGACCCACGGCCGGCGCTCGCAGACGTTCCCTGAGAGCTGGTCGCGCTCACTCGTTACCTCCGGTGCTGCTCTCGGAGCTCTCACCCCGGTCGTTCGGGTTATCGTCCGACGGTACGCCATCAGCTGCGGTGACACGCGTCTGTGCGTCCGTGGTGGACGCGTTGCTTTCCCCGTCGGCCCCGGTCACAACCTCCTCAGCGCCCTCATCATCGTCAAGGTCGTGCTCGGACTCCGCGTTGCGGGCCACGGCGACGATCGCGTCGCCCCGGTCGGGGGTGGCGAACTTCACGCCCATCGTCGACCGGCCGGTGACGCGGACCTCGTCGACCCGTGACCGGACGATCTTGCCCTTCTCCATGACGACCATGACCTCGTCGCTCTCGTCGACGGTCAGGGCGCCGACGAGGTCGCCGCCCTTGTCGGACAGCTTGGCCACCTGGACGCCGAGCCCGGCGCGGCCCTGGACCCGGTAGTCGGACACCGGCGTCCGTTTGGCCAGCCCGTTCTCGAAGACGACGAAGACATCCGGCTGCTCGCCCACTTCCACCACGGACATGGCCAGCAGGCTGTCGCCGCGCCGAAACTTCATCCCCGTGACGCCGGAGGTGGACCGGCCCATGGGCCGCAGTGCGTCGTCGGTCGCGTGGAACCGGAGTGACTGTCCCTTGCGGGAGACGAGCAACAGGTCGTCGCGGGCGGTCAGCAGCTCGGCGCCGACGAGTTCGTCGCCCTCGCGCAGGTTGATCGCGATGAGGCCACCGGACCGCGGTGAGTCGTAGTCGCGCAGCCGGGTCTTCTTGACCAGGCCCGCCTTCGTGGCGAGGACGAGGTAGTCGGCCGACTCGTAGTCCTTGATCGCGAGCACCTGCGCGATCCGCTCCTCGGGCAGAAATGCCATCAGGTTGGCGACGTGCTGGCCCTTCGCGTCCCGCGACCCCTCCGGCAGCTCGTACGCCTTGGCGCGGTAGACCCGGCCGAGGTTGGTGAAGAAGAGCAGCCAGTGGTGGGTCGTCGTCGTGAAGAAGTGCTCGACGACGTCCTCCCCGCGCAGCGCCGCACCGCGCACCCCCTTGCCGCCGCGCTTCTGCGACCGGTACTGGTCGACCCGGGTGCGCTTCGCGTAGCCACCCCGGGTGATCGTCACGACGACGTCCTCCTCGGGGATGAGGTCCTCCATCGACATGTCGCCGTCGTAGGGCACGATCGTCGTGCGCCTCTCGTCGCCGTACTTGTCGACGATCTCGGCCAGCTCCTCCGAGACGATCTGCCGCTGCCGCTCGGGTGAGGCGAGGATCGCGGTGTACTCGTCGATGAGCCCCTGCAGCTCGTCGTGCTGCTCGAGCAGACGCTGCCGCTCGAGGGCAGCGAGCCGGCGCAGCTGCATGTTGAGGATCGCGTTGGCCTGCACCTCGTCGATCTCGAGCAGTGCGATCAGTCCCGTCCGCGCGTCCTCGACGGTCGCGCTGCCCCGGATCAGGGCGATGACCTCGTCGAGCATGTCGAGGGCCTTGAGCAGACCGCGCAGGATGTGGATCTCCTGCTCGGCCTTGGCCAGCCGGAACTCCGTGCGCCGGACGATCACCTCGATCTGGTGCTCGACCCAGTGCCGGATGAACGCGGAGAGCGGCAGCGTTCGGGGCACGTCGTCGACGAGGGCGAGCATGTTCGCCCCGAACGTCGTCTGCAGCTGGGTGTGCTTGTAGAGGTTGTTGAGCACGACCTTGGCGACGGCGTCGCGCTTGAGCGTGATGACGAGGCGCTGGCCGGTGCGGCCCGACGTCTCGTCGTTGATGTCGGAGATGCCGGCGATCCGCCCGTCCTTGACGAGGTCGGCGATCTTCATCGCGAGCTGGTCGGGATTGACCTGGTAGGGCAGCTCGGTGACGACGAGCGCCTGCCGTCCGCGGATCTCCTCGACCTCGACGACGGCCCGCATGATGATCGAGCCGCGCCCGGTCCGGTAGGCATCCTCGATCCCCTTGTGGCCCATGATGAGGGCGCCGGTCGGGAAGTCCGGCCCCTGCACGACCCGGATCGCCTCCTCGAGGAACTCCTCGCGGGGCATCTCCGGGTGCGCGAGCAGGAACTGGGCGGCGGCCGCGACCTCGCGCAGGTTGTGCGGCGGGATCTGCGTCGCCATGCCGACCGCGATACCGGCCGAGCCGTTGACGAGCAGGTTGGGGAACCGGCTCGGCAGCACCGTCGGCTGCATCGTCTTGCCGTCGTAGTTCGGCACGAAGTCGACGGTGTTCTGCTCGATGTCGCGCACCATCTCCAGGGCGAGGGGCGCCATCTTGCACTCGGTGTAGCGCGGCGCAGCGGCTCCGTCGTTGCCGCGCGAGCCGAAGTTGCCCTGCCCGTCGACCAGCGGATAGCGCATAGACCAGTCCTGCACGAGCCGGACCAGAGCGTCGTAGATCGCCGAGTCGCCGTGCGGGTGGTAGTGGCCCATGACGTCGCCGACGACCCGCGCGCACTTGTTGAAACCGCGGTCGGGGCGGTAGCCGCCGTCGTACATTGCGTAGACGATCCGCCGGTGCACGGGTTTGAGGCCGTCGCGCACGTCGGGCAGCGCACGCGAGACGATGACCGACATCGCGTACTCGATGTAGCTGCGCTGCATCTCGGTGTTGAGGTCGATCGGCTCGATCCGGTCGTGCTGGCCCGGCTCCCGGCCGATCGGGGCGGTGCCCTGCTCGTGGCTGAGGTCCTCTTCAGGAGGTTCGTTCCCGTCGATGGGAGGCAGGTCGTCGCTCACGTCAGCTCCTTTGTCGTGCGGTCAGTTCAAAGCTCAAGGGGTATGCCGCTCACTCAGCGCCGCTCGGGGGTGCGGTCCGCGCAGGGCTCACTTCTCGTCGGCTGCGCACGCGACGTGCGTGCGGCTGTGAGGCGGTGAGCGGCATACGGGACGGTCGTCTCAGATGTCGAGGAAGCGGGCGTCGCGGGCGTTCTTCTGGATGAAGGTGCGGCGTGACTCGACGTCCTCGCCCATGAGCACCGAGAAGACCTCGTCGGCCTTCGCCGCGTCGTCGAGGGTCACCTGCAGCAGCGTGCGGGTCTCGGGATCCATCGTCGTCTCGCCGAGCTCGGTGTAGTTCATCTCGCCGAGGCCCTTGTAGCGCTGGATCGGGTTGTCCTTCGGCAGGCGCCAGCCGCGGCCCTCGCCGATCTCCTTGAGGCCGTCGCGTTCACGGTCGGAGTAGGCGAACTGGTGCGGCGAGTTGCTCCAGCGCAGCCGGAACAGCGGCGGCTGGGCGAGGTATACGTAGCCGGCCTCGATCAGCGGGCGCATGAACCGGAACAGCAGTGTCAGCAGCAGGGTACGGATGTGCATGCCGTCGACGTCCGCATCGGCCATCAGGATGATCTTGTGGTAGCGGGCCTTGCCCAGGTCGAAGTCCTCGCCGATCCCGGTGCCGAACGCCGAGATGAGGGCTTGGACCTCCTGGTTGGACAGGATCTTGTCGATCCGGGCCTTCTCGACGTTGAGGATCTTGCCGCGGATCGGCAGGATCGCCTGGGTGTGCGGGTTGCGGGCCTGCGTGGCCGAGCCGCCCGCCGAGTCGCCCTCGACGATGAAGACCTCGGAGGCGCCCGGGTCCTTGGACTGGCAGTCCTTGAGCTTTCCGGGCAGGCCGCCGGACTCGAGCAGCCCCTTGCGGCGGGTCGCCTCGCGGGCCTTGCGGGCCGCCATCCGCGCCGCGGCAGCCTGGATCGACTTGCGCACGATGTCCTTGCCCTCGCTCGGGTGGGACTCGAGCCAGTGCCCGAACTCGTTGGTCATGGCGCCTTGGACGAAGCCCTTGACCTCGGAGTTGCCGAGCTTGGTCTTGGTCTGGCCCTCGAACTGTGGGTCGGCCAGCTTGACCGAGATGACCGCGGTCAGGCCCTCGCGGACGTCGTCGCCGGTGAGGTTGTCCTCCTTGTCCTTGAGCAGGTTCTGTTTGCGCGCGAACTCGTTGACGAGCTTGGTCAGCGCCGCCCGGAAGCCCTCCTCGTGGGTGCCGCCCTCGTGGGTGTTGATGGTGTTGGCGTAGGTGTGCACCGACTCGCTGAACGCGGTCGTCCACTGCATCGCGACCTCGAGGCTGAGCGACTTCGCGTCGTCCTCGGTCTCGAAGCTGATCACCTCGGCGTTGACCGGGTCACTGCGCTTGGAGGAGTTGAGGTGGTGGACGTAGTCGACCAGGCCACCGTCATAGCGGAAGTGGGCCGTGCGGGCCGCGACCACTTTGGTGGCGCCCTCGGGGCGCGCTGGGTCCTCGTCGTCGCGCTCGACCTGTTCGACCTCGTCCTCGACGTGGTCGAGGTCCTCCGCGGCGTCCTCGGGCGAAGCGAGCTCGACCCGCTCGTCGACGAGGTTGATCGTCAGGCCCTTGTTGAGGAAGGCCATCTGCTGGAAGTGGGCCCGGATCGTCTCGAAGTCGTAGGCCGTCGTCTCGAAGATGTCGGCGTTGGCCCAGAAGGTGATGGTCGTGCCGGTCGCCTCGGTCTGCTCCATCTGCTGCAGCGGCCCGGTCGGCACGCCGTGGTTGAAGCTCATCCGGAAGGTGTGGCCCTTCTGCCGGACCGCGACGTCGAGCCGGGACGAGAGTGCGTTGACGACCGAGGAGCCGACGCCGTGCAGCCCGCCGGAGACCTTGTAGCCGCCCCCGCCGAACTTGCCGCCCGCGTGCAGCTGGGTCAGCACCAGCTCGACGGCGCTGATCTGCTCGACCGGGTGGATGTCGGTCGGGATGCCGCGGCCGTTGTCCTTGACCCGGACCGCACCGTCGGCCATGAGCGTGACGTCGATGGTGTCGGCGTAGCCGGCCAGTGCCTCGTCGACGGCGTTGTCGACGATCTCCCAGACCAGGTGGTGCAGGCCACGCTCGCCGGTCGAGCCGATGTACATGCCCGGGCGCTTGCGGACGGCCTCGAGCCCCTCGAGGACGGTGATGGCGCTCGCGTCGTAGTCGACGCCGTTGGGCTTGTGGTCCGGGTGCAGGTGCCGCAGGTAGGGGTCGTCGGTGCCCGTCGGGATCGGGGCCAGGGTGTCTGTCGTCGCCTCTGCTGCGGTGTGGTCTGGCATCTGGTCGGCCTCGGACACGTCACTCCTTGCTCGTCGCGCACATCGGGTGGCATCGGCTGGGCTACCCGCGGGGAGCGGATGCGGCAGTCGACACCGGGGCGGCCCGACGCCAAGGTCGAGCCGCAACCCTTCCATTCTAGCGGCCACGGCACTCGCAACATCCCACGGGAGACTCGGAACCGCGGTCGTGGCGCCTTGCATGCCTGTGCCCGAGGGGAGGGTCACGACCCCGTCTCCAGTGCGCCTGCGCGACGTTTCCCGGCTTGAGCCGACCGACCGGAACGAACTCTGCTGTGATCCGGCGCTGAGCACGAAGGCAGCGGCGGCAGAGCCGTCGATCCGGCCACTTGTCCCGGGTGCGGGGG
>NZ_JAKDLO010000212.1 GCF_030452765.1 Intrasporangium sp.
GGTCAGGTAGTCATACCCCGACCCCGCGGTCAGCTTGTGGATCGACATCGTCACACCCGCCCGAAGGAGGCCGCGGCCTCCCGGCGGTCACCAAATCGGGAACTCAATCCGGCCATGCAAGAGGTGTGTGGCGCATGAGGTCGGTCGGTTCGCCGAGGGGTACGGAGATCGGCTGGGACGGGATGACCGTGGGGAGGGTGTCCTGGGCCTTCGGGTGGGGAGAACCTCGAAAAGGAGATCGGTATGGGACAGCAATCAATGCGGCAGGCGGCTCGACGAGCAGCCCTGGATGCTCAAGCCAAGCGTCGGCGCGAGCGCGCCGAACGCGACAAGCGCATCGAAGCGCTTGCCGTCGACGTCCTGACCGCCCTCGAGGAGCGCAAGGCCGCCATCGCCGACTGCGAACGGCGCGCCGGCCTCGCCGTGCGGAAACTGACGGAGGAGGAGCGCCTTGCCGTCGGAGAGGTGGTTCAGTGGTGCGGGGAAGTCTTGACGAACCGTGAGGTCCGGAGACTTGCTCGCTTGGCCGACCCTCAGACATCGGAGACGCGGATGGCACCTGTGGTGGATGGGGGCTCAGACTGCCAAGTCGACGTCCAAGGCTGAGGGGATAGGCCCCTCGCCCAATCAGCCTTGCCGTCTGTCCGGTTGAGCGAGGTCTGGACGTCGCCGTTGAGCCGGGAACTCATCAGTCCCCGCAACGCAGTGTCTGAGCGCCGACTTGGTGCTTCACGTCCTGCTTGGGGTTCTGGACTCTGTTCCCTTCACGACCGTGATGATCCGTGCTGCGACGTCTGTGGGAGTCTCGTGCTCCCAGAAACGCAGGACCTCCCAGCCCGCTTGGAGGAGCAGGGTGTCGGTGTCGGCGTCGCGTTCTCGGTTGCGTTGGATCTTTGGGCCCCAGTAGCCACTGTTGGTTCGTGCAGTGGTTCCGTGCTGTGGGCATCCGTGCCAGTAGCAGCCGTCGATGAACACGGCGACCTTGGCGCGTGTGAAGACGAGGTCTGCTCTGCGGTTGAGGCCGGCGAGTGGACGGGCATCGACGCGGTATCGGAGTCCGAGGGCGTGGACGGCTCGTCGTACGGCCATCTCGGGCTTGGTGTCGCGGCGCCTGTTGCCTTGCATCGTCGCGCGGGCAGCCGGCGAAGATGCCCAAGTCTGGTAGCCCGTGCTCACCCGGCAAGCATCGTTCATCTGGGGCTGCCGATCCAGGTGTCGGTGGCGACTGATGGAATGCCGACGTGAGCGAGAGCGAGTGCATCCACTGCATGCCGACGTCCTGGTTTGGGATCTGCACGAATGCCGACAGCGGCGTGACCGTGCGGACCGGCGAGTACGGATTCCATGGCGGCGAGTCGAAGCAGGACCTCCTGGAGATGGTCTGCCGGCTTCTGCGGATCCCGACGGAGCCCGTCGGGGTGGGAAGCAGCCTGCCGTCCCATGTCTTTGAGGAGGCAGCCCGGCAGGTTGGTGTGCCCTTGGGGTCTATGCCGGAGATCGGGGAGCGCATCGCCGCCCGTGCGGGCTTGGAGTGGGGCAGTGACTGTGACAGCCGGGGCTCGCTGTCTGGCGGCGGATCGACCGTCACGCGCGAGGGGCTTCGAGTCCTGGCCAGCGCCTTGGGTTGACTCCTCAGGTAGCGGGACGCCGGCCGTCAGTTCGGCCAGTCGAAGCGTGCGACGGAGATGGACGAGCGCGAAGTACGCATGCGCATCTCGAACTTGTCGGCGCGGGGGGCACCAGCAATGCCAGCGGTCTTGGGTGCCTGTCGCCCGATGGGCCGAACCTTGAGCGCTCCGCCGAGGATCGCGGCGTCCAGCGCCGGGGTGTTGGGTACCCAGAACGACTCGATGTGCATGACGTCGAAGGCGGCCTTGCGGACCCGGCTGAGGCCCGAGTTTGAGGCTGCGGGGGTCTTGCCGCGCCTGCGGCTCTTGAACTCGCGATGCCAGGCAACGAACTCGCCGGTGTGGTCCATCTGGGCGGCGCCGCCGATGATCAGGAACCCCAGGCCCTGGTCTGCGATGCACTGCCGGATGGCCCGCTCGTCGTTGAGCAGCGTCGCGTCGCCGGCTGGTCTGCGGTGCGTTCCGGTGATCTGCAGCTCGGTGTGGACCTTGATGTCCCACACGTAGTTCAGGGCGTAGTCGAAGACGGTGTTCCCGTAGCGGACCTGAGGAGGGTCCTCGCGGGGCGTGAACGAGCCGCCCAGGACGATCTTGGCCCTCTCCTCGCCGTAGAAGCCCTGCCACTCGTTGTCGTTGGCGCCGCGGAGTCCCCGACTGTCGAGCCACTGCACGGCCTTCCGGCCGTCCCAGCGGGCCGGGAGCCTGGCCAGGATGGCGGCCGCGAGGGCGCTTCCCTCATCGGTTGGGTCGGTTACCGTGTCGGTGATCTCCGTGCCGAGCATCCCGAGGTGGCGCTCGGCGCCCGCGAGGATGGTGTTGAGGCCGGTGAGTGAGATGGTCTCGCCGGTCGACTCGCACCTGTCCGTCCATGGGACGCCGAAGACCTGCGCGATCGACGCGGCCAGCCTCGTCTTGCTCGACCGGTTCAGCGGCCCCTCAGGAAGGAGCCGGTCGGCCAGGTTGGTGAGCACAGACTTGTGCTCCTTACCCCCTGGACCGAGCCACTCCCTCGGGGCGCGGGTGAGGGCGGCGATGCGGGTCACGGCCTCGATCTTCGACCTCGCCGGATGGAACGCGGCCCATGCCGGGCCCTCCAGGCTCTCCGGTGCACTGTCCCGAAGCTGGCGCAGCGAGCCTCGGTGCCGTGCCTCGGTGGCGCCCTCGAGGAGAGCGTTCAGGCCGTCGAGTGTGACCTTGTTGCGCTCGGTGTACCGGGCCGGCTCCCATTCGACCTGCAGGGCGTCTGCGATCGCCTTGCCGAGGACCGCATTGGTGCGGACCAGGTCGACGTCCAGGTCCAGGGCGTCGCGCAGCGCGACGAGAGCACGCTTCTCACCGCGAGACTCGTCCGGTGCCCGGCCGGTGAGGGCGTAGATGCGCTCGATTGCCTCGGGGATGGTCTCGGCGGGGAAGAAGAAGGGCCGGTCTAGTGGTGTAGGCACACGGCGGAGGCTAGCCGGGCAGGCGGTCGCTGTCAGGCAGAACTCACGAGCGAGCCGGGACGTGCTCGGCGAGGATCTCATTCGGGCGAAGCGGTGCCGCCCTGACCGCCTTGACGATCGCCCTGCCCGTGGCGCTCTTCCTGAGCAGTTCCTCGTCGCGCCTGACGTGCTCGCGGAAGACGTGCCACACCGCGCCCACGTTCACGCCGTTGCCCATCTGCCGGTAGGTCGCGGCCGCCGGCTGACCCGTGAAGACGAACGTGTCCGGCAGGCCCTGCAGCCGTGCGGTCTCACGGGGGGAGAGCCGTCGCTCCCGCGGGCCGACGATCGAGGTCTGGGTGATGGCCACTAGCGCAGGCAGGTAGGTGGGTTTCTTGGCTCGGATACCCGACGGCCGGAGGTGCATGACCGTGTCCCAGAGGGACTTCGTCTCCTGTGCCTGCCATTCCAGCTTCCGCCTCGACGGCGGGAACGTGTCGGTGTAGATCCCCCAGTAATGCGCCCAAGGGATGATCGCCTCGAAGTGACGGGCGAACATGTCGTGGTTCTTCCGCAGGTGGGACTGCTTCCAGGCCGGCAGGCTGGGGTCGATGGTCGGTCGGCTCACGCGGGTCGGGACCTTGATGGTCTTGGCCCGCCAGTTGATCCGCTTCAGCTCCTTGAAGTCGAGCCACGCGTCGGCCCAGATCGGGTGGCCGGGCAGATGCCGATCTCCCATCAGGGGCCGCATGATCTGGACGAACTCGTCCCAGGCGTCGATCCAGCGCCGCTCGGCATCGCTCAGGTCGCAGCCGGGGATGTTGTGGGAGTCATCGAGAAGGTCCTCGAGGTTCCAGCCACTGCTGTGGCCGCGGGGCTCGAACCATTCCCAGTCGAGGCGCTGCCGCTCCTGCTCATCCCACACGTAGTCCAACGTCGGCGTCTTCGGGAACCGGTCCGCCATCGACGCCACCGGGGATGGGCCGCCGAGCTCCTCGTCGCGCGCGACCTGCCTCGGGGCGTGGGTGGCCGTGATGAAGACCCGCTCTCGGACCTGCGGCGCTCCGCCCATCGCGGACGGAAGCAGGTGCGGGGAGAAGATCGCCGCGTCCTCCGAGACGTGATAGCCCTCGTCACGGAGGGTCTCGATGATGACGTCCCACTCGTGCTCGTGCCGCGGGCCGATGAGGTTGCGGACGTTTTCCAGCAGGACGATCTTCGGGTGGTGCGCCTTGATGATCGAGGCGATGTTGAAGAAGAGCGTCCCCCGGGTCTCGTCCATGCCGCGCTGAGCCCCGGACTTGGAGAAGGGCTGGCAGGGGAACCCCGCGCACAGCACATCGTGCTCTGGGACGTTCATGATCCCGAGGTCGTCGTCGGCGTCCTTGGTGATGTCGCCCAGAGCCTCGTGGCCCCAGTTCGCCTCGTACACCTTCGCGGCATGCTTGTCGATCTCCACGGCATACACGCACCCGCCGCCAAAGGCCTTGAGCGCCGCATGGAAGCCGCCGACTCCGGCGAACAGGTCGATGAAACGGAACGCAGAGGTGGGCACGTACGCAGGCTACGGCATTCGAGCTCATGTTCGAACATTGCCTATGCGCGTGTCGTGCACACGCAAGCGGGTGTCCCGCGCATCGAGCGGCCCGGCAGCTTCTTCGAGACAAACGGCTGCAGCGACCGGACCAAGCGGTAAGGGCGCGGCCGCGCCACGCCTGGGTTGCTGCGGCTGGACGGTCCTCTGGAACAGAGGGCAACGCGGGGCCCGCGAATTGGGGGCAGTGCGGGCCCCGCGCGGCAACCCCTCGCGACAGGGGGAAGCGACGGGCTGCGGAAACAACGTATCGCCTTCCGCTCAACATGTGCCGAGACGCGCCGAACGCCCTGGGCGTCTGCGACATGTCCACTGACCACGCTGATCGCCCAAGCGGGATGAGCGCCTTCGGTCGGGTGAGGCCTGCCGCTTCCGGCGGGACCCGTAACCGACGAAGGAGCCATCATGCACGACTCGAACGGCACGCCGCACCTGGCGACCGACGCGAGGGTCTTGGCCAGAGTGGCCGAGTTGTTAGGGGCAGCTGCTCGGAGACTCTGGGAACGCGCCGAGACCGAAGGCCCCTTCGGCGAGGGCTACTCGACGGCGCAGGACCTGCACTTGGCTGCGGACTTCGCGGCTGGTCTCCTGCCACCGACGGCAGAAGGACACGACGGAGCCGCCCGCACGGCCGCGCCGGAGGACACGGTGGCAGCTCTGGCGGAGGCCGAGGCGCTGTTGCGCTCGGTGCCGATCGAGTCGCTCCCCGCCGGAACGTCCCAGCTGCTGGTGCGGGTCGCGGACCTGACACGGCAGGTCCGCGGATGAGCGCCCACGACGGCCGCAGCGTCGGCGAGATGCTGCTGCACGCCGACACGGCGACCCGCGCCCTGCTGTTCGACGTGGGCGGGGACGACGCCCCCGCCATGCTGCGCACCTGGGGTGAGGTCGTCCAGAACGCCGCGGAGCTCTGGCAGGTGCTGCCCGCCCACCCCAAAGGTGACACCGCGGCGGGCCAGCTCATGCCGCAGCTGGAGGCCATCGCCCAAGGCATGCACCGCACCCAGCTGCGGCAGGGCTGGCCGGGCGACGGGCAGCCGGACCAGCGCCTGTTGGGCATCGCAGAAGACTTCGGCGCGGCCCGTGACCTGGTCACCAAACATGGCAGCCCGGACCGAGGAGTCCGGTCAATCGAGGAGATCCGCGACGTGCACGCGGCCCGCACCCGCATCCTGCACATCTTGTATGTCGGAGCGCACTCGGTCGGTGTCGCGGTCCGTGAGCACATCCGCGAGCTGCAGCAGATGCCGCGCGTCGAGCAGCAATGGGCCCGCGCGACCCGCGGGATCCCGCGAGGCAGGGAGGCCCTGGAGCGCCTCACCGCGTTCGAGCAGCTCGCCGGCGCGCACCTCGGCGGCGGGCGCTTCGTCAGCTCCCTGCACGGAGAGCGCCTCGAGGAGTACGCCGGGCTGGGGCGGCTCGCCGACGCCGTGGCCCGGTGGGACATCCAAGCCCACCGGACCCTCGCGGTAGCTCAGACGCCGGCGAACCTCGCCGCGATCGCCCGGACCCAGGCGATGGTCCAGCGCACCAGCCTGATCCTGGTCCGCGCCGCCGCCCTCACCGGCACGGCCGACCCGGTGACCTACGAGCAGCACATCGCCCCCGCGTTCGAGCAAGCCATCCGGGCCCAGGCCCGGATCGCCGGCCACTGGGGTGCGCTCACGAACGCCCACACGCGGCGAGTGGACCCGGACTTGTGGACGGTCGCCGAGCAGCTGGAGGCGGCCATGCGCGAACTGATCCACGACAAGACGGCCCTGGCCGAGCCCACCCTCATCGCCCAACGAGCGGACCTGCGAGACCTCGAACCCACAGTGAAACGCGCCACAGTCGGCGGGTTCATCCTCGCCTGCGACGCCCGCGACATTGCCACGCACAACACCTCGCTCGCCGCACCGGCGAAAGCCATGCTCCAGCTCGCCCGAGACGGCATCCCGGAAGCGGGGGAGGGTGACGACGACCGTCTCGGCGCGAGCCTGAGCCCGACCGACCTGCAGCACAACCGAGTACGTCCACTCATCGAGCCGGTCCGCGGCATCCTCGTCCGCGACAGCGACACGGC
>NZ_JAKDLO010000213.1 GCF_030452765.1 Intrasporangium sp.
CTGCGACCAAGAGATTAGAAGGCTCTTGCTCTATCCGCTGAGCTACAGGGGCCGGCGCGTCGGCGCGCACCCAGCATAGGACGCCCCTGCCGGGGCACGATGCAGCGCCGTTCTGGAACGCCCTCTCACCATCTGGAACAGCAGGCGCGCCCGGGCGATCGTCACGGTCCCGCGTTCTATCGGGGTGCGCAGCGCCTGCAGCACCGCCTTCGAGAACAGACCGACCTCATACCCACCCTGGACGTGTTGGCAGCGGCCGCGAGCCGGTCCTCGGGCTCGCGGCCGCCGCCAGCGACGTCAGCGCAACGTGATGCGGTCCGGTGGTGCGCAGTAGCCGGTGATGCGGTCAAGGATGTTCCGCAGGGACTCGGCGCCCTCCTCGTTGCCTGCCTCGTCGGCCCGCTGGACGGCCGCCTCCAGACCGGCGACCAGAGCCGTGGCAGTGACTCCCCGTGCGTTGGCCTCCAGGAGCGCGGTGACCAGGTCGGCTGCCGGGGCGCCGGCGCCGACCGAGTCGGCCAGCTGTGGCAGGTTCGGCTCCATGGGCTCGGCTCCGGCGGTTGCGGTGGTGGTCGGGCACGGATCATCGGGGTTGGGCGCCAACGCCCAGTTGGCGGCGGTGGCCGCGATGTACCCACGATAGGTCGCCAGGGCCATGTCCTGCCCGGGAGAGATCACGGCGTGCTGCGGCTGACCCGGTAGCGGCGCGGCCCGCGCGGCCAGCTGCTGGGGCACCAGGGTTGCCGTGTCCAGCTGCCACATCTGCAGCCCGGCCGCGCCGGTGCCGTTCCACGGCGCCCCCTTGGGCCGGCGGTGCGGCGGTAGGTTGCACCCGGACCCGGAGGCGACGGAGATGCCTTGCGGTACCTGGTCCGGTGGTGGGTCCGGGTTGGCGGCCATCGGGGCGACCCACGGCACCTCGTTCTGCAGGTACGTCACCACGTCCGCGGCGTTGCTGGGCGGGTTGGTCCGCACGCCGAGCGCGTTGGCGTTGTTGTCTGCGACGAGCGGGCCGGCTACGCCGACGGCCGGCTTCATGCCGCGGTAGACCAAGGGCATGGCCGGCGCCTCACGCGGTCTTGTGGTTGTAGGCGACCCAGCAGTAGCTGGCGACTCCGGCCGGGTTGTCGTTCACGTCGTGGGCGGCCGCGGTGACCATGTACGAGTCGACGATGAGCCCGTCGGGGAAGTTGTAGCGCTTGGAGAAGGGCGTCCACTCCAGGGACTCCTCGCCGAAGCGCTGCTGGAACAGCGTGCCCAGGTTGTTGGCAAGCTCGATCGAGTCGCCAGGGTTGATCGAGTCCTTGAACACCGACTGCAGGTAGGACTGGATGTCGCTGATGCCGTTCTGCTTCTCCCACACGATGATGTCCTCGGCTGCGGCGATCACCAGGTCGCCGGTCACCGGCTGGGAACGCAGCCCTTGGTAGTAGTAGCCGTACTGAGTGGCGAAGTTCGCCTCGCAGTACTGCCACGTGTCGGTGGTGATGATCGATCCCGGGTCGCCGGCGGCGGCCGGGGAACGCTTCTCGGGCAGCTGCCCGACGGCGCTCCTGATGGCCTCCCCGGCAAGCAGTGCCTCGGCCGCCGTCGCGAGCGCATTGAGCGCGATCGGCGCGATGACCTTGATGACCTCTTTGACGGTCTGTCCCATGGTGTTCCTCCTTGCGTTGCAGGCGGGGTACGCACTCACCCGCCGGAATCGGTGTGACGCAGGCAATCGTGGTTTCACCCAGTCGTTCTCACATCCCTAAATTTGGGGATATGTCATGATTCGATGCAATTGATGGCCAGGGCCAGCGCGTCAGTCATGGCGGGAACGGACCCTGCCTCTGGCAGCCGGGCTCTGTCACCCACACGTCAAGGCGCCACGCGGCCCGCCGCGCCGCGGTGGCCCCCACCCGGGGGACCGACCGGACCTGTTGCGCGGGACGCGGCGCCGAAGGTCGCTCGGGTGACGTCCAGCCTGGTGAAGGCGCCAGAACGTTCCGCCACCCCCACGGCCGCCACCTGAGAGCTCACGCCGAGCTTGCTCAAGACCGCCTTGATATGACTGCGGACCGTGTGCAGCGAGCGGGATGTCCGTTCGGCGATCTCCACCGCTGACGCCCCGTCCATCAGAGCCTCCAGCACCAGCGCCTCCCACGGAGTCAGGTGCCCCAGCGCCCTGACCTCGGCGGCTCGGTGTCGTAGCCGGTCCGCCGACCCGGGATTCGGGCTGCGGCCTGACCGAACCTGTCGCAGCGCCTCATCGACCAGCCGGATCAGCTCGACGAACGGGGCGGCCGCATTCAGCACGAACGAGCCACGCTCGGCCAGGGACAGCAGCATCGGCAGGGACCCGACGGAGCCGATGGCCACGCACCTGCTCGGTTCCCGGATGCTGGGCAACACCTCGGACGCTTGTTCCCCGTCCTCGACCACCAACACGGCCGGAAGCCGACCGGCCGCCGGCAGGTCAGACAGCGGGAGCAGCTGCACCGGCGCCCATCTCAGGCGTTCCAAGGCCGCCGCGATACCAGCACCGAGACTGCCCGTCAACGAACCTGTCACAACCACCCCATCCGACACCGGACGTGCATAGCAGTCAAAGAGGTGCAGCCTCAGCCAGCGCTGGGCCACTGGCGTAAACGGAGTGGTTTATGTGCACCTTTACGCAGGCACAGACATGGCACAGACATGGTCGGGAATGTCGGTAGTGCGGACGATTACTCAACGAGTACGAAGATCCGTGGCACGTCGAGCCGCGCGCCTTGTGGACAGTGCCCTCGTACTTGCCGACGGGTCAGCCTGGCCTTTCCGCCGGACATGTCCCGCCGTGCCTGCGAGGTGTCGAGCCCGGACGCCTCGAGGCCGGTCAACACTCGGTTCGTGACGAACCGGGTTCGCGTCGGGCTCGGCACGACCTGCGCGGTCGAGGCTCAGGTGACGGGCGAGCCGACGAACGCATGGCGGTGCTCGGTGATCGCCGCGAGCAGGTCGAGCTCGCGCTGCGGTGCGTCGGCGGCCGCGGTTCCGTGCGCGAGACGCCAGCGCAGCAGCGCCAGGTCGCTCGCGCTGTCCTGGAAGGCCGTCATCGAGCGTTTCGCGGCCGCGCCGCCGTGCTCGCGCGCCCACCGCCGGGCCTCCTTGCGACCGCGCAGCTGCGACAGCATCGACACCTCGCCATGGGTGAGCCACCCCGCGTCGGCATAGGGCGAGAGGTACTGGCCGATGAGCCTGCCCTCGCGGCGGCGCAACCACACGATGAACCCGACGAACGCCAGAAAGAGCGGGACCTGGAAGGTCGCGTACGCCACGAGGAAGCCTTGGATGCTGGCGAGCGCCGACAGGTTCCAGATGCCGTGCAGGATGACCGCGCAGAGCCAGCCGGCGAGGACCGCGATGACCCGGGCGCCTCGGTGCTGCACGGACACGGCGATGCCGACTCCGATGCCGGTGCACGCCGTGAAGAGGGAGTGTGCGAACGGGCTCATGAGCCCGCGCATCACGAAGGTCGCGGACAGGGTCTCCGGCCCGCCTGCACTGAGCGCCTCTCCGAGGTACAGGATGTTCTCGGTGAAGGCGAACCCGGCGCCGACGATCCCGGCATAGACGATCCCGTCGATGACCCCGTCGAACTCTCGTCTGCGCAGCACGTAGATCAGGACGACTCCGAGGCCCTTGAGGGTCTCCTCGACGACGGGAGCAACGTAGACGGCACCGGTCGCGAGCGGGTCTGTCCAGCCCGAGTCGGCCAGGAGAAGGATGCTCAGGGTGTTGAGGATGTAGGCAACAGCGACCGCGACGACGGCACCCCAGAGGAAGGCCATCACCAGCAGGCGACCCGGCTCGGCCTCCCACCGATCCAGCCAGAGGTAGGTCGGCACCACGATGCAGAGCGGGATCAGCGCGAACAGGCCGGCAAGCAGGACGGACTGGACTGTCAACGCGCTGCCGATGACCGCGAGGACCAGCAGCAGACAGAGCAGGAAGCCGACCCCGATGACGCCCAGCGTGATGGTGGTGCGCAGCAGCGGGCGTCGGGTCGGGTTGGCTGCATTGCTCCACGCCGCCGCCCGCGGGTCAGGTTGCCGCCTGGGCTGCCCGGTGGTCATGCCGAGCAGGGTAGTGCAGCACCCTCTATAAGGTGGTCCGGTGAGCGAGACCAACCACCGAGCCGTGGCAGACCGCATCGTCTGGATCGACTGCGAGATGACAGGGCTGGACCTGCGCGCCGATGCCCTTGTCGAGGTGGCTGCCCTCGTGACCGACTTCGAGCTGAACCAGCTCGGCGACGGGATCGACCTCGTCATCAAGCCACCGGCCGAGGCACTCGAACAGATGGACGAGTTCGTGCGCACGATGCACACGACCTCGGGCCTCTTGAACGAGCTCGCGGGCGGGGTGAGCCTCGAGGCGGCCCAGGCCCAGGTGCTCGACCTCGTCCGCACGCAGGTCCCGGAGCCGCGGCGGGCGCCCTTGGGCGGCAACAGCATCGGCACGGACCGCGGCTTCCTGGCCCGCGACATGCCCGAGCTCGAGGCCCACTTGCACTACCGCGTCATCGACGTCTCGTCGATCAAGGAGCTGTCCCGCCGCTGGTATCCGCGCGTGTACTACAACGCGCCCAAGAAGGCCGGCGGACACCGCGCCCTCGCCGACATCCGGGAGTCGATCGCGGAGCTGCGGTACTACCGGGCGGCGGTCTTCGTACCGGAGCCGGGGCCCGACACGCCGACGGCCAAGGGACTTGCCGAGCGGTATGCCGTGTCTCCCACCGCCGACGCCTGACCGCGTCCGCGGTGATGGTCACCAGATCTGCCGGGAGCAGGTACGATTGGCGACGCTGCCTCGCGATGCCCGGTCGGATCCGGCGCGCTCGCGGGACGCATGGTGGGTGTAGCTCAGCTGGTAGAGCACCTGGTTGTGGTCCAGGGGGTCGCGGGTTCAAGTCCCGTCACTCACCCAGGTACCGGCTCCAGCGTGGTCACGCTGGAGCCGGTTTGCTTCTCACGTTCCCTTGGTCAGACGGCTTTTTCGGCCTGGTGCATGATGGTCCGGCCTACCCGTCGAGCCCCGCGAATGTCGGACCCTCCGCTTAGCGTCTGAGCCATGCGAGTCGGCGTCTACATCGACGGGTACAACCTGTACTACGGCGTCGAGGGCTGTGCGGTCGCTCGACCCCGGGGTGGCGTTGGCTCGACCTGAAGGCTCTTGCCGCCGATCTGATCGCGACACACTCCCGCTGGCGAGACCCGATCATCCAGACGGTCATCTACTGCACCGCGCGTGTGAGTGGAGCCGGCAACCCCGTCGGCCAACGCGACAGGGACGTCTACCTCCGCGCGCTGGAACGCTCCGGCTCTGCCACTCAGGTCAGCTTCGGCAACTACGTCGCACGGGTTGCCACGGCGCCGCTCGCGACCGCTGGTCGCAACGGCAAGCCGGTGATCAGCCATCCCCAGTGGCCGCTGATGGTGCAAGACGGAGCCGAACGCGACGTCCCGGACGCTCGGTCCATGGCCTCCGTCGCTCGTCGAGAAGAGAAGGGCTCCGACGTCAACGTCGCGTCCCATCTACTCATCGATGTGCTCACCGAGGCAGTGGATGCTGCCGTGGTGATCTCCAACGACAGCGACCTGGCCTACCCCGTCGCCTTCGCACGAGGTCGAGTGCCGATCGGGCTCGTCAACCCGACCAAGGGCTACCGTGCGGGCAAGTTGGCCGGCGAGCACACCGACGGCGTAGGTAACCACCGGTGGTACCAGATGCAGCCCTCCGACTGGTATGACCACCAGCTCCCATCGACCATCGGCCCGCGCATCATCAAGCCACGAGAGTGGTGGCCAGGGCCGTCACGCTGCTACACGTGCGTCACACCACCTGGCCCCTCCGGGGCCGGGTTTTCTCGTCCGACGCCTGCACGTCCATCGCTTGCCTGCGCCCCAGGCCGCGGAAGACCGACGCCTGGGGCGAGACCCGGAGACGCCCCGCTTCCACCGTGTGCCCAGGGTGTTGCGTCACGGGGCGAAGTCGACGAACGAGCTACGAAGGCCCCCCCACACGTGTCGAGGCCCTGACCGCCGCCGCGGTCAGGGTCTCGGCCTCGCTGCCCGGCCAGGACGTAACCCTGCGACCCGAGCAGGGCGGTCACGTTCTCGTTGCCTCCGAGTGGCGATGCGACGAACCACCAGGCGGCTGCGGCACAATGACTCGGTGCGTTCGGGGAACAGGTGGGTCCAGCGCTTCGCGGCCGGTGTGCTCATCCTCCTCGTCTCTCTGACCCTCACGCTGTCGCTCGACCGGGCGGCCGCGGCCCAGCCTGCTGCCAGCGTTCCGAGTCGCCTTCCCGCAGCCGCTCACACCACGACCCCTGCCCCGATAGACCCGTCACTCGCCCAGAACGACAACCCCAAGCCGATCACGAAAACCCCTCAGGGACAGGCGACCCAGGTGACCGACGATGAGCACATCGGCGGCCTGATCGGCTTCATCATCCTCATGCTCGGCGGGGTGCTGCTCCTTGTCCGCGACCACCATCGCAAACGGGCGACGCGACGCTGATCACCAATTTGTCGGCGCCGGAACCGCCCTGCTAACGTGTCACCTCGTTGCGCCGCTAGCTCAATTGGCAGAGCAAGTGACTCTTAATCACTGGGTT
>NZ_JAKDLO010000214.1 GCF_030452765.1 Intrasporangium sp.
CCCACGGCCCGCGCGGGCCATGGGGGCCGGTGTCGGGGGGGCGGGCCCGGGGGGTCTCGGCTACGTGCCAACGCGGGGCGCCGACGCCCTGCGGACAGCAGGCACGAGGAAGGTCACCGTCTCGGTCGACCTGTCCTACGCCCCGGGGCCGCTCACGGCCCCGACCTGGTCCGGCTCGTTCCGACCCGAGGGGATCACCGGGACGGTGGCCATGCTCGGTCGCTCCGACCAGCGAGCCCGGCCGGGGCGTCCCGGGCCGGCGGACCCGGTCGCGAGCACCCTCGATGCGTTCGTGGCCCGACTCGCCGAGCACGGCGTCGCCGCACGCAAGGCAGCGAGCCGAGAGGCCAGGGCCGTCGCCGACGCCCCCGTCCTCGGGTCGGTTGACTCGGCACCGGTCCTCGACCAGCTCGCACTCGCGCTGACCGAGTCGGACAATGCGCTCATCGAGATCCTCGCCCGGCAGGCGGCCTACCGATCGGGGGCGAAGACCTCCTTCGCGCAGGTCGGGGCCTGGGTCGTGAGTCGGGTCGCGGCGCTGGGGATCGACGTCGAGGGCGTGATCCTGCGCGACGCGAGCGGCCTGTCCCGGCAGAACCGGGTCACCGCACTGTTGCTGACCGACCTGCTCGCGACGGCCTACGGCGGCAGACACCCGTCCCTTCGGCTCGCCCTCGCGGGCATGCCGATCGCCGGCCTCACCGGCACCCTGGAGGACCGGTATGACTCCGGTGCCGGGCATGACGCGGCCGGCCGGGTCCGCGCCAAGACCGGCACGCTCACCGGCGCGAACGCCCTTGCCGGCAGTGTCGTCGACGAGGACGGTCACCTGCTCGTCTACGCCGGGCTGGTGGCCAAGGCCCCGACCGACCGGGCCCGCTCGGCACTCGACCGGTTCGTGACCACCCTCGCCGCGTGCGACTGCCGCTGACCGCTCGACCGGGCGGTGCTGCCAGCTCGACCGGGAGGTCATGCCCGCGCGAGGGGCATGTGACGGTTCCCGACGGGCGTGCGGGGGTAAGGTCCCCGGGGGAACGAACAACCAGCGCACGGCGTTGGTTCGGGTGACGGCCCAGCGATCGGGCGGGCCCGAGGACCAGACCGACAAGAGATGACCGACAAGAGACGGGCGAGAGACTCAGCATGAGCGAATCGACCAGGCTCCCGGCGAAGACTGGCGGGGCGGCATACGTCGACTACGAGTTCGCCAAGCGCACGGGACAGGTCATCACGAAGGCCGGGCCACAGGTCAGCTTCGAGGAGGCGGCGCAGATCGTCGCCGACCTGCGGGCCGCGGCGGCCGAGGCCGTCGATCCGGTCGCCGAGACCTCCGGGATGCGCGCCCCCGACGCGGCGCCGCCCCCGCTCGTGGTCGACCGGGCAGGCTGGATCAGGGCGAATGTCGACTCCTTCGAGGCGATGCTGACCCCGGTCGTCGACAAGCTCGCGGCCTCGCGCAAGGTCGACCTGGGCGCCACCGCCGCCGCGATCGGCGGCAAGGTGACCGGCGCCGAGATCGGGGGTCTGCTCGCCTTCCTGTCGAGCAAGATCCTCGGGCAGTACGACCTCGCGCCCGGCGGCACGCCACGGCTGCTCCTCGTCGCACCCAACATCGTGCAGGTCGAACGGCAGCTCGAGGTCGACCCGCACGACTTCCGGCGCTGGGTCGCCATGCACGAGGAGACCCACCGGGTGCAGTTCACCGCGGTGCCCTGGCTGCGCGAGCACCTGGTCACCCAGTCCCAGGAGCTGGCCGTCGACCTCGCGCCGACCCCTGAGGACATCGGAGCCCGGCTCCAGCAGATCGCGACGCGGCTACCCGAGCTGATCCGGTCGGGGGAGGGGCTGGGCCAGCTCTTCGCGACCGACGAGCAGCGCGCGAGGATCGCCGACCTCACCGCGATCATGTCCCTGCTCGAGGGGCACGCCGACGTCATCATGGACGACGTCGGCCCGCGCGTCATCCCGTCCGTGGCCGAGATCCGGGCGAAGTTCGACCGCCGCCGGATGAGCTCGGTCGGCATCGACCGGCTGCTGCGCAAGCTGCTCGGCCTCGAGGCCAAGATGCGGCAGTACCGCGACGGCGCCGGCTTCGTGCGTGCCGTCATGGACGCGGTCGGCCGCGACGGACTGGCGCAGGTATGGGCCGCCCCGCAGAGCCTCCCGCGCGCCCCCGAGATCCTCGACCCGGCCGCCTGGGTGCGGCGGGTACACGTCTGAGGAGGTTGATGTGACCGGACCAGACCCCGCCGTCGCGGCAGCCCGGCTCGCCGTGCGCGAGCATCTCAAGGACGTGCCCGAGGGCTCCCTCGTCATCGCCGCCGTCTCCGGCGGCACCGACTCGATGGCACTCGCGGCCGCGCTCGCCTTCGAGGCCCCGTACGCCGGCATGCGCGGCGGAGCCGTCATCGTCGACCACCAGTTGCAGGACGCGTCGAGCACCGTCGCGCACCGCGCGGCGGCGACCTGCCGCCAGCTGGGCCTCGGGCCCGTCGAGGTCGAGGCCGCCGATGTGCCGACGACCGCGGCGGGGCCCGAGGCCGACGCCCGGTCCGCCCGCTACGCCGTGCTCGAGGCGGCCGCCGACCGGCTCGGTGCCGCGCTGATCCTCGTCGGGCACACCCGCGACGACCAGGCCGAACAGGTCCTGCTCGGGCTCGCGCGCGGCTCCGGAGCCCGCTCGCTGTCCGGTATGCCGGTGCGGCGGGGCCGGATCGTGCGGCCCTTCCTTGCCCTGCCACGGGCCACCACCCACGCCGTCTGCCTCGCCCACGGGATCGAGGCTTGGGAGGACCCGCACAACGGCGACGAGACCTTCCGCCGGGTACGGGCCCGCAAGGTCCTGCAGATCCTCGAGGCCGAGCTCGGGCCGGGCTTCGCGGCGGCTCTCGCCCGGTCCGCGGACCTGCTCCGTGAGGACGCCGACCACCTCGAGGAGCTGGCCCGTCGGGCCCGGGGCGGACTGCCGAACGCACCCGGTCCCCCCGGAGTCGCCCTCGGCGCGCTGGCCGCCCTGCCCCGGGCGATCCGCACCCGGGTCTGGCGCATCCTCGCCTCCGAGGCCGGAGCACCGATCGCCGACGTCTCTGCGGCCCACGTCGAGTCGCTCGACGCGCTGCTGACCTCCTGGCACGGGCAGGGACCGCTGCACGTGCCCGGCGGCATCGCCGTGGCACGTGACAACGGCTCCATCCGGTTCAGCCCGATCGCCGTCGCCGACCACTGACGCAACCCCTGGCGCTGACTGAGGCTGCGCCGACCGCCGCACCCACGGCCAGTGCGGTTGAATGGGCTGGCCGACCCGCACGCACGGGAGCCGGCAGCCCCCGCCATACCTGAGGAGCCGTCAGTGGACCGCGAGCACATGGGAGGCGACCTTGCCACGGTCCTGCTGACCGAGGAGCAGATCCAGGCCCGGCTCGCGGAGCTGGCCGAGCAGATCTGGCGCGACTACGAGGGCAAGGACCTCCTGCTGGTCGGCGTGCTCAAGGGGGCCGTCGTCGTCATGGCCGACCTGATGCGGGCGTTGCCGGGCACCGCCCCGATGGACTGGATGGCCGTCTCGTCCTACGGCTCGGGCACGAAGAGCTCCGGCGTGGTCCGGATCCTCAAGGACCTCGACGCCGACATCACCGACAAGGACGTCCTCATCGTCGAGGACATCATCGACTCGGGTCTGACCCTTTCGTGGATCCGGGCCAACCTCGAGTCGCGCAAGCCGGCCTCCGTCGAGATCTGCACCCTGCTGCGCAAGCCCGACGTGGTCAAGGTCGACATCCCGGTCAAGTACGTCGGTTTCGACATCCCGAACGAGTTCGTCGTCGGCTACGGGCTCGACTACGCGGAGAAGTACCGCAACCTGCGCTGCGTCGGCACGCTCGCGCCGCACGTCTACGAGAGCTGACGTCCCCTTCTCGAGTGGCCCGCGAGCCCACAAGCCCGCGAGCCCGCGAGCCTGCGAGGACGGGGATGGGCGCAGCGGGCGCCCGGACACAACAAGTCCCACCCTCCACCCGTCCCTGAGCACGAGCCGAGGGCTTGCGCAAACACTTGTTGTGTTCTTCCGTACGGATCCTTGCGTGCGGACCGGGTCCGGTCGGCGCATCTCGCCCTGCCGACGGGCAGGGCAGCCGCCCCCAGCCGTGTCACGGACTGGACAGCCCGGAATAGCACGGATCGCGCCCCGGTTGCCGCCCATAGAAGGGGAGGCATGGCAATGACCGAGGTCGACCGGCTCGCCGATTACGTCGTTGGAACCGACTGGGCCCAGCTCAGCAGGGCGGCGAGCGAACAGCTCGCCATCCGGGTGCTCGACACGATCGGGGTGGCGATCGCCGCCCTGGACGCCGAGCCCACCCGCGCGGTCCGCGCCCTGACGCAGCAGCTCGGGGGCACCGGATCAGCGACCCTCATCGGGGGAGGAGCCGCCCCACCGGACCGGGCCGCGTTCTACAACACCGCCCTGTCCCGCTACCTCGACTTCATGGACAGCTATCTCGCCCCCGGCGAGACGTGCCACCCGTCCGACAACCTCGGCGCGGTGCTCGCCGCCGCCGAGAGCGTCGCAGCCTCGGGCCGGGACTTCCTCACCGCGCTCGCTGTCGCCTACCAGGTGCAGACCCGCCTGTCGGAGCTCGCCCCGGTGCGGGCAAGAGGCTTCGACCACACCGTCCAGGGCGCGTATGCCGTCCCCGCCGGTGTCGCCCGCGCGCTCGGTCTCTCCGCAGACCAGACCGCCAACGCCATCGCGATCTCCGGGACCGCGAACAACGCCCTGCGCGTGACCCGGACCGGTGACCTGTCGCACTGGAAGGGCCTGGCCTACCCGCAGGTGGCCAAGGAGGGCGTGCACGCGGCCCTGCTCGCCCGCGCCGGGATCACCGGCCCGCGGCAGGTCTTCGAGGGCAACAAGGGCTTCAAGCAGACCATCGCCGGCGACTTCGAGATCGACTGGTCCGCCGAGGACCTCGAGGGCGTCACCCGCACGATCGTCAAGAAGCACAACGCCGAGATCCACTCGCAGACCGCGCTCGAGGCCGCGATCGAGATCGCCGACCGGCCCGGCTTCGACCCGGCCCGCATCCGGCAGGTCCGGGTGAGCACCTTCCAGGTCGCCTACGACATCATCGGCGGGGGTGAGGAGGGCGACAAGCGCTCCATCGGCACCAAGGAGGAGGCCGACCACTCGCTGCCCTACCTCGTCGCGGTCGCGCTGCTCGACGGGGTCGTCGAGCCGGCCCAGTTCGCCCAAGGCCGGATCACCGCCGACGACGTCCAGTCTCTGATGCAGCGCCTCGAGATCACGCCGGACGACGGCTTCACCGCCCGGTTCCCGCAGGAGATGCCGAGCCGGGTCGAGGTCGAGCTCGACGACGACACGACGCTGACGGCGTCGGCGTCCTCCTACCAGGGATCGCGCAGCGACCCGCTCGACTGGGAAAGTGCCATGCAGAAGTACACCCGGCTCGTCGTCCCGTTCACCGGACCCGAGCTGGCCGCGGCCATCGCCGACGCGGTCCGGGGCCTGCCCGAGCACCCGGTCGCCGCGCTGACCACGCTGCTCGCGAAGGTGCCGACCGAGCGCACCGCGTGAGCAGGACCCACCACAGACCACCGCCGTGACCGCCCGACCGAGGCGCGCGGCCGACAACGTTGGAGATCCCGACGAACACCACCACGAGAGGGGTAGTCCATGAAGAACAGGACGACCACGACACCCACCAGCTTCGAGTTCATCCCCCGCGCCTACCGGCCGGACAAGCCGCGCACGTTCGGCCTGACCGAGGTGCGTGGTCCGTACTACTCCACCTACGGCACCCGGCACCTGGCCGACGTGCTCGAGGTGGCCGGCCGGTGGGTCGACGGGGTCAAGTGGGCCGGCGGGTCCTTCGCCCTGCTGCCTCGTGAGCAGGTCCGGGCGTTCAGCGACCTAGCCCACGAGCACGACGCCTACATCTCCTCCGGCGGCTGGCTCGAGACGGTGCTGCGCTACGGCCCGGACGCCGTCGAGCACTACCTGAAGGAGGCCAAGGAGGTCGGCTTCGACGTCATCGAGATCTCGACCGGCTTCATCTCCATCCCCACGAGCGGGCTGCTCCGGCTCGTCGAGCAGGTGACCGGGGCGGGCCTGAAGGCCAAGCCCGAGCTCGGCATCCAGATCGGGTCGGGTGGCGACTCCGGTGTCGCCGAGCTCGCCGCCGAGACGAAGAAGGACATCGGCGACCTCATCGACCGGGGCCAGCGGGCCCTGGACGCCGGCGCCTCGATCATCATGATCGAGTCCGAGGGGATCACCGAGAACGTCGCCGAGTGGAACACCTCGGCTGCGGCGTCGATCATGAACGGGCTCGGCGCCCGCAACGTCATGTTCGAGGCAGCCGACCCGCCCGTCTTCGAGTGGTACGTCAAGAACTACGGCAACGAGGTCAACCTCTTCGTCGACCACTCCCAGGTCCTGCAGCTCGAGGGCCTGCGACAGAACATCTGGGGCAACAAGTCGACCTGGGGCCGCATCGCCAACCCCTCGCCACAGGACTGAGCAGCAGCCCGTCCCGTATGCCGCTCAGCGGGCGTGCACTCGCCCGCTGAGCGGCATACCGGCGGGGCACGCGGGTACGGAGGGGGGTGGTCCGCCCCGGGCCGG
>NZ_JAKDLO010000215.1 GCF_030452765.1 Intrasporangium sp.
CCGGGGGTGCAGGGGGACCGCGCCCCCCTACCGCCGGCGCACGACGGCGCCGCTTTTGCCCCCGGGGGGGGGGGGGGCCAGCGCGACCACCAGTGAGGCGAGTGACGCCTCGGTGGCGCGCTGGCCGATCCCCCCATGCGAGCTCGCCCACAGGGCAAGGCCGCCCGTGATCAGGCCGGCGACGCAGAACCACACGACTCGCGCCCTGCTCGCCGGGCGGAGGTGACCTGAGAGCCGAGCAGGCCGAACCTCGGCCGGCCCGCGACGAGGCTCGCACAGGGCCCGTAGGCCGGTCGGCGCCGGCCCCACGAATGCCGGGTGGTGAGCTGCGGTTCCATCCATGGCCGCCTCCGTGTCGTGCCACGGGCTGTAATGCCCGCGTCCACGATGATCCGCCGGGCGGGAAGGTCCGGTCTGTCAACCGCTATACACAGCGCAGCACCAGATCGCTCACCTGGCGCGCTGGGCCAGTCCTGCGGGGTCGAGGACGGCGAACCACCCCCGTCCGAGCCAGACGAGCTGGTCCTCTGCGAGCGTGTGCAGGACCCGGTTGACTGTCACCCGAGTCGTGCCGGCCATGGACGCGATCTCCGACTGCGTCACCGGCACCTGGCCACCATCGAAGAGCGCGCCCAGCTCAAGCATCCGCCGCAGGACCCGCGTCGGTGCCGGGAGGTAGGACATCTCCGCAAGCTGCCGGGAGAGCCGGCGCACCTGCCCGGCGAGAGCGACGACCAGCATCCGGTCGACGGCCGGCTCCCGGGCGCGCAGCCGCTCGAACTCGCCTCGGTGCAGCGTGCGGGTCTCGACCTGGTCGATGGCCACGACGGTCGCCGTCCGCCGTGCGGTCGTGTCGACGAGGGCCTGCTCCCCGAATGCCGAACCCGGGCCCATCACGGTCAGCGCCATGACCTCACCATCGGGCGTGGCCAACTGGACCCTGACCCGGCCGGCAGCCAGCAGGTGCAACGTGTTCCCGAGGTCGCCCTCGTTGAACAGGACCTCCCCCGCCCGGTAGCGGTGAGCGGTGGTCAGCGAAAGCACCTCGCGCTGCTTTGCCGGGTCGAGCGGCGCCAAGAGGTCGAAGTCCACGAAGCCCTCCCGTCAGTCCGCCGGCTCGGTTCCCTGACCGCATCCTTACCAGTGTCCCGCGTAGTGCCCCTGGACGCGCCGACCACCTCAGCGCCCAGACTGCGTCGCCTGACGCCACAGTCGAGCGCGCACGAAGTCCCGCCTCACGGAGCCGTTCGCGGGCCCGACGACGGGCACCACCAACCAACGGGTCGTATGCCGCTGAGCCGGCTCAGCGGCATACCGCTCGGTCTGTGCCGCCACCCTCGCGGCGTCCTCGGCCGCCTGGTATTCACCAGCACGGTTGTCCACAGGTGGCAACTGTCCAGCTGTGGCGACCTCGGGCCACGTGACATCGTCTCTCAGGCAAGCGAATCGGACGACGAGGTACGGAATGGAGCACCGCCCGCAGCTCAGCTTGTCTAGGTTGCTTTACTTGATCTGTACAGAGCGGATCGACTTGAGACGAAGCGCACCGACCTCATGAAGCGGCTAGCGAGAATCGCCAAGCGTGACGGCCTCGAACTTGTCGTGGTGGAGGGCGGATCACACACCAAGGGTGAGGATCGGGGACCGCATCCAGACCGTGCCCCGTCACAACGAGATCAACGAGATAACTGCCCGCGCGATCATCCGGCAGATGGAGGGCTGACATGAAGGTCATCGCAACCGCTGTCCGCTCCGGCGAATGGTGGGCCGTCGAGATAGTCAGCGAACGTGGCACGTTGCACACCCAGACCCGCCGCCTCGCCCAGGTCGGAGGCGTCGCAGGCCGCTGAGGTCGCGGCCAAGAACGCGAGCCGCCTGAGCCGCGAGGCGGTGGCACTCCTTCGTGCAGATGGGCTGACGGTCCGGGACGTCGGCACCCTCCTCGGGGTGAGTCCGCAGCGCGTCTCACAGCTCGCCGACAGCTAGTGGTTCGTCCCCGCCCGTATACCGCTCAGCCGGCTCCCGCAGCCACGCACCCCTCAGGGCGCGATCCGCTCCGCGAGCCAGGCCAGCGCGAGCGGGTAGCGGTAGTCGATCCCGCCGTGGCCCGCGTCGAAGGTCTCGAAGTGGACCCGGTCCTCGGGCAGGCCGGCCCGCAGGATCTCGCGGTGGAAGGCCTGCGCCCCGACGTCGAGGAACCACTCGTCGCGGGTGCCGGCGTCGATCCACACCGCCCGCCACGAGGTGACCGCCTCGGATCGGCTCTCGACCATCCGCACCGGGTCCCAGTCGAGCCAGCGCTGCCACACCTGCGGGACCAGCCGCCCGGTGACCGGGTCGAACGGCAGCCGCGGCGTCCCGTCGGTATCGGCCGAGAAACACGCCGTGACCCCCAGCAGCATGAGCAGCGCCTGGTCGGCCTCCTTGGTGAACGAGGCGCGGCCGCGGAAGTCGTCCCACCACCGCTGGATCTCGCCGTCGTAGTCGCGCAGGTAGCGCACCGCCTTGGCGAACTCCGGTATGTAGCAGTACTCGTAGAGCGAGTCGCCCGCGTGCGTCGCGAGCGCCCCGAACAGGTCGGGGCGCAGCATCGGGGTGATCATCGCCCCGAAGCCGCCGCTCGACTTGCCCATGATCGCGCGGTGCTCCCGGTCGGCGAGCGTCCGGTAGCGGGCGTCGACGAACGGCACGACCTCGTCGCAGAGGTACGTGTGGTAGTTCCCGGTCCCCGGCGAGTCGACGAACTGGCTGCCGCCGTAGGCCGTCCACGCGTCGAGGTAGACCACGATCGCCGGTGGCGCCTCCCCGCCCGCGAACACCGCGTCGGCCGTCTCCGGGAACGGCTGCCGGAAGGGCTGCCGGTTGCGCCACATCGCCAGGTGCCCGGTGTAGCCCTGGATGACGTACACCGTCGGGTAGCGCCGCCCCGGCTCGTCGTCGTACCCGGGCGGCACATAGACCCAGAGCGGTCGCTCGTGCGGGTCACCGAGCGGGTTGCCCCGCAGCGCCTCGCTGTCGATGACGTGCTCGTCGAGTCGTCCGGCCAGGTCCGTGCTCCAGGGCAGCATCCCTCACCGTAGCCCGCGTGCTCGTTGCGCCCGTCGCAGCGGGTATGCCGCTGAGCTCGCTCCGCGGGGCCGCCCGGCTCGCAGGTCAGCCCAGCCGCTCCGGGCGCCAACCGGTCACGCATCGGTGGGGAGCTGCTCCCGCGCGCGCTCGGCCGGGGCGGTGTCGTCGACGCTCTCGCGCAACGGGACCTCGGTGACGAACCACGCCACGAGCAGCCCGACGACAGCGAAGGCGGTACCGACCCAGAAGACGCCCTGGATGCCATGCGTCACGGCCACGTGCAGCGCGTCCTGGACCGGCGCGGGCAGCCGGTGCAGGACCGACGGGGGGATCTGCGTCCCGCCGGAGGCGAGGCGACTGCCCTGCGCGCCCAGTGACGTCGTGAGGCTCTCGGTGAGGCGGGACGCGTAGAGCGAACCCATGATCGCGGTTCCGATCGACATGCCCATGGTCTGCAGGAACTTGTTGACCCCCATCGCCGTGCCCATGACGCGCAGCCCGACGCTGTTCTGGGCGATCAGCTGCGACGGCTGGACCAGGGCGCCGATGCCGATCCCGAGGACGGCCATCATCAGGCCGGTCGCGAGCGTTCCGCTGTCGACCCGGACCTGGGTGAGCAGGACCATCCCCACGACGAGCATGACACTGCCGACGATGACGAAGACCCGGGAGCGACCGGTCCGGCTCATGAGCAGGCCCGTGCAGATCGAGGTGACCATGAGGGTCAGCATCAATGGCAGCAGCAGGAGGCCGCTGTTGGTCGCCGACAGCCCCTGCACGAGCTGTTGGAACTGCGGCAGGTAGGCAGATGCGCCCATCATGGCCATGCCGGTGAGGAAGGCGAGTGCTCCGGCGAGGCTGAAGTTGCGGCTGCCGAAGATGCCGAGCGGCAGGATCGGATCGCTGGCCCGGCGCTCCTGCACCACGAACGCCACGAAGCCGACCAGCGCGACGACGCCCAGCGAGACCACCGGCCAGGAGGCCCAGGCGTACTGGGTGCCGGCCCAGCTTGCGAACAGGACCGCGGCTGACGCCCACACCGTGAGCAGGCCGGCACCGGCCCAGTCGATCTGGACGCGGGACGGGTCCCGGTGGCCGGCGGGCAGGTGGAGCGTCGCGGTCACCACGGCCATGGCGGCCAGGCCGATCGGCAGGTTGAGGTAGAAGATCCAGTGCCAGGACGCGTTGTCGGTGACCCAGCCACCGACGAGGGGCCCGCCGATCATCGCGATGGGCATCACGGCGCCGATGACGCCGGTGTAGCGTCCGCGTTCGCGCGGCGAGACGAGCTCGCCGACCACCGCGAGCACGCCGACCATGAGGCCACCCGCGCCGACGCCCTGCAACGCCCGGAAGCCGATCAGCTCGACCATCGACTGGGACAGGCCGGTCAGGGCCGAGCCGGCGAGGAAGACGCCGATGGAGGCGAGCAGGGCGGGCTTGCGACCCAGCAGGTCACCGACCTTGCCCCAGAGCAGTGCGGTGACCGCCGCCGCGAGCGTGTAGCCCGTCACGACCCACGACAGGTGCTCGAGGCCGCCCAGGTCTCCGACGATGGTGGGCAGCGCCGGCCCGACGATGGTGTTGTCGAGCATGGCGAGGAGGATGCACAGCAGCGGACCGCTCATGACGGTCCAGATCTCGCGGCTGCTGCGAGGTGGTGGCGTGTCGACCCGGGTCGTTCCGGGTCGGGTGGTGTCGGTGCTCATGTCTGTTCCCCTTGAGAGAGTGTTTGCCTGCTCGCTTGCTTGCCGACCGGCTAGTTGCCTACTTGTCGAACGGTAAGCGTTCGCCTAGCCGGTCGTCAAGTAGGATCACAGTGCGATCACAGGAAGCGGTTTCGGAAGGAGACGGCCGATGACAGCAGGTGAGTCAGCACCCGCGACGGCGCCGGGCGGCCATCGCGCCGGGCGGCCGCAGGGCACCCGGGAGCAGATCCTCGAGGTCGCGTTGCGCCGGTTCACCGAGCAGGGCTACAACGGCACCTCACTGCGTGAGATCGCCGAGGAGCTGGGCGTGACCAAGGCAGCGCTCTACTACCACTTCCGCACCAAGGAGCAGATCCTGCAGAGCCTGCTGTCCACGCTCCAGGAGCAGCTGCGGGCGCTCGCGGACTGGGCAGACCGGCAGGAGCCCGGCGAGGCGACCCGCGAGGAGCTGCTGGGCCGGACCGTCGACCTCGCGCTCGGCCCGGCCAGCCGGGTCATGGCGATGGCCCAGCAGAACCAGAATGTGTTGCGCGAGCTGGCCCCGGAGCACGAGCAGGACGGGCCGCCGATCGAGCTGTTCCAGCGCATCATCGCGCCGCTGCTTCCTCCGGGGGCCGGCTACGAGGAAGCGGTCCGGGCCCGGACCGCGGTGTTCAGCATTGTCGCTGGAACGCTGCTCAGCCGCGATCTGCAGGGCGACGTGGACCCGGACGAGCGACGCGCCGTCGCGCTGCGGATCGCACACGACGTGCTGCGGTCGCCAGCGGCCCGGGGGCGGCGCCGAGCCGCGGACTGAGCAGAGCGGCATACCCCCAATGCTCCCGGCGGTGATGGTGCCGGGTTCGCCGCGGACGTGATCCGTGGCGAAGTGGAAGCCCGTCGTTCCGTAGGTTGGTGAGTGAGGGTTGACCTGCCCGACACCCGCCGGGTCGCTCGCCCACAGCCAGTTGGGGACCCGCCCACCTACCGGCCGGCAGGGGTGGATCCTTCCGGAACCGGGCGGTAGCCCAGCAGCCGGGTGCGGCTCGTGCACGAACCAATTCCGGCACGCGGACCGGTAGGACGTCGATCCGTCGGTGACGACCCTCGAGCCGGGCTCGACTGTCCCGACGAGGAACTCGTGTAGGAGCTTCGTCCCAGCGGCGGGGCACCCGGTTCCCGTCAGGGTCCCGCCCACGACAGCGACAAGTCGGACGCGGCGGCCGCCAGGCGCTTGTCCCGCGTCCAGATCCTCGCATCTGGGGTGAGACGGGCAGACGCTAGCAGGTGTGCGTCAACAAGGCTGAGGCCACGTCCGGGCAGGTCCTGCGACTCGACGAGGGTCAGGCACTCCTCGTGGGTCGCGGTGACGACGTGCGGCAAGGCACTCAGAAGCCCGATCACCTCTCGTCGCCGGCGCATGCTCCCGAGAGCAAGCTCGCCGATCACCATCGGATGCGTGGCCACCAGCGCGTCGTCGAGGAAGCGGACCAGGCCTGGCTCGGCCCGGTGCAGGTGATCGATCCAGACCGAGGTGTCGACGAGGATCACGATGCCCGCGAGGATCGCGGGTTCGCATGCCCGCCAGCCGGAGGCCCGCCAGCATGACGCGACCGGGGAGCGGCCTGCGCGTCCGGATCGATCCCACCCAGCCGAGCCAGCCGGTGCGCACTCTCTCGGGCTACGAGGGCCTCGAGCGCCTGCCGGATCAGAGCGGACCGCTCGACCGTCCCGGTCAGCTCTTGCGC
>NZ_JAKDLO010000056.1 GCF_030452765.1 Intrasporangium sp.
GCGCGGGCGAGATGCCGCGAGCTGGGCGGCATACGTGACGATGTCACTGTCCCTGTTGCGCGAGCACGACCCCCGTCATCACGTCGTGGAACTGCTCGGGCTGCTCGAAGATCGGGCGGTGCCCGGAGGTGTCGAGCACGACCCGCTGCTTGTGGGGAGCCTCGAGCAGCCGGAACCACTGATCGGCGAGGGCGGCGCGGCCGCGCGCCTCGAACGCGCCCTGCACCAGGTAGACGGGCACGTCGAGCCTCGTGGCGCTCTGCCGGAAGTCGATGTCCTGCAGCTGCGGGTAGAGGGCGGCGAACACGTCGAGGAACGCGCCG
The DNA here is from genome assembly GCF_030452765.1 of Intrasporangium sp. Lineage (GTDB taxonomy): Bacteria > Actinomycetota > Actinomycetes > Actinomycetales > Dermatophilaceae > Intrasporangium_A. The sequence continues at coordinate 324 of NZ_JAKDLO010000056.1, forward strand.
AGGCTGTGCACCTGTTCGAGCAGGGTGTACTCCTCGATGAACAGGTTCTCCGAGAAGCCGCCCACGCCTTCGGAGTTCGCGCCGTGGTCGTAGGGATGGACCTCCTTCTCGTGGGACAGTGCGGTCTCGTAGTCGAGGATGTCCGGGTAGGGAGGCGCGCCGATCGCGGTCAGCTCGCCGACGAGCCGCTCGTCGCCCGCCCGTCTCGCCCAGGCGAGGCTGTCCGCATGGAAGATCCGGTCGGTCTCGCGCTGGCTGACCATCTGACCGACCCCGACGAAGGCCCGGTACAGCGAGGGCGAGTCCTGCACCGCGAGGACACCCAGGGTCGAACCCCACGACTGCCCGACCAGGTGGATCCGGTCGGCGTCGAACCTGTCCCGCAGGTACTGTCCCGTTGGCTACTGCCAGGGCCGCGCCGCCGACCCATGAAACGGCCCACACCGCCCAGCGCCGGCGCGTCATCGGTGCTTGGCCCTCGCCGGCGGCCTGCCGATCCGAATCGAGAGTGCACCTCTCCTGATCGAGCGGTCACCGGCCGGGTGCCCACCTTGGGCGGGGGTACCTGCCGTCGTCCAGGTTTGGGTTGGTCCGACCGGGCCAGTCACGCACCAGAGCCGGGAGGTATGCCGCTCAGCGGGCCCACCATCGTCAGCTGAGCGGCATACCCGCTGGGTCTTCTCGCCCAGAACTGCACTCTCGACCCGAACTGCTGCACTGTCGATCGGGAATGCGCGGGAATGCTTGCACGCCCGGGCCCTCGCACACCCGCACGTCTACGCGTACGTCCACCGGTGGGCCGACGAGATCGGCTACGGGATCGCACCGCGCGTGGCATCCGAGTGACAGACGGTATGGCCGGCGTCGCCCTGCTAGAACAGCACCGCGAAGAGCCGGACGAGGGCCCCGACCAGCAGGACCGACCCGGCGCCGACCGCGACCTGCCCGGGGGCACCGAGGATCGCCGGCTGCAGGGCCAGGACACGCCGCAGCGACCACGAGACCGTGGCGGTGGCCGCGCCGATACCGAGCGCGCCCATAGTGGTCAGCTCGTCGGTCCACGAGGCGGCGAGCGCGGCCACGCCCATGCCGGCCAACAGCACGATGAAGCCGAGGAACAGGCGCAGCACGCGGACCGGCGCGAGCAGGTCGCCGACGACACTGACGGCGGCGGCCAGCATCGCCAGGACGATGACCGGCCCCGATCCGGCGTCGTGGGCGCTCACCGCCAGCAGGGCACCGGAGGCCAGCAGGACCAGCCCGCCGACGGCGGCGAGCAGGGACAGGACGAGGCCGGCTCGCGGCGGTGGCCGGAGCAGCTGGTGGAAGAAGGCCGCGACCATGCCGAGCGCCACGGCCGCGGGCAGCCACCGCAGGTCGTCTCGGACGGTTGCCCCGAGCATTGCTGCGGCCGCGATCCCGAGGACGACCGACGTGGCGAGCGCGGTCCGGGTCCCGCCCACCGCGGGCCACCCGAGCACCACCGCGAGGGCGAGCGCGGCGACGACACCGAGGACAGCGGCATACCCCCACTGCGACGCGACGATGACTGCCACCGCACCGACCACGGTCGCGGCGACCGACCACGGACGCACCCGGTCACCCGACACGGGTGACAACGGTAGCCGCAGCGGGCCGTGCTCCTCGGGCACGCCGCGCGGGTCGTCGACTGCGGGATCGGTCACCGAGGTCACTCAGCCTCCCGCGAACGGCGGCAGCACCTCGACCGTCGAACCGTCCTCGAGCAGAGTCGACCGGTCGGCGGCGTGGCCGTCGATCAGGAACGTCGAGGAGGCGACCACGCTCGCCAGCGCCGGGTGCGCCGCGACGGCCGCGTCGAGCACGCCCCCGAGCGTCGGGCCCGCATGAGCCTCCGTCTCGGCCCCGGTGGCCGCACGCGCCGCAGCCCAGTAGCGCACCGTCACCGTCGGCGTCTCTGCAGCCGTCCCGGTGACCGTCTGCTTGACGACCGTCCCTATGGCTGTCCCTCTTCCTGTCTCAGTGGCGTTCTCAGCTGTCTCGGGAGCCGTTTCAGCGGCTGTCGACACCGCACACCTGCCTCTCGGGTCGTCTCGTGGTCCCGTCGGGACCGACGGGACGGCTCCAGTCTCTCGTATCCTGCTCGCAATGGCCCGGTTGCTGCTGCTGACGAATGCGCTCGCCCCGAGCGCGGACGTCCTGCCTGCGCTCGGCTTGCTCGCACACCCGGTCCGGGTGCTCGCAGCCGAGGCGACGGTGCTCGTCGAAGCGCCCCCGTGCGACATCGTCCTCGTGGACGCCCGCCGTGACCTCGCCGCCGCGCGCTCGCTCTGCCGGGTGCTGCGCGCGACGGGCACCACGGCGCCGCTGCTGGCCATCCTCACCGAGGGCGGGCTGGCCGGTCTGACCGCCGAGTGGGGGGTCGACGACGTCGTGCTCGAGACGGCCGGCCCCGCCGAGGTCGACGCCCGCATCCGGCTCGCCCTGACCCGCGACCAGCCGGGGTCCGACGAGCTCGACGCGCCGATCACGTCGGGTGAGCTCGTCATCGACGAGGCCAGCTACTCGGCGAAGCTGCGCGGGCAGCTGCTCGACCTGACCTACAAGGAGTTCGAGCTGCTCAAGTACCTCGCGCAGCATCCCGGTCGCGTCTTCACCCGCGCCCAGCTGCTCCAGGAGGTGTGGGGGTACGACTACTACGGCGGCACCCGCACCGTCGACGTGCACGTACGGCGCCTGCGCGCCAAGCTCGGCCCCGACCACGAGTCGCTGATCGGGACCGTCCGCAACGTCGGCTACCGCCTCGTCGTCCCGACACCCTGAACGCCCTGTGATGGAATCGCGGTATGTCCGAGGTCACCATCGAGCGTCGGGACGCCCGCACCCCCCTCTCCCCGGCCGAGTCCCACGCCATCCTCCGGCTCGCCGAGCACGCCCGGCAGGCCGACTCCAGCGCCGCACTCTCGGAGCAGTTCCGCCTGTCCGTCGAGTCCCGTGACGACCAGAGCGCGACACACCTCCTCGCGTATGCCGCTCCGCCGGCGCTCGCCGGCTACGCGCAGTCGCGCTCGGGCGGGCCCGGCGAGCCCGCCTCGGCCGAGATCGTCGTCGACCCGGACCACCGCGGCGCCGGAGTCGGCGCGGCGCTGCTTGCCGAGCTGCCCGCCGACGTCCGGTTGTGGAGCCACGACTCGGACGGTGCCGCGACCGCGTTCGCCCGGACCCAAGGGTTCGTCCCGGTCCGGGAGCTGCACTTCATGGGCCGCTCCCTGACCTCCGGCCCCGCCTGGCCCGCGGCGCGGCTCCCCGGCGGGTTCGCGGTGCGACGCTTCGAGCCGGGCCGTGACGAGCACGGGTGGCTCCGGGTCAACGCTGCGGCCTTCGCACACCACCCCGAGCAGGGAGCGCTCGGGATGCCCGACCTCGAGCAGCGGATGGCCCAGCCCTGGTTCGACCCCGACGGTTTCATCCTCGTCGTCCGTCAGGGCGAACCTGACCGGATCGCGGCCTTCCACTGGACCAAGGTCGACCCACCGGGCGGGCCGGTGGGCGAGGTCTACGTCGTCGGCGTCGCGCCCGAGCACCAAGGGCTCGGCCTCGGCACGGCGGTGACGGTCCTCGGCCTCGACCACCTGCGCCAGGCGGGCCAGGACGACGTGGTCCTCTACGTCGACCAGGACAACACGGCCGCGCTGCACACCTACCGCAGCCTCGGCTTCGGCGACCTGCAGGTGCACCGCCAGTTCGCCCGCCCCTGACGCGGCGCCGGCTGATCACCCGCAGCCCAGCGATCGGTGCCACCATGGGGCACATGAGCACGAGCAGCCTCGAGCAGGTGGCGTCCGACGACACCGAATCGGGTCCGGGCGATCCTGTACTCGACCTCGCGACGGAGTCCATCAGCTCGTTCGCAAGTGCCGTCCCGGCTCCCAAGCTGCCGGCCCGGGCCCCCAACGGCCGCTTCGTCGGCGTCCCTCCCGCGTCACCGGTCACCCAGCCCGAGCAGGAGCTGCCGGCCGACCGTTACCTCGAGCGCGAGCTGTCCTGGCTCCAGTTCAACGAGCGGGTCCTGCAGCTCGCCATGGACCCCACCGTTCCGCTGCTCGAGCGCACCCGGTTCCTCGCGATCTTCTCGAACAACCTCGACGAGTACTTCATGGTCCGGGTCGCCGGCCTCAAGCGACGCATCGCGACGGGCCTCGCGGTCCGCACGGCCGCCGGTCTCGAGCCACGTGAGCTGCTCGACCGGATCGCCCGGGTAGCCCACGAGCTGATGGGCCAGCAGACCGAGGTCTTCCAGCACGACGTACGTCCGGCCCTCGATGCCGAGGGGATCGAGGTCATCAGGTGGGACGAGCTCGACGAGGCCGGCCGAGGTCCGCTGCACCACTTCTTCGCCGACCGGGTCTTCCCCGTGCTCACCCCCCTGGCCGTCGACCCGGCCCACCCGTTCCCCTACATCTCCGGGCTCTCGCTCAACCTCGCCGTCCTGCTCGAGAACCCCAAGACCGGGGTGGAGCACTTCGCCCGGCTCAAGGTGCCACCGAACCTGCCCCGCTTCATCGAGATCGACGAGTCGGCCCAGCCCGGCGGGGAGCACCGCAAACGTTTCGTGCCCCTCGAGGACGTCATCGCGGCCCACCTCGACCAGCTCTTCCCGGGGATCACGGTCCTGGAGCACTTCACCTTCCGCGTGACCCGCAACGAGGACGTCGAGGTCGAGGAGGACGACGTCGAGAACCTGCTCACCGCCCTCGAGAAGGAGCTGACGCGGCGACGGTTCGGGCCCCCGATCCGGCTCGAGGTCGACGAGAGCATGGACCCGCGGGTCCTCGAGATGCTCACCGGGGAGCTGCAGATCAGCGAGCGGGAGCTCTACCGGCTCCCGACACCGCTCGACCTGACCGGACTCGGGGCGCTGACCGACGTCGACCGGTCCGACCTCGAGTTCCCCAAGTTCGTCCCCCGCACGCACCCGGACTTCGCGCCGATCGAGACCTCGAAGCCGGGCGACATCCTCGCCGCGATCCGGCACAAGGACGTCCTCGTCCAGCACCCGTACGACTCCTTCTCGACGTCGGTCCAGTCGTTCATCGAGCAGGCCGCCGCCGACAAGGACGTCCTCGCGATCAAGCAGACGCTCTACCGGACCTCGGGAGACTCCCCCATCGTCGATGCGCTCATCGACGCCGCGGAGGCCGGCAAGCAGGTGCTCGCCGTCGTCGAGATCAAGGCCCGCTTCGACGAGGTCAACAACATCTCGTGGGCCCGCAAGCTCGAGCAGGCCGGGGTCCACGTCGTCTACGGCGTGGTCGGGCTCAAGACCCACGCAAAGCTGTGCCTCGTGGTGCGCCAGGAGCCGGAGGGTCTGGTCCGCTACTGCCACATCGGCACCGGCAACTACAACCCCAAGACAGCCCGGATCTACGAGGACTTCGGCCTGTTCACCTGCGACCCGCAGGTCGGCGAGGACATGTCCCGCCTGTTCAACCAGCTGTCCGGCTTCGCGCCGCGCAGCAAGTTCAAGCGGCTGCTCGTCGCGCCCCGCAGCGTGCGCTCCGGCCTGGTCGACCTCATCGAGGAGGAGGCCGCCATCCACGCGAGCCGGCGCAAGGACGAGCCGCCGGGCCGCATCGCCATCAAGGTCAACTCGATCGTCGACGAGGCGGTCATCGACGCGCTCTACCGTGCCTCGCAGGCCGGTGTGCGCGTCGACCTCTGGGTGCGGGGCATCTGCGCCCTGCGGCCGGGCCTCGAGGGCCTCTCGGAGACGATCCGGGTCCGCTCGGTGCTCGGCCGGTTCCTCGAGCACTCGCGGCTCTTCTGGTTCGACCACGGGGGCGACCCGCAGGTCTACATCGGCAGCGCCGACATGATGCACCGCAACCTCGACCGCCGGGTCGAGACGCTCGTGCGGATCACCGACCCGGGCCACCTGAGCGAGCTCTCGCAGCTGTTCGCGCTCGGGTTCGCCGACTCGAGCTCCCGCTGGGACCTCGGTCCCGACGGGCGATGGGTGCGACACGCCGTCGACGAGGCCGGTGACCCACTCGTCGACATCCAGGCTCGGCTGGGCGAGCGCCACGACAAGCGGCGCCGCAAGGCCCGCAGCCGCTGATCAGGGTGGCCTCCCTCGTCCCCGCTGCCGGCACCCTGCCGTGGCGCCGCCGCGACGACCGGCTCGAGGTCGCCCTCGTCCACCGGCCGAGGTACGACGACTGGTCCTGGCCCAAGGGCAAGCTCGACGCCGACGAGCTGCCGTGCGTCGCGGCGGTCCGCGAGACCCTCGAGGAGACCGGGCTGCAGGTCCGGCTCGGCGGGCCGCTGCCGCCGTCGGACTACCCCGTGCCCGACAGCTCCGGAGAGATCGCCGCCAAGCACGTCGACTACTGGGCGGCGGTCGTCACCGGGGGGCACGGGTGCCTGGAGCACGAGATCGACGCCCTCGCGTGGGTCGAGGTCGGTGCGGCCCACGACCGGCTCGACTACTCACGCGACCGGGAGCAGCTGCGGGCCCTCGTGCGAGCCGAGCGCGAGGGACGACTCGACACGTGGCCGCTCGCGCTGGTGCGGCACGGCAGGGCACAGCCCCGGGAGGCGTGGGCGGGCGACGACCGGCTACGGCCGCTCACCTCGGCCGGAGCGCGACAGGCGGTGACGATCGCAGACGTGCTGGCGGCATACGGCATCACCCGTCTGGTGACCTCGCCCTCCGTGCGCTGCGTGGCGACCCTCGAGCCCTTTGCCGCCCACACCGGGCTGCGGATGCGCGAGAAGGAGGGCCTCTCCGAGGAGGGGTATGCCGCTGACCCGAGCCGGGCGCCGCGGCACCTCCGCGCCGCGCTGAGGCGCGCCACACCCGCCGCGCTGTGCAGTCACGGGCCGGTCCTGCCCGAGCTGCTCGGTCGCCTCGTCGACCTCGTGCCGGGCGATCTGCCTCGAGCCGACGCGTGCCGCGAAGAGCTCGCGGGCGCCGCTGACGAGCAGATGCGCAAGGGTGAGGTGCTCGTGTGCCACCTACTGGGGCGGGATGACACGGCCTCCGTCGTCGCCGTCGAGCGCATCACGGCCTGAGCGCCGCGGCGCGATCGCCGCGTGCAAGAGCCTGCTGACGACACCCGAGGCTGCGCAGGACTCAGCCGTGTCCCCAGAACGTGAGGTACCACGCGACGATGGCCACGAGGGCGGCACCCGGGAAGGTGAAGATCCACGCACCCACGATGTTGCCGGCCACCCCCCACCGCACGGCCGAGAGGCGCTTGGTCGCGCCGACGCCCATGATCGCGGACGTGATGGTGTGCGTCGTCGAGATGGGGGCACCGAACCCCATGCCGGCAACGTAGAGGATGCCCGCCGCGGTCGTCTCGGCGGCGAAGCCCTGCGGCGGGGTCAGGTGGATGATGCGCCGACCGAGCGTGCGCATGATCCGCCAGCCGCCGGAGTACGTGCCGAGGGAGATGACGATGGCCGACAGCACCAGCACCCAGATCGGGACGTGCGACCCATCGTGGTGGCCCGAGACGCTCAGCGCGAGCACCACGACCCCAGCGGTCTTGGAGGCGTCCTGCAGGCCGTGACCGAACGCCATGGCCGCGGCGGAGAGGGTCTGGGCCCACCGGAACCCGCGCTGGACCTTGCCCGGCTGGGCACGACGGAAGAGCCAGAGGATCGCGGTCATCGCCAGGTAGCCGAGGATGAGGCCCGCGATCGGCGAGAGCACCATCGGCAGGATGACGACCCAGAGGATGTTGACCCACTGCACGCCGACCCCGGCGACGACGGCCGCCCCGGCCAGCCCGCCGATGAGCGCATGCGAGGATGACGAGGGCAACCCGAACCACCAGGTGACCAGGTTCCAGCCGATCGCCCCGACTAGGGCGGCTCCGACGAGCCACAGACCCTCCACGCCCTCGGGCTGGTCGATGATCCCGGACCCGATCGTCTTGGCCACCTTCGTGCCGAAGAAGGCACCGACGAGGTTGGCGACCGCCGCCATGATCAGCGCGGCCCGTGGGGTCAGGGCCCGGGTCGAGACCGAGGTGGCGATGGCGTTCGCCGCGTCGTGGAACCCGTTCGTGTAGTTGAAGCCCATCGCGAGCGCGATGACGATGCCGATGGGCAGCAGGTCCAGCACCGGTTACGACTCCTTGACGGCGATGCCCTCGACCATGTGGGCAACCTTCTCGAACGAGTCGGCTGCATCCTCGAAGCCGTCGATGATCTCCTTGGTCTTCATGATGTGGATCGGGTCGGACCCGTTGTTGAACAGTCCGGCGAGCATCTTGCGGTGCAGCGTGTCGGCCTGGTTCTCGAGGCGGTTGATCTCGATCCAGTAGGAGGACAGGTCCTGCAGCGAGCGCAGCTTGGGCATCGCCTCCGCCGTGACCTCGGCCATGCGGGAGAGGATCTCGAACTGGTCGACGAGGCCGGCCGGCAGTTCGCCGATCTCGTAGAGGCAGATGAGGTCGGCCGCCTCCTCCATGTGGTCCATGCAGTCGTCGAGGTGCGCTGCCAGACCGTGGATGTCCTCTCGGTCGAAGGGGGTGATGAAGGAGCTGTTGACCCGTTTGATGATCGCATGGGTCGCTTCGTCGGCCTCGTGCTCGAGCTCCTTGAGCCGGTCGGCTATAGGCGGCCGGTGAGACGGCTCGACCTCGAGCAGTCTGGTGAGCTCACGGGTGGCTTCGACGAGGAGATTGGCGGACGCGGAGAAGAGCGCATAGAAGCTCGTCTCTTGAGGGGTGAGGCGTAGGCCCACGGTAACTCCGGTCGATGGAGGGTCGGTCGCCATGATGCTATGCCGTCAGGTGCACGTCCGCGCAAACCCGAGAGCGCCCGTCACCCGCCGATCGTCAGCCGTGGGCCCCCTCGTCGGTATGAGCGGCGGCCTCATCCAGGGTCTCGGCGGCTGGCCCTGCGGGGACTGTGTGCACGACTCCGAGCAGCGCGTCCACCTCGTCGCGGGTGAAGTGGCGCTCGGAGCCGGATGCCGCGACGACAAGGTCGCTCACGAGCTCGATCTCGTCGCGCAGGTTGGTGTCGAGAAGGTCCCCCGAACCCTCGTCCTCGCGCGTCATGGCACAAATCTAGGGTTCGGCGCGACCCGGCGGGGCGCTAGCACTCGACGGATTCGGAGGAACCGTCGCCGTGTTGCGCCGGGCCGGGAGCGCCTCTCGGCACAGGGCCGCTCTGAGCGGCAGAATTTGGGACCCGGGGCTACCACGACCCGACGCGCAGTCCAGAATAAGGGTCGGATCGCCCTTCTCAAAAGATGTCGGGTCACACGAGGGTGCCCGAGCGCCACAGGCGCGCGCACGCAGCGAGGTCATCGGCCATCGCGAGCACGCTGGCGGCGCCCTGAGCGGCCTTCTCGCCCTCGCCGATGTCGGCCCGGCCGGCTGAGACGACGCGGCAGAACGCAGCAGCCCGCTCGAGCGCGACGGCCAGGTCACCGACGAAGACCCCCCGCAGGATCTCGTCGCTCAGGCGGCGGACCTCATCCGGCCCGGGGGGCTCGGCCGCGCCGGCCACGACGTGGTTCGGAGCCGTGAACCGCACCCCGGCGGCATACTCGCGGCTGGCCTCCTCCGGCACGCGGCGCACCCATTCGTGCAGGACGTAGAGCCGCCACAGCGCCCCCGGCAACGTCCGCGCCGGCCGCTCCGACCAGAGCTCGGCGACCGTCGACAGGCCGACCTCCTCGACGAGCTCGACGAGCCGGTGGGTCAGCTCGGGGTCGGCTGCCGCACGCCCGGCGTGTACCAGGACGGCCGCGGTGCCGTGCGCGGCGTGCAGCGCCTCGGTCGGGTCGTACGAGCCTCCGTGCGCCTCAAGGGCAGCCGGGCTGAAGAACACCGGCCGTCGCGGGGTGCGCCGCTCGTCGTTGGTCATCTTCGCAGGCTAGCCGGTGCGTTGTCGTCCGGCCGGCGCGCGACGCCGATCGTGCGGATGCCGCTCAGCCCGCCCGCGCGGACGGCTCGGTCTGCGGGGGCGGGCTCAGCAGAACACCGGCAGCTCAGCCGACAGCGCACCTCGTCACTGCACCTGAGCCGCGTGTGCGCGCAGGGTGAACGGCACGGTCATGACGTGGCCGTCGGCGAGCCGGAACTGGGCCCACGTCTGGTAGAGCCCCGGGGTCGGGAACTGCGCGTGGACCCCCAGCTCGGGTCCGTAGGTCTGGCCCGGCAGCGCGAAGACGGGCCGACCGTCAGGGTCTGCGACCTCGGCGTGCTCGTGGGCGAAGGTCCGCCCGTCGGCACGCATGACCACGACGTGCCCCGCGGCGGCCAGGTAGGGCTGCAGGTCGGTGACCGGAGCGCCGGTGGCGGCGTTCGCGAAGGTGTAGTGCAGGTCGCTGGCGCCGCCCGTGTGCACCTCGCCCTCGAGCCGGACGCGGATGCCGTCGACGACCGCGGTACGCGGGCTCTCGGTGAGGCTGACCGGCGCTGGCGCGTCGCCGGCGACGGTGACCACCTGGCGGTCATGGACGTCGGTCATCTGGCCCCGCTGCCGGAACTCGCTGTTGACGATGTAGCGGCCGGCCGTCGGGAAGGTCACCTCGACGGCGAGCTCGCCGGGGTTGCCGGTCGGGTGGGGGTGGACGTGAGCGAAGGTGCCCAGGTCTGCGCGGGTGGCAATCAGGTGCATCCACGCCTCGTGGCTGCGGGTCAGGTCCTGCACCGGCCGGCCACTCCGGTCGTGGAGGACGGTGAGCAGGAGCCGGGTCGGCACTCCGGGCCGCGTCTGTGCGGGCAGCTCGAGCCGGACCTCCAGGCCGGCGTCGGCAGCCTCGACGGGCGGCGCCTCCGCGGTCATCATCACACTCATCGCGGGACGCATCGGCATACCGGTCCCCTGTGCCCAGGCCAGCTGGCCGTTCATACCCCGCCCGGCGAAGTCCATCCGGCTCACCGCGGTCAGGCCTGCGCCGAGGGCGAGAGCCATGACCGCGACCCCGGCCAGGTAGGCGTACTGGCTGACGCGGGCGCGCAGCGGCGGGCGCAGGATCTCCTGCACTGTGGCGGGCCGGGCGAACCGGCGCAGCCGGAGCGCGTTCGTCAGGACGCTGACCGAGCTCATGGCCATGGCGGCACTGGCGAGCACGGGGTCGAGCAGCAGGCCGTTCCAGGCGTAGAGGGCGCCCGCGGCCACTGGGATGAGCAGCAGGTTGTAGCCGAAAGCCCAACCCAGGCCCTGCTTCATGGTGGCGACGGTGCGCCGGGAGAGCGCGATCGCCGAGACGATTCCGCGCAGGTCGCCTCCGACGAGCGTGATGTCCGAGGCGGCGATGGCGACATCGGCACCCGTGCCGATGGCGATGCCCACGTCGGCGGTCGACAGCGCGGCGGCGTCGTTGATGCCGTCGCCGGCCATCGCCACGACGTGGCCCTGCTGCTGCAGCTCACGGACCTTGGCGGCCTTGTCGGCGGGCAGCACCTCGGCCAGGACGTGCTCGATGCCGACCCGGTCGGCGATCGCCGCGGCGGTGGCGGCGTTGTCGCCGGTGAGCATCCACACCTCGACGCCGAGGGCGCGCAGCTGCGCGACCGCCTCGGCGGACTCCGGCTTGACCGTGTCGGCCACGGTCAGCACGGCCGCCGGCTGCCGGTCGATCGCGACGAACATCGGCGTCCGGCCCTGCCTCGCCTCGGCGGCGGCGGCGTGCGACAGCGCGGTGACATCGATGCCGTGGGCGTCCATCAGTGCTTGGTTGCCGGCCAGGACGTGGTGCCCGACACCCGCGACAGCGACGACGGCGTCGATCCCGTGGCCGGGCACGGCATCGAAGGACCGCAGCTGCGGCAGGGTCAGGCGGCGGTCCGCGGCGGCCGCGACGACCGCCTCACCGACCGGGTGTTCGCTGCCGGTCTCGGCTGCCGCGACCATCCTGAGCACCTCGTCCTCGCCCCAGCTGCTCGTCGCAGTGATCGAGGTCAGGGCAGGCCGTCCGTGCGTCAGCGTGCCGGTCTTGTCCAGGACCACGGCGGTGACGCGGCGCCCGGTCTCGAGCGCGTCGCCATCGCCGATGAGGATGCCCAGCTCGGCAGCCCGCCCGGTGCCGACCATGACCGCGGTCGGAGTCGCCAGTCCGAGCGCGCACGGGCAGGCGATGATCAGCACTGCGATGGTGGTGGTGATCGCCATCGTCAGGTTGCCGGTGTCCGGGCCTAGCAGCACCCACCCGACGAAGGTGGCCGCCGCGAGTCCCAGCACGATCGGGACGAACCAGGCCGAGACCCGGTCAGCCAGCCGCTGCAGCGGCACCTTGCTGCCCTGGGCGTCCTCGACGAGTCGCACGATCTGGGCCAGCGCGGTGTCCGCACCGACCGCGGTGGCCCGCAGCACCAGGCTGCCGGTCCGGTTGAGGGTCGCGCCGATGACCTGGTCGCCTACCGCCTTGTCCACCGGCAGGCTCTCGCCGGTCAGCATGCCCTCGTCGACCGCGCTCGCGCCGTCCGTGACGACGCCGTCCACCGGCACCTTCTCGCCGGGGCGCACCCGCACCAGGTCGCCGACGACGACCTGCTCGACCGTTACGTCGACCTCGGCGCCGGCACGCAGCACACGCGCGGTCTTCGGGGCGAGGCCGACCAGCGCCGTGATCGCCGCGGCCGTCCGCTTCTTGGCCCGGGCCTCCATCCACCGTCCGGCCAGGACCAGCGCGAGAATCACGAGCGACGTCTCGAAGTACACGTGCAGGGGCAGGCCCCACCGCTCGGCCGTCGCAGGCCACAGGGTCACGAACGCGCTGTAGGCGTAGGCGACTCCGGTGCCCAGGGCCACGAGGGTGTTCATGTTGGTCGAGCGGTGCCGCGCTGCCGTCCAGGCGGCCAGGTAGATGTCGCGGCCGGCCCAGAACTGCACGACCGTGGCCACGACCAGGATCGCCGGCATCAGCCAGTCCATCGTGTCCAGGTAGAGGGGCACGTACATGAGCACCATCAGGCCCAGACCCGTCGTGAGGGTGAGCTGCCACTTGCGCTTGAGGGTGGCCAGGTGACGGTCCCGGTCCTCGTCTCGGGACGCCGACGCGTCCTGCGACGGCTCGTGGGCAGCGGCCTCATGGCGCGGGGTGGCCGTGTACCCGGCGCGGGTGATGGCGTCGGTCAGGTCATCGAGTGCGGCCCGCGCCGGGTCGAAGCGGACGATTGCCACCTCGGTGGCCAGGTTCACGTCGGCGGCCACCACACCCTCGAGGCGGCCGAGCGCGCGCTCCACGCGACCCACGCAGGAGGCACACGTCATACCGCCGATGTCGAGGGTGCAGCTCACTTCGGGCTGGGTGGCCACCATGGTGGTCTGCGGGTCGGTGGTGGTCTGGGAGTCGGTGGTGGTCTGGGAGTCGGTGGTGGTCTGGGAGTCGGTGGTGGTCATGTCGGATCCTCGTTCGGGCGGGTGTTGCTGTGTCGTCATCCTTGGCCGGGTGGGACGGCCTCGAACCGGCGAAACCACCGGGTTCGGGCCCCGACCCGCGCGCTGGAGGCGCGGGCCGCAGAGCGTCGGCTACCGCGGCCCACGCTTCGGCCCCGGCCCGCGCGCTGGAGGCGCGGGCCGGTTCCATCCGCTACTGGGTGGCGATCGAGGCGAGCACGTCGAGCTGCGCGGCCCGACGGGCCGGCAGCAGGCCGGCGGCCAGCCCGCCGAGGACGGCGACGGCCACGATCGCGAGCAGCTGTCCGACGGGGATGCTGACGACGACCGGGTTGTCCGCGGCCAGCGCGGCCAGCGTTGCCACCGCGAGACCGAGCCCGAGGACGATGCCGCCGACCACGGCGACGGCAGCGACCAGCACCGCTTCGGCGCGGACCATCCACCGCAGCTGGGTGCGGGTCATGCCGACCGCGCGCAGCAGCCCGATCTCCCGGGTGCGTTCGACGATGGACAGCGCCAGCGTGTTGGTGATGCCGAGCAGCGCGATGAGCACCGCGAAGCCGAGCAGCACGGTCACCAGCCCGATGACCTGCTCGATCGCGGCGGCCCGCCCTGCAGCGGCTTCCGCCTGGTCGCGGACCTGGGCGTTCGGGAAGTCGGCGACGGCCGCCTTGAGCGCCGCACGGGCCCTTGACTGGTCGACGCCGCCCATGAGCTTGACGTAGACGGTGGCGTCGACGTCCTCGCTGTAGTGCCGGGCGTAGCCGTCCAGCGAGAGGATGTAGCGGCTCGACAGGGCCTGTGCCGACTCGTCCGCCATCACGCCGGCCACCCGCAGCAACTGCTCGCCGTCGCGCGGGAAGGTCATCGCGAGGGTGTCTCCGACCTGCAGACCACGCTCGGTGGCCGCACTCGCCGCGAGCACGATGCCGTCGTTGCCGAGCGCGGACAGGCTGCCAGCGGTCATCGTGATGTCGGCGACCTCCGGCAGGGTGACCGGGTCGACGGCCGCCAAGGCACTGGTCGCGCCCTGGTCCAGCCAGTGGCCGAACCGGGCCCTGGACACGACGGCCACGTCCGGCAGTCGGTCGACGCGGCCCACGACCTCCGGAGAGAGGCCGCCGAGCATCTCCTCGCCACTGCTCTGCACCAGCAGGTCGGCCCTGATCGCCTCGGTGCCGGCCGCGCTGATCGCCTTGACGGAGCCGCCCAGGACCGACACGAAGCTGATCAGTGCCAGGCCAAGGGCCAACGCGGTCACGGTTGCCGCCGTCCGCCGGGGATTGCGCACCGTCGACTCCCGTGCCAGCCGACCGGGCACGCCGAGGCGTTCCACGGGGCGACCGACCAGCCGCGCCAGCCGCGGCGCGAGCACCGGCCCGAGGACGACGAGGGCGACCAGGAGCAGGGCCGCGCCGAGACCGACGCCGGCGATGCTGCGCATCCACCCGGCAGCGACCAGGAGCGGCGCTGCCAGGCCGAGCAGCACCCATCCGGTGGTGAGCCGGCCCCGTCGGGGTGCGGAGGGTGCCGGCTCGGAAGCCCGCATCGCCTCCACGGGCGCGACCCGCGCGGCCCGTCGTGCGGGGCCGAGCGCGGCCAGCAACGTGACGACGGTGCCGGCGGCCAGCGCGATCCCCAGGGTCGAGCCCGTGACAGTCAGGGGCCCGTCGGGCAGCGCCAGGCCCGCACTCCGGGCGAGGCCGCGCAGGGCACGTGCGGCGCCGACCCCGAGCAGGGTGCCGCCCGCGGATCCGGCCAGCCCGACGAGCAGCGCTTCACCGACCACCGAGCCGAAGACCTGCCGGCTGGTCGCGCCGGCCGCTCGCAGCAGGGCCAGCTCCCGCGCGCGCTGGGTCAGCACGATCCCGAAGGTGTTGGCGATCAGGAAGGCACCGACGACGAGCCCGGCACCGGCCAGGGCCAGCAGCACGATCCGCAGGTAGCGGATGCTCTCCTTGGCGGCGTCGGCGCTCGCTGCGGCGGCGTCCTGGCTGTTCGTGACGGCATACTGCGTGCCGAGCGCGGCCGTCAGTCGGGCGCTGAGGCCGGGCACCGCAACGCCCTCGGCGGCAAGCACCTCGATCGAGCTCACGCGGGAGCCGAGGCCGAGCAGCGACTGTCCCGTGGGCAGGTCGACCAGCACGACGGCGCTGTTGGCGAGCCCTTCCTGGCCGCCGATCCCGGTCAGTCCGACCACGCGCAGCGTGTGGCTCGTCGTCGCCGAGACCGTGATGCGGTCACCGAGGGCGATGCGCTGCTGTCGGGCGGTCGCGGCATCGAGCACGACCTCGTCCGCACCGCGGGGGGCATGCCCGGCACGGAGCGCGTAGGCCGTGAACGGTGCCTCACCCCAGGAACCGACCAGGGTGGGCCCGTTGGGCGCCACGGTGCGTCCCCGCACCTGCAGCTGGCCGGCACCGGCTGCGACGGCACGCACCCGGGCGACGCCGGGGACGGCGTCGACCCGCTCGGTCAGGTCGGCTGGGAGCGGGTCGCGCTGCACCTCGACGCCCATCGCCGAGTTGAACGCGGCGGCGGATCGGACGGTGAGGTCCACCCCCGCCGAGGTGGTGCGGAACTGGGCATCGAGCAGGTGGCTGCTGGTGTCGGTGAGCACGAGGCTGCCGGCGACGAAGGCGACACCGAGCGCGACGGCCAGCCAGGTCAGCGCCAGTCGGGACCGGTGTGCGAGCGCGTTTCTGAGAGTCAGGCGCCACATCGGGGTCACCCCCCCACCTGGGCGTCGAGGCGAGCCAGGTGGGACAGGACCGACTCGGCAGTGGGATCGACCTGCTCGTCGACGATGCGTCCGTCGGCGAGGAAGACGACCCGGTCGGCGTAGGACGCGGCGCCGGGGTCGTGGGTGACCATGACGATGGTCTGGTCCAGGGATCGGGTGGCGTCACGCAGGAACGTCAACAGTGCGGCGCCCGCTCGAGAGTCCAGGTTGCCGGTCGGCTCGTCGGCGAACACGAGCTCGGGGCGGGCGATCAGGGCCCGACCGACCGCGACCCGCTGCTGCTGGCCGCCGGACAGCTCTGCGGGACGGTGGCGCAGCCGGGCGCCGAGGCCGAGCATCTGGACGAGCTCGGCTTGCCAGACCGGGTCGGGTCGCGTGCCGGCCAGGGTCAGCGGCAGTGCGAGGTTCTCCTCGGCGGTCAGAGCCGGGATCAGGTTGAACGCCTGGAAGACGAAGCCGAGGCGCTCCCGACGCAGCAGGGTGCGGTCCCGCTCGGAGAGAGCGCCGAGGTCCGTGTCACCGAGCAGGATCTGCCCGGAGTCGATGCTGTCCAGGCCGGCGAGCGCGTGGACCAGGGTGGACTTGCCGGAGCCGGAGGGGCCCATCACGGCAGTGAAGCGGCCCCGCTGGATGTCCACGCTGGCGCCGTCGAGTGCCCGGACGGCCGCCTCGCCGCGGCCGTAGGTCTTCACGACGTCCACGGCGCGGGCGGCGATCGGCCCGGTGGGGTCCGGCGCGGCGTGGCCCGGCGCGGCGTGGCCCGGCGCGGCGTGGCCCGGCGCGGTGTGGTCAGTAGTGGCCCGGCCCGGCGTCGTGGGTTCCGGCGCTGGGATGGGGGTGATGGCGGGGATGGTGGTCATGGTCTGCTTCCTTCCAGGGGGCCGCAGCGGCGGACAGCGCGCGGCGGCTCGGTTGTCACCCGGCGGGGGGGGGGGGGGCCCGGCTCCCCCGGCGCGTCGGGTCAGGGGATGAGGTCGTAGCCGGCCTCGTGGACGGCGTCCGCGATGTCGGCGCGGTCGACGGGGCGCGTCGTCGCCACGGTCACCGTGCCGCTGGGCAGGTCGACCGTGACCGACTCGACGCCGGCGACGGCACCGATCTCCTGGGTGACGGCGCGCCGGCAGTGGGCACACGTCATACCGGTGACCGTGAACGTCGTCGAGCCGATGAACGTGCGGGGGGTGTTGGACAGCATGGGAGCTCCTTCGAGAGCGGAGGTGGTTGGGTCGGAATCAGGTTGGGGCGCGCGAGCTCGCCGTGGTCAGTGGCCGTGATGTCCGTGATGGCCGTGCCCGCCATGGCCGGCGGAGGCCGCCGAGTGCCTCCCGCCCGGGACCGCGAGCAGGGTCAGCAGGAACAGGCCGGCCAGCACGCAGGCCGCCGCGGTGAAGGCTGGGCCGTAGCCCTCGACGATGCCGGTTGAGGTCGTGAGGTCGCCGGCGACGGCCGTGAGCGCGGCCACGCCGAGGGCGGCACCCACCTCGTGTCCGGTCATCATCAGCCCGGACGCCAGCCCGGACTTCTCGGTCGGCACGTCACCCATGGCGGCGACGGCGATCGCCACGAACATCGGGCCGACGCCGGCACCGACGAGCAGGAATCCGGGGAGCAGGTCTACGGCGTAGGAGGTGCCACCGGCGTTGGCTGCCAGCAGCAGCACTCCGGCGGCCATGACGACCAGCCCGCCGAGGATGAGCGTGCGCGGGCTGACCCGGCCGATGACCTTCGAGGCCGCCGCCGCGGAGAGCGTGATGGCCGCGGCCAGCGGCAGGAACTCGAGCCCCGCCACGAGCGGGGAGGCGCCCATCACGGCCTGCAGGTACAGCGAGGTGAGGAAGATGGCGCCGACGACGACGCCCGTGACGCCGGCCATCACCGCCGAGCCCGAGACGAGCGACCGGATTCGCCAGGTGGCCGGAGGCACGAGCGGGTCGGCAGCGCGCTTCTCGACAACGGCGAAGACCACCAGCAGCGCCGTCGCGGCCACCAGGGAGACCCAGGTGCGAGGGGAGGCCAAGCCGGCCGAGCGGATGGACTCGACACCGAACACCAGGGCGAGCAGCCCGCTGACCAACGTCGCCGCGCCCGGCACGTCGAGCCGGGCGAGCGCCCGGCGCTGGCGCGTCCCGCTGGTGACCGTGCGGAGCGAGCCGACGACGACAGCGACGCCGATCGGCACGTTGATGAAGAACACCGCGCGCCAGCCGAGGGCGCTGGTCAGGGCCCCGCCGAAGAGCACGCCGGCGGCGATGCCGAGGCTGCCGACCGTGCCCCACACGGCCAGCGCAGTCTGTCGCTGCCGACCGGCGTAGGCGGTCATGATGATGGAGAGCGCGGCGGGGGTGAGCAGTGCCGCGCCGGCGCCCTGCGCGGCGCGGGACAGGATGAGGGTGAGCGGCGTCTGGGCCAGGCCGCTGGCCAGTGAGGCGGCCGTGAACAGGCCGATGCCGGCGAGGAAGGCACCGCGCCGGCCCAGCAGGTCGGCGACGCGGCCGCCGAGCAGCAGCAGGCCTCCGGAGAGCAGCACGTACGCGCTGACCGCCCATTGGTACTGCCCGGCCGACAGGTGCAGGGACTGGCTGATGGACGGCAGCGCAACGTTCACGACCGAGACGTCCAGGATGACCATGAACTGTGCGGCGATCATCAGGGTGAACACCGTCCACGAGCGGCGCGGCTCGGTACCGGTCGCGCCGGTCGGGTCGGTCGGGTCGGTCGCATCCGTGATGTCGGGCACGGCGTGGTCAGCAGGTGGATGGTGGCCGACGACGGTGGCCGACGGGTTGGCGGGATGCGGTGACATGACGTCTCCTCGGGAAGCGGATCGCTGGACGAGGCCAAGGTTCACCCGCGCAGGCACCGGCTCACGCCGGTGATTTCGCCGGGTTCTGATCCCCACCTGCGGCCCTCCCCCGATACGATCTGCCCGTGCTCGCCGGACGGGACCGCGAACGCGCGAGGATGACCGCGCTCCTCGGCGCTGCCCGCGAGAGCCACGGCGGGGCCATCGTGGTGCGTGGCGTCGCCGGGTCGGGCAAGTCGACCCTGCTGGCCGACGTGGTGGCCGGCGCCGCCGACCTGACGGTGTTGCGGACCTCGGGCGTGGAGTCGGAGTCCCCGTTGGCGTTCGCCGCACTGCAGCGGCTGCTGTGGCCGCTGCGTTCCCGCCTCGACACGTTGCCGAGCCCGCAGCGGGCGGCACTGCGAGCCGCGCTCGGCGAGGCATCGGGCGAGGGCGAGAGGTTCCTGGCGTTCCTCGGGACGTTGAGCCTGCTCGCCGACGCAGCCGAGGAGGCGCCGGTGCTGGCGGTCGTCGACGACGCGCACTGGCTCGACGACGCATCCGCGGCCGCGCTGCTCTTCACGGCACGCCGGCTGCAGGCCGAACCCGTCGCGGTGCTCTTCGCCGCGCGGGACGGGGACGCCCGCCGGTTCGACGCGCCGGACCTACCGACGCTCTCCCTCGAGGGTGTGACCGGCGCGAGCGCCGCCACCGTGCTGTCGGCGCGCGCGGATGTCGTGGTCGATCCCGCCGTGCGCGACCAGCTGGTCGCCGCCACGGGCGGCAACCCGCTCGCCCTGGTCGAGCTCTCCGGGGCGCTGACCATCGAGCAGCTGGCCGGCCTGGCTCCCCTGCCCGACCCTCTCCCGCTCACCGGCGGGGTGGAGCGGGCCTTCCTGGACCGCTACCGGCGACTGCCCGAGGCGGCCCAGCGGTTCCTGCTGGTGGCTGCCGCCGACGACACCGGCCGACTCGTCGTGGTGCGTGATGCCGCCGACCGGGTGGGGGCGGGCGACGACGCGCTCGACGAGGCGGAGCGGGCCGGACTGGTGAGCGTCGACGGCGACCAGCTGACCCTGTACCACCCCCTCGTCCGTTCTGCGGTCTACCGGGCCGCGACGAGCGTCGGACGGCGCACGGCCCACCAGGCCCTCGCCGATGCCCTGCACGACGACGCCGACCGACGTGCCTGGCACCAGGCCGCGGCGACCGACCGGCCCGACGAGCACGTCGTCGCCGCGCTCGAAGCGGTGGCCGAACGTGCGGCCGCTCGGGGTGGCCACGAGGCGGCCGCCGCCGCGTGGGCCCGCGCCGCGGAGCTCACGACCGCAGGGGAGGACCGAGGGCGGCGGCTGTACCGTGCCGCGTCGTCGGCCTGGTTGGGCGCCCACCCTTCGCGAGCCGCTGCGCTGGCGAACGCCGCTGCGGCCCACGTGACCGAGTCGCGCCTGCGCGCCCAGCTGCTCACGCTGCAGGGGCAGGTCGCCTGGAACACGCGCTCGCTGAACGACGGCTACGAGCTGATCGCGCAGGCCGCGCAGGTGGTCGTGGGCGTGGACGACGAGATGACACAGCACCTCGCGATGCTCCTCGCGTCGCTGTCGGCCTTCGGCGCTCGCTCAACCCGCCCCGTCGATCCGACGGGACTGCTGTCCGCCACCACGAGCGACGCCACCGGCCAGGACAGTGCGGCCGATGCGCTCCTGCACGGCTTCCTGGCGGCCAGCCGGCGCGACTGGCCGACGACCGCAGTGTCCTTCCGACGGGCCTTCGCCCTGACGGACGCCCACCCGGTCGACGACCACGTGCTCCAACCCAACCTCGCCCTGGCCGCAGTGCTCATCGACGACGACGAACGAGGCCTGCGCCTGCACGAGGAGCAGCTGACCGCGGCCCGGCGCGCGGGTGCCCTGTCCATGGTCGAGCACGCGCTCACCCGCGGCTTCCAGTCCCAGATCGCGACCGGCGCCTGGTCGGCGGCCTCGGCTGCCGCCGCCGAGGCGCTGCCGCTCGCGGCCAGCACCGGGCACCCGGGGATGACGGCGCTGCCCACCGCCGAGCTGGCCCTGGTCGCCGCCCTGCGTGGGGACGAGTCCGCCGACAGCTACCTGACGGAGGTGGACGAGATCCGGGCACGGAACCAGGTCGGCGTCTCGGACGGCCTCGTCGTCGACCTGCTGCACCGGGCACGTGCCCTGTGCGCGGCGACGCAGCCGGCGACCGCGATGCACCACCTCGAACAGACCCAGAACCCGTGGATGCGCCGCGCGGCAACGCTCGAGCTGTTCGATGCTGCGATTCGGGGCGAGCGCCCCGAGACCGCTCGCAGCTGGCTCGAGGAGGTGACCGCCTTCGCCGAAGGCTCAGGCACACCCGCCGCGTCCGCGGTCGTGGAACACGGCCGCGCCTTGCTCGCCGACGGCGCCCACGCCGAGCAACACTTCGAGCTGGCTCTGGCCGCGCACGCCCGATCTCCTCGACTGCCGGACCGTGCCCGCACCGAGCTGGCCTTCGGTGAGTGGCTGCGCCGTGCCCGGCGCCGGGTGGACGCCCGCGAGCACCTGCGCACCGCCCTGACGCTGTTCGAGCAGCTCGGCGCTGCCCCGTGGGCCGAGCGGGCCGCGCAAGAGCTGCGGGCGTCCGGCGAGACCGCCCGACGACGCGATGTCTCCACCGCCACCGACCTCACCGCGCAGGAACGGCAGGTCGCGTCCCTGGTCAGGCAGGGCCTGTCCAACCGCGACGCCGCTGCCCGACTGTTCGTCAGCCCGCGGACCGTCGACTTCCACCTGCGCAACGTCTTCACCAAGCTCGGGGTCTCCTCTCGCGCCGAGCTCACGGCGCTCCCGCTCGACATCTGAGCCGGCGCCATAACCCGGACACCACGAGCGAGCAGCGGCACCCCATCGGCTACCCGCCTAGATCCCGGCGATTCTCCCGGCGTGACACCAGGTGGCTGGCTCCTAGCGTCGGCAGCACACCACCTCG
Source organism: Intrasporangium sp. (assembly GCF_030452765.1). Taxonomy (GTDB): domain Bacteria; phylum Actinomycetota; class Actinomycetes; order Actinomycetales; family Dermatophilaceae; genus Intrasporangium_A. Next base: position 22,187 of record NZ_JAKDLO010000056.1, read on the forward strand.
GATGTAGGAGACCTCACATGAGCACCTGGGTCGGCAACCCCCGCGCCTGCGACCTCGACCGGCTCGACGTCATCGTCATCGGTGCCGGCCAGGCCGGCCTCGCCATCGGCCACCACCTCGCCCGTCGCGGCGTCAGCTTCCTGCTGCTCGACGCCGGCACTCAGGTCGGCCACTCGTGGCGGCAGCGCTGGGACTCGCTGCGCCTGTTCAGCCCCGCCCAGTACGACTCCCTGCCCGGTCTGCCCTTCCCGGCACCAGCCGACACCCACCCCAGCAAGGACGACGTCGCCGACTACCTGGCCGGCTATGCCGCTCACTTCGACCTACCGGTGCGGCTCGGCTCCCCGGTGCTGCGACTGCACCGCGAGGACGGCGGCCAGTTCGTCGTCACGACCCCGACGGGCACCTTGCATGCCGCGCAGGTCGTTGTCGCCACCGGCCCCTTCCAGTCCCCGCACGTCCCAGCCCTGGCCGAGCGGCTCGACCCGCTGGTGGCGCAGCTGCACAGCGCCGAGTACCGCAACCGCGCCCAGCTGCCCACCGGGGGGCACGTCCTGGTCGTCGGCGCCGCCAACTCCGGCCTCCAGATCGCCGCCGAGCTCGCGACGACCTGCCCGGTCACGGTCGCCGTGGGCTCCAGCCCGATGCAGCTGCCGCAGCGCATCGCGGGCCGTGACCTGTTCTTCTGGCTGACCAGGTCGCGGTTCTTCAGCGTGCCGACCCACAGCCGGATCGCGCGCCGCCTGCGAACTCGTGGCGACATCGTCATCGGCACCCGCTCGGCGACGCTGCGCCGCCGCGGCATCGACTTCCGCCCGCGGCTGACGGAGGCCAGCGGACGCACCGCGCACTTCGCTGACGGCAGCACGACGAGCGTCGACGCGGTCGTGTGGGCCACCGGCTACCGGCCGGACTACGCCTGGCTGCACGTGCCCGGCGTCGTCGTCGCCGGGCAGGTGCGTCACGAGGCCGGCGTCACCGATGTCGCCGGCCTGTACTTCCTCGGTCTGCCGTGGCAGACCTGCCGCGGCTCGGCGCTGCTCGGCTTCGTCGGCGACGACGCCGCTGCCCTGTCCGAGCGCATGGTCGCCGATGCCGCGGTGGCCACCGCCCCCACCCCCCACACCGCCTATCGGGTAGTGGCGAATTCACATCTGGCGCTGACGGCGATATGCAGTGTGTAGTTCTCGGGGGGGGC
>NZ_JAKDLO010000216.1 GCF_030452765.1 Intrasporangium sp.
CAAGCCGCCGCCGTCACCCGGCCGGGACGTCACTCCAGCGGAGCCGCACCCGAATGTTTACCCCCAGCGGTGAGTGGCAGACCGAGCCGCCGCTGTCGAGTGGTGGTCGCGTAGACTGGTGCGATGGCAGCCGGAATCGAAGAGATCACGCAGATGGCGCTGACACTCCCGGTGGACGGGCGCGCCAAGGTCGCCAGCGTCCTGCTTGCCAGCCTCGACGACGTGGCCGACCCGGCCGAGGTTCACGAGGCGTGGACGTCAGAGATCACTTCTCGGGTCGATGACCTCGTGAGTGGCCGCGTGAAGACGATCCCCAGGACTGAGGTCAGGGCACAACTCGCGGCAGATCGAGCCGCGAGGCAGCGTTGACGCTCGACGTCAGCTATCACCCAGAAGCCCTTGCCGAACTTCGCGCCGACGTTGGATGGTACGAAGCGCGTGGCATAGGGCTGGGGGATCGCTTTGAGTCCTCAGTCGACGACGTGCTCGACGCCCTCGTGGAGTGGCCGGAGTCGGGTGCGGTGTGGCCGGGCTGGGACAGGATCCCGGTCGTCAGGTCTCGCCGCCTGGTCGACTTCCCCTATCGGCTGGTGTATATCGTGCAACCTGGCGTTCTCGTCGTCGTTGCGCTCGCGCACCAGAAGCGGAAGCCGGGCTATTGGCGTGATCGAGTGGCGTCGACCTGAGCAGCAAGGGCGGCCCCGCCAGCTCGTAGGCAGCCACTCGGGTCTTGTCCTCAGCGGTCGGCCAGGGGTGTGCGTACGTGCTCAGGTGTCGTGGTGGCGGACGCGTGGCCCAATGCCTCGTTGCACGGTGACAACGTGGCACCCTGCAGCGATCAGGCCGCCCGCGAAGTGCAACAGTGGGTCGTGCAGTCTGTGGTTGGTGCCGGCGTCCTCCGCCCCGCGCGGCAGGCTCATCCACGACCGCGCCCTGGCCATCCTCACCGACGCCAGCCGCGACCTCGCCGCGCTCATCCGGCGGGCCAGCCAGGCGACCAAGCAGCTCCTACCGGCCGGGCTGATCCTCGCGCCGGCCCGGACCCTCCCGGCCACCGAGGATCGTCTCCACACCCGCGCGACCGGGCGATACGTCGCCGTCAACGCCTGCGACGCCCCAGACCTCATCGCAGCCATGACCACCGCCGAGATCGCGACCGAGCAGACGGGCCGATCCCTGCGAGATTTCGCCCGCACCATGCGCCCGAACGTCCCGCGGGAGGAACTCGTGGCCAGGCCTCTTCTGTGACCACGAGCGCCGATGGCGCCCCGCAGCCCCGGTGTGCCTGTTAAAGGCCAGCGCAGTTCAGGAGTAGTCACGACAGTTCAACCCAATCGGATAGTCCTCACGGTGGAGGAGGCAGTGGATCGACTCGGGGTGGGTCGCACCCCCGTCTATGCACTCGTCCGCAGCGGGGACATCGAGTCCATCGCCATCGGACGAATTCGCCGGATTGGCTGCGACGCGCTGGACGACTTCATGAGCCGCATGCGCGAGCTGGGCCACGAGGCGCGTCAACTCCATGGCGACACCGAACGATGAGCGGCGCAGGTCCCCCGATCTCGCCAAGCAAACCTCCGGTCCGCGATCTACAAGGGAACCGATGGTTGGTGGCACGGACGGGTCACCGTCGGCGTCCGAGATGACGGCCGAAAGGACCGTCGACACGTGATGGCCGCCTCAAAGGCCGAGGTGACCAGAAGGTGCGCGCTCTCGAAGCCGCGCGGACCGAGGGCAAGGTCCCGACAGCGGGGGCCCACCGGACCGTGGAGCGCTGGCTGAACCACTGGCTCGAGCACATCGCCGCTGCGCGCACGTGAAACCGAGCACCTTGGCCGGGTACCGCGTCGCCATCCAGACCCACCTCAATCCCGGGATCGGCAGGCACAAGCTGGACCGCCTTCGGCCAGAGCACCTTGAGCACCTCTACGGGAAGATCCAGAAGCGCCCGACGAAGACCGGTGGGACGACCAAGCCGGCCACCGCCCATCAGGTCCATCGGACTGTCCGGACCGCCCTGAACGAGGCCATGCGTCGCGGCTACATCACGGGCAACCCCGCTTCCGTGGCTCGCGCCCCCCGTGTCGACCCTCACGACGTCGAACCGTTCCGCGTCGACGAGATCAAGCGCCTGTTCCTCGCGGCCACCCAGGCCCGGAACGGAGCACGGTGGGTCCTCGCCCTGGCGCTCGGCCTCCGCCAGGGCGAAGCACTCCGGCTCCAGTGGACTGACGTCGACATCGAGCGGGAGGTGCTCGCCATCCGTGGCAGCCGACTGCGGCCCCGCTACCGACACGGCCATGGCGCAGCGCTACGCGCCCGTCATCGACCCGATCCGACGCGACATCGCGGACCGCGTCGGTGGCCTGCTGTGGGACCGGCCCGAGCCACCGCCAGAGGCCAAATGAGACTAGAAATGAGACTAGACGGGAAACGCCGGTCAGGCCCACGAGGGGCCGACCGGCGTTTCCGCTGGTCAAACGCGGTGGCGGTGGGATTTGAACCCACGGTGGAGTTGCCCCCACACACGCTTTCGAGGCGTGCTCCTTAGGCCGCTCGGACACGCCACCGGGGCAGACCTTACCCGAGCCGCCGGTGCTCGAAGAAATCGACGAGCAGCTCGGCAGACTCCGCGGCGCGCACTCCCCCGACGATCTCGACGTTGTGGCTCGCGAGGGGATCTCGGGTCAGATCCCACACCGACCCGCACGCCCCGGCCTTCGGGTCCCACGCCGCGAAGACGACCTGCTCGAGCCGGGCCGCCATGGCAGCGCCGGCACACATGACGCACGGCTCGAGGGTCACGACCAAGCGGCACCCCGTCAGGCGCCATACGCCCATCCGCCGGGCCGCCTCCCGCAGGGCGACGATCTCGGCGTGCCCCGTCGGATCCGCTTGCTCCTCACGGACATTGCGACCTTGACCGATCACCTCACCCTCGGGTGAGAGCACGACGGCGCCGACCGGCACGTCCTCGGATCCGGCTGCCAGCTGGGCCAGCTCTAGGGCCGACTCCATCCATTTCTCGTATCTCTCGGGCGTCACGATCGCGGCGGTCATGGCCGGCTGGGCTTGCTCCTTCACGCGATAAGTTTCCCCCATGGACGTCCACGTCGCCGACCATCCGCTCATCGCCCACAAGCTGACCTACCTGCGCGACAAGCGGACCGACAGCCCGACGTTCCGGCGCTTGGCCGAGGAGCTCGTCACGCTGCTCGCCTACGAGGCAACGCGCCAGGTGCGCACCGAGCCGTTCGCGATCGAGACCCCCGTGGCGCCGACGACCGGAATCAAGCTGGCCAAGCCCAAGCCGATCATCGTGCCGATCCTCCGGGCCGGCCTCGGGATGCTCGAGGGTATGGTGCGCCTGCTTCCCAGCGCCGAGGTCGGCTTCCTCGGGATGATCCGCGACGAGGAGACCCTCGAGGTGTCCGCCTACGCCAACCGGCTGCCGGAGAGCCTCACCGGACGACAGGTCTTCGTCCTCGACCCGATGCTCGCGACCGGCCACACCCTCGTCATGGCGATCGACTACCTCACCGGCATCGGCGCCCGCGACATCACCTGCGTCTGCCTGCTCGCTGCGCCGGAGGGCATCAGGCACGTCGGGGAGGAGGTCGCCGACAGCGACATACCGGTCAAGATCGTCGTCGGCACGATCGACGAGCGACTCGACGAGAAGGGCTACATCGTCCCGGGGCTCGGCGACGCGGGCGACCGCCTCTACGGCGTCGTCTGAGCGCGCCACGCGCGCGTCACACAGCCGCGCGCCTCGCCTGACTCGCGCAGCCGCCCCATCCACGCGACACACCCGCGCGCCTCCCGCGATCGAGTGGCCCGGGTCGGCAGACTCGATGACGACCCATGCCCTCTCGGGGTCGTCCCCGGTCTGGAGCTGCCCCTCATGTCCAAGGTCAAGAAGATCATCCTCTGGGTGGTCGTCGCCTTCTTCGCGTATGCGATCTACAACTCGCCAGATCGGGCGGCCGGAATCGTCAGCGACATCGTGAGCGTCATCGTGGAGGCCTTCTACGCGATCCTGCAGTTCTTCGACTCCCTGCTCAGCAGAGCCTGACGCCGGAGCCCCATGGCCCTGCTCCGACCCGACATCCCGACGGCGGTCGCCACCTACCTGCTCCCGGGCGAGCAGGTGGTGGCCGCCGTGCACCACCACTGGGCCCGGGTCGCCGAGCCGATCGGCACAGCCGGAGCCGGCCTCATCGTCGCCCTCTGGGTCGACTCCAACATCACCGCACCCACCGAGTTCGTCGCCACCGTCGTGTGGCTCGGCTTCCTTCTCATTCTGGCAAGGGCACTCTGGCACCTGATCGAGTGGCGCCACGACTGGTTCGTCGCGACCGACAAGCGGCTGCTGCTGCGCTACGGGCTGGTCACCCACAAGGTCGCCATGATGCCGCTGCTCAAGGTGACCGACATGAGCTACGTGCGCTCCGTCCCCGGGCAGCTGCTCGGCTACGGCCAGTTCATCATGGAGAGCGCCGGCCAGGACCAGGCCCTTCGGGTCGTCAACTGGGTGCCGCGCCCCGACGAGACGTATCGCGCCATCTGCGGCCAGATCTTCCAGTCCGCCCCGGACGCCGAGGCCGAGCCGGGCCCGGACACCGACGACGGGCCGGGCGGCGACAGCGCCCCCGATCAGCCCCCGGGATTCCCCGATGTCCCCTCGACCCACAGCGCCGTCCAGGACCGGCTCGACTCATGGTCGCGTGCGCTGCCGGTCCAGGGTGGCGAGCAGGTCTACGCCAGCGAGGACATCCGCGAGAGCCGGCGCGGTGCGAAGACCGGGCCGATCGAGCAGCGCCCCGGCCGGCGCTGGCGCCGCGGCAACCCGAGCGTCTGACCACGACGCACCAAAGTCGGTATGCCGCTGGGGGAGCCAAGCGGGCCCGTGGGGTCTAGCGTGTGGAGGGTCGCTTTTTGCCTGTTTCTCAGGAGGCCAACGATGTCCGTGCTCCGGACCAAGTCGATCGAGCAGACGCTTGCCGCTGCCGAGGATGAACACCACCACCTCAAGAAGCGGCTCACCGCCCTCGACCTGACCGTCTTCGGTATCGGCGTCATCATCGGCGCCGGCATCTTCACCCTGACCGGCCGGGCCGCACGCGACTACGCGGGCCCGTCGATCGCGCTGTCCTTCGCCGTCGGCGCCCTGGTCTGTGGGTTGGCCGCCCTCTGCTACGCGGAGTTCGCCTCGACCGTGCCCATCTCCGGGTCGGCCTACACCTTCTCCTACGCCACCCTGGGTGAGCTCGTCGCGTGGATCATCGGCTGGGACCTGCTCCTCGAGATGATGCTCGGGGCCAGCGTCGTCGCGCAGGGCTGGTCGCAGTACTTCGTGACCTTCCTCGACCAGATAGGCATAACGTGGCCGGCGCCCGTCGGGCCCGGCTCACACTTCGACCTCGCCGCGTTCCTGCTCATCGCCGCCCTCACGGCCCTGGTCTCCTACGGCATCAAGGAGTCGCTGCGCGTCAACCTCGTCCTGGTCGGCGTCAAGCTCTTCATCGTCCTGTTCGTCATCATCGCGGGCCTGTTCTACATCAACCGCGACAACTGGACCCCCTTCATCCCCCCGGCGGCCCCGGGTGCGGCGGCCGAGGGCCTGACGACCCCGCTGTTCCAGTGGGTGACCGGGGTGACCCCCACCACGTTCGGGACCCTCGGCATCATGGCCGGTGCCGCCATCGTCTTCTTCGCCTACATCGGCTTCGACGTCGTCGCGACGACCGCCGAGGAGGCCAAGAACCCGCAACGCGACCTGCCCATCGGCATCATCGGGTCCCTGATCATCTGCACGATCCTCTACATGGCGGTCTCGCTCGTCATCACCGGCATGGTCAAGTACACCGAGATCGACCCGAAGGCGGCCTTGGCGACAGCGTTCCTCGACGTCGGACGGTCCGGCTTCGCCACCCTCATCTCCGCCGGAGCAGTCGCCGGCCTGACCACCGTCGTCATGACCCTCATCATCGGCGCCACCCGCGTCACCTTCGCGATGAGCCGCGACTGGCTGCTGCCCGAGTCGCTCGGCGAGACCAACCCGCGCACCGGCACCCCGATCAGGCTCACCGTCATCATCGGCGTCGCCTGCGCCCTCATCGCCTCGCTCACTCCGATCGGCAAGCTCGAGGAGATGGTCAACATCGGGACCCTCTCGGCCTTCCTGCTCGTCTCGCTCGCGATCCCGATCCTGCGCAAGCGGCGGCCCGACCTGAAGCGGTCCTTCAAGGTCCCGGGCAGCCCGTTCGTCCCGTGGTTGTCGGCCCTGCTGTGCTTCTACCTGATCCTCAACCTGTCCATCGAGACGTGGCTGCGCTTCATCGTGTGGATGCTGCTCGGCTTCGCGATCTACTTCGCCTACTCGCGCAGCCACAGCCGCCTTGCAGTCGGAGAGTTCGACGAGCACGAGCGGCGCGGCACGCCCCAGATGCTCGACG
>NZ_JAKDLO010000217.1 GCF_030452765.1 Intrasporangium sp.
GGCCCCCCGCGTTCTTTGCGGTGGGGCCCACTGGTTCGGGGGGGGGGGGTGGGGCCGCCCCACCCCAGCAGCCCCCGATGTCTGGTCAGGGCAGCCGGAGCAGATGCACCGCGAGGTCGTACTCCAGCGTCGGGGCGCCGACGCCCGTCACCTCGTCCCAACCACGACCGGTGGTGAGGCTGGAGTCCTCGTCGAAGGTTCGCACGGACGCGACGGTGCCGTCGGCCTTGTTGAGCCCGTTGACGTAGTCGATCCGGACGTTGCCCCGATCGCCCTGCGGGGTCACGTCGTAGGCGGTTGCCGGCCCGACGAGGTAGATCAGCGTGTTCGCGAAGCCGATCCGCGAGCGGCCCTGCTGGGCGGCCGCGTTCAGGCCCGCCAGCAGCGGCGAGGCCAGGCTCGTGCCACCGATCCGGTACTCGCCGTAGTGAGTGCCCTTGCCGAAGCGGGTCCGCAGCGAGAAATGCTGCGTCTGCCCGATGAGCATGCCCGTGTTGGGGTCGGCGTTCATCGCGATGTCGGGCACGGCCCGCCCGGAGCAGCCCGTGCGGACGAGCCGCTGGTAGAACGGCTTGCTCGTGAACCATGCGCTGCAGCCGCCGCCGGCGCCGTAGAGGAGGCCCGTGTCGCTCCACGTCGACTCGTCGGCGCTCAGGGCCCACTTCTTGGTGCCCCAGCCGGTCTCGAAGTCGCGACGCCCGTGACGGTCGATCGCCAGCGCGGTCCCGCCGACGGCGGTCACCCACGGGTCTGACGCGGGGTAGTCGGTCTGCTTGACGCCGTACGCGGCCGCCTCGTCGCCACCATCGCCCGAGGAGAAGTAGAAGCCGATGCCCTGCACCGCGCCCTGCTTGAGGATCGACTCGTAGGCCGTGACGAGCGCGTCGTCGATGACCGGCACGACGGTACCGTCGTCGAGGGTGACGTAGGTCGGCTCGCCCCACGAGTTGCTGACGATCGAGGCCTTGTTGTCCGAGACGGCTCGTGCCATCGCGGCCATCAGGTCGTCGTCGTAGCAGCTCGCTGCGCCGTAGTAGACGACGCTCGCGTCCGGGGCCATGGCGTGCTCTGCCTCCACATCGAGGGACTGCTCGGAGTACCAGTCGTTGCCGCCGCACGCCTCGACCTTCGCCGGGTCGTAGTCGGTGTCGCTCCTGCTGGTGAACTGACCCCGCCGGAACCGCTGGTCACCATGACGCCGCGCGTAGGTGTTGGCGTCCTTGAGCAGCCACGGCGACTCGAACGCATCGGTGATCGCGATCGTCTGCCCCCGGCCGGTCAGCCGGGTGCCGGTCAGGCCATAGACCGAACGCAGCTGGCGTGGGACGTAGCCGCACACGGCATACGGCAGATGCTCGCCCTCGAAGGCGGGCAGGTTGTTCGCTTGCTTCTGGCCGTAGTAGGCCGAGCAGGGCGGGGCGTTGACGAACCCGGCCGGCGGACCGAGGTCGGAGCTGCGGACCGGTCTTCTCAAAGCAGGGTCGGGCCCGCCACGATCGATGTTGGGCGTGACCTGGTGGCCGAGGGTGTCGATCCCGGTGACAGCCGTCACGCTGGTCGCGAGGGGGCTCGGGACCGTGATCGGCTCGGTCGCGCCGGTGACCGCCTGACCGGCGACGTGGTACTGCTTGATCCCCGCCGTGAACGCGGTGTTGATGGCGGCGGCGCTACCGGAGGCTGCGACGTAGTGGTGCGCCGCGTCCGACCCCTCGACCCGCAGCCCGGCTGCACGCAGCCACGCGGTCACACTCGCGACCTCCGCGCGGGTCGGCGCGAACCTCGAGTCGTACTCGGCGGAGGTGAGGTAGTGGGCGTATGTCGCCGAGTGGGGGTCGGACACGGTCGTGGCCAGGGCGGTCAGGCCGTCCGCGTCGCGGGTGGCGAGCCAGACCTTGACCTGGACACGGTGGCTCGCGGCGAGCGTCGAGCCGTGGACGTGGCGGGTCCAGCGCGAGGCGGACGTGACCTGGTGGCGATGCTGTGAGTGGCCGGCGGCCTGCGCCGTGCCTGTCGTGACGAGGCCGGCGATCGTGACGCCGGTCAACGCTGCCGTCGCCGCGGCGACGGACCGAACGAGTGGGTGTCGTGCCATAACCGTTTCCTCTTCGTAAGGTTTGTCGGTTTCGGCGACGCAAGACTCAACGTACGGCGAGGCGAAGCGAACGACAAGCCTTTGCCTCGGGCGGCACTGGTCACGACATCGCCTCCAGCATGGGCTGGGCGTCGTCGTCCTGTGTTTACATTCGTTCGTGATGGGCACTATGAGGATGTGAGTACGCGTAGGCGCGGGCACCTCGCGGCGTTGGCGAACTCACCACTACCGCGGGTCCCGTTGCACATTCCCTTGACGGCCCCGCACCGTTCGCTGGGACGATGGCCGTGGCTGGTTCCGTGCACGGTCCTCGCCGCCACCGGGGCATGGGTGGTCGGCTCACTGGCCTACCGCGAGCAGGGTTTCTGGCGGCTCGTGATGATCGGTGCGGGAGCGCTGTTGACCGGGCTGGCCGCGGGGCTGCCACTGTGGCAGCATCATCGGGCCAACCGGGCTCGTGCAGAGGCAGTGGTTGCCGCCAGGGAAGCCGGTGCCTCGATGCGGGCTGCCCTTGGAACATCCAGAGGACATGGCCCAGGTCGACCCCGTCCTGGTGCGTCTCATGGCGGCGCTGCTCGCTACCGCCTTGGCCGTCCAGCCCTCGTCCTCTTACCTTGCGACCCCCCTCATGCATAGGGTGCGGCCATGCCTGAGCCATCGGTCCTGCTCGGCGCCGCCTTCGTCGGGCTGGTGGCCGGCGCCGTGCTGCAGTCGCAGCTCGTGCACCTGCGCTACCGGCTCGAGGACGAGCGGAGACTGCCGAAACGGTCGGCGGTCTGGGTCATCCCGGCCACCATCGTGCTGACCGTGCTGATCTGGGCGATCCTGGCGCCCGGTCACCCGCCGATCGTCCCCACCACGTACGTCGTCGCAAGCTGGACCATCGTCGCGCTCGCCTTCATCGACCTCGACGTGCACCGCCTGCCTGACCACATCCAGCTGCCGAGCTATCCGATCCTGGCCGTGCTGCTCTTCGGTTGCAGCTACCTCACCGGTGACTGGGGCGCCCTGCTGCGGGCCGGCATCTGCGGGGCGGGCCTGTGGCTCTTCTACTTCCTGCTCATCTTCGCGCTGCCCCCGGGCTCGATCGGCTTCGGGGACGTCAAGCTCGCAGGCCTGCTCGGCCTGCTGCTCGGCTGGCTCGGCTGGGGTCACGTGGCCATCGCCACGATCGTGGCCTTCGTCGTTGCAGGCGTCCTCGCGGCAGCCCTGCTCATGTCTCGACGGAAGGACAGGGGCGGGTTCGCCTACGGCCCCAGCATGCTCCTCGGTGCCGCGGTCGCCCTCATCTCACCGCTCCTGCTGCGCTGGCTCCAGTAGCCGCGCCCGGTTGGGCATCGGCGCGCGGGAGGACGGCGTCGGCACAGTAGGGTGTGAACGGTCAGGCGCCTGGCAGGCGCGGGTCAGGCAGATGAGGAGCGCAGCCGATGAGCAGGACGAAGGCCGGGCAGGTCCGGGACGAGCGAACCCTCGGCCAGCTCGTCGCCTCTCTCACCCAAGATGTCTCGACGATCATGCGCGGCGAGATCGCTCTGGTGAAGGCCGAGCTCACCGCACAGGTCAAGAAGGCCGGCAAGGGCGGGGCACTCCTCGCGGTGGCCGGAGTCATCGCCTTCTACTCGGTCTACTTCATCTTCATCACGATCGCCGAGGGCATCACTGCGGCCGGCCTGCCGAAGTGGCTCAGCTATCTGATCGTCACCCTGCTGTTCCTCATCACCGCCGCCATCCTCGCCTTCCTCGGGATCCGGCGGCTCAAGACCGTCGAGCCGAAGCCGACCCGGGCAGTGGCGGAGGCCGAGCAGACTGTGGCGGCGCTCAAGCGCGCGGCGAGCAACCCGTCCCCCCCGGCCGGCCACGGTGCGGTCTCGAGCACCGCCTCCACCTCGGGCGGAGCCCGCCCGGCCGCCCCGGGTGCACCCAACCGTGCGTCCGGGTCGCAGGCTCTGCAGGAGCGGGTCACCGCCGCCCGGGCCGCCGAGTCGCGCGCGGCCGCAGGAGCTTCCGGCGCAACGTCGTCGGCCCCGGGAAACGCGCCGACCTCGACCACGACGCCACGCGACTGGCAGGAGACCGCCACCGACGCCCTCGCCTCCGACACCGGCGTCGAGGACCCGGCTGACCTGACCGACCACCCGGTCAGGCATTCGGCGCCCAGCGCCTCCACGGCCGCGCTGCCGCGCACGCTCGCGGAAGCCGAGGCGGAGGAGGACGCGAAGCGTCACCGTCCCGAGGCGTGACCGCCTCGACGGCCCGATCCCTGCCCGCGCGCCTGGAGCGCCCGTCTCCCGAGAGCCCGTATGCCCGTTGACCCGGCGTTCGTCGACATCGAAGGCCCCTGGGAGCACCGCTACGTCGCCGCCAACGGCGCCCGGTTCCACGTCGCCGTCATGGGGGACGGACCGCTCGTGATGATGCTGCACGGCTTCCCGCAGTTCTGGTACACGTGGCGTCACCAGATGACCGCGCTCGCCTCGTGCGGCTACCGGGTCGCGGCGATGGACCTACGTGGCTACGGCGGCTCCGACAAGCCGCCGCGTGGGTACGACACCTACATGTCGACGCTCGACACGGCAAGCATCATCCGCGCCCTCGGCGAGTCGTCGGCGGTCGTGCTCGGACAGGGCCTGGGCGGCTGGGTCGCGTGGTGCATGCCGACCTTCCGGCGGGACGTGACCCGCGCGATCGCGGCCCTGTCGATGCCGCACCCGCGCGTCATCCGGCACGCCACGTGGACGAGCCGCCACCAGCGCGAGGCGTCCCGCTGGATCCTCGACCTGCAGAAGCCGTTCAGACCCGAGCGCGCGATGAACCGTTCACACGCCTATGTCGAGGGCATCCTCACCGCCTGGTCCTCGCCCCACGGAACCTTCCCATCGAGCGAGGACGTCGCACGCTACGGCGACGCGATGATGATCCCCTTCGTCGCGCACTCGGCGGCCGAGCACTACCGCTGGATCGGTCGATCGTCGGTGCGCCCGGACGGACCGATGTTCATGCGCAGGGTCCGTCGCCCGGTCGAGGTCCCGGTCCTGCAGGTCCAGGGCACGGACGACCGGTGCGTTCTCGCCGACACGACCACGGGTTCGGGCGTCTATGTGCCGCGCGACTACCGCTACGTCGTCGTCGACGGCGCCGGCCACTTCCTCACCGAGGAGGCCCCGCACGCGGTCAACCGGATCCTCATCGACTGGCTCGACTCGCTGTGAGTGCCCTCACGTGGTCGGCGTGCGTGCGCGACTCGTCGGGTATGCCGCTCACCTCCGTGCGCGCGAACGTGCCGTTGCGCTCGGCGTCCGTCGGCAAGCTGCTGCTCCTGCTCCACGTCGCGCGCGCCCTGAGCGACGGGCCGCTGCCGCCCGGCGAGATGTTGACCCGCGAGCCCGTCGATGCCGTGGCAGACTCGGGCCTCTGGTGGTACCTGTCGGTCGACACGCTGCCGGTCGTCGATGCGGCGCAGCTCGTCGGGGCGGTCAGCGACAACCTCGCGACCAACGTGCTGCTGCGCAGGGTCGGGCTCGACGCGGTGGCGGGGACGGCGGCATACCTCGGCCTGTCGCGAACCGCCCTGCACGACAAGGTGCGCGACGTGCGAAGCCCCACTGACCCGCCGACCTTGTCGACGGGAACGGCGGGGGAGCTGAGCCGGCTCACGCATCGGATCGCAGCGGGGGCGGCTCTCGGCCCGGAGCCGGACCTGCAGGTGGAGCAGTGGCTCTCGGCCAACGTCGACCTGTCGATGGTCGGGTCGGCGTTCGTCGACCGGCTCGGGCTCGACCCGCTCGCCCACATGGATGGGCCGGTCCGGGTGTTCAACAAGACGGGGACGGATGCGGGGGTGCGGGCAGATGTGGGCGCGGCGACGTTCGACGGTCGCACGGTGGCCTGGGCCGCCCTGGCCAACTGGTCCGCCGACGACGTGAGCTGTGAGCGCCGGCTGGCGGTCGAAGCACTTGCCCGGATGAGGCAGGTTGGCCTCGAGGTGCTCGGCCACCTTGCCCCCGGCGCCGTCGTGTGAACTCCGCGCGCCCACCACTCGATCGAGAGTGCACTAGTCCCGATCGAGAGTGCACTAGTCCCGATCGAGAGTGCGCTAGTCCCGATCGAGAGTGCGCTTGTCCCGATCGAGAGTGCACTAGTCCCGATCGAGAGTGCGCTAGTCCCGATCGGGAGTGCACTTGTCCCGATCGAAAGTGCACTTGTCCCGATCGAAAGTGCAGTAGGTCGACGGCGCGCCGCTCGAACGCGGGGGCGAAGTCGCTGGATGAAGTCGTGCAGGTAGGGCAGCGCAGCACCTCGACCACCCGTTCG
>NZ_JAKDLO010000218.1 GCF_030452765.1 Intrasporangium sp.
CACGGTCAGCGCCAACATCACGGTCACCAGCAAGGCTCGCGGCGACCAGGACAGGGCCAGGGCCAGCCGTCATGGCTGGACCAGCCATCGCGGACGCCGCAGTCATGTCACCACCACCTCCCCATCATTCGAACATATGTTCGTCATTTTGTCAATGGTTCGATCCCGGTCGCGCCTGACTGCCTCGACTTGCACGGGGTTCGACGACGGAGACCTGGCCGAAGGAGAATGCGCGCCCGACCCCCGGTCTCGCTCCGACAGGCTGCGAGCCGGCCAGAACAGAGGTCACCATGGCTCTTGCGGCCAACCTGGTCCGCCGCGGCGCACTCCAGCACGCTGATCGCCCGGCCGCATCACTCATCCACGCGAGCGGCACCTTCGTGCTGCCCTACTGGATCCGCGGTGGTGCCTCGGCGGTCCTGCCGTCGTTCGCCCCCGCCGACTTCGCCGCTGCCATCGGCCGGTACCGAGCCACCGAGATCGACCTCGTGCCGACCATGTTCGCAATGCTGCTCGGGTCCGGCGCGCTCGACGGAGCCGACCTGTCGTCGCTCCGCCGCGTCGTCTGTGGCGCGAGCCCGATGCCGCGTCCACTCCTGCGGTCCTCGATCGACACGTTCGGCCCGATCCTCACCCAGTACTACGGCCAGACGGAGGCGCCGCTCTGCATCGCCGCCTTGTCCCCCGTCGACCACGCCGACGAGTCACTGTGGGGCGCGTGCGGGCAGCCCTCCGTCGACGTCGACGTGCGCCTCGTCGACGAGCCCGGCTCGGACGTCACGTCGGGTGAGATCGGCGAGATAGCGCGTTCGTCGCCCTCCGCCCCGGCGCCGATGCGGACGAGCAGGACATCATCGCGCACGTGCGCGGGCGGCTCGCCGCGCACAAGGCGCCGAAGTCGGTCCACCTCGTCGAGGCCGTCCCCAGGTCCCCGGTCAGAGGGCAACTACCTCCACCAGCCCCTCGATCCCGGCGAAGTCCGCTGGGTTGCGCGTGTAGAGCCGAGCACCATGTGCGTGTGCCGTCGCAGCGATCAGAAGATCCATGACCCGACGCCGCGGTTGTCGCCCCGCCTCGACAACGGCTGCGGCCAAGCGGCCGTAGCTGACGGACACCGCCTCGTCGACCGGCAACGCGTCGAAGTGGTGCTGCAGCAGGCTCAGGCGCCGGAGCCGCTCGGCTCGGATCGCGGCGGTCTGGGCAACCAAGACCCCGAAGTGCAGCTCGGCCAACGTGATGGCGCTGACCGCAAGCACTCCCGGCAGCGGAGCAATGCCCTCGGCGAGGACCACGCTCGTATCGAGGATCGCGCGCTCGGGCGGGGGGACGCCTCCCGTCATCGGCGTGCCCACGGATCACGAACTCGTGGGTCGAGCAGATCCCTGTCCTGCTCCCACTCGCTGTCCGTCGGCCCGTGGAACAGCTCGGCGATGTCGTCCCAGTTCCTCCACCGAGTCGGGCGCGCGGCCACCAGGCGCGCGCTCGGACGACCGGAGACGGTGATGATGATCTCCTCTCCTGCCTCGACCCGTCGCACCAGATCAGATGCGGCTTGACGCAGCTCGCGAAGCCCCACCGTGGTCATGCAACCAATGTAGCACTCATGCTACTGCGCATGGCGTGCCGACGAGCCGACGACGGCAGAGTCGTCGCCGCGGCTCTCCGGCCGTCGCCCCCTCCCCAAGCCCGCGCTGACTCAGCGCCGGGGCTGGGGGCCGGCTCAGCGGCATACCAGATGGAAGCGGCTCCCCCGCGACGAGACTCAGCCCTTGAGCTCCGGGAACTGCTCGTCGCGCCACTCGAGGTCGGGGCGGTCCGACCCGGCCTCGTCGAGGTCGACCTCGCGACCGCGCAGCTCGACCCGGCGGATCTTGCCCGAGATCGTCTTGGGCAGCTCGAAGAACTCGATCCGCCGCAGCCGCTGCCACGGCTGCAGCCGCTCTCGCGCGTGGGCGAAGATCGACTTGGCGACCTCCGCGCCCGGCTCGTATCCCGGCACGAGCGCGATGTAGGCCTTCGGCACGGCCAGCCGGACCGGGTCGGGGGTCGGCACGACGGCAGCCTCGGCCACGGCGGCATGCTCGATGAGCACCGACTCGAGCTCGAAGGGGCTGATCTTGTAGTCGCTCGCCTTGAACACGTCGTCGGTGCGCCCGATGTAGGTGATGTAGCCCTCGGCGTCCATCGTCGCGACGTCACCGGTGTGGTAGAAGCCGCCCGCCATGGCGGTCTCGTTGCGCTCGGGATCGCCTTGGTAGCCGGACATCAGCGGCAGCGGGTGGGCGGCCAGGTCGAGGCAGATCTCGCCCTCGACCATGCCGCCCTCGTCGGCGGCCGCACGCTCGCCCGTGATCGGGTCCACGAGCACGACCGGCACACCCGGCAGCGCCCGCCCCATCGAGCCCGGCTTGAGCCGCTGCCCGGGGGTGTTGGCGGCCTGGGCCGTCGTCTCGGTCTGGCCGTAGCCGTCGCGGATGGTCAGGCCCCACGCCTTGGTGACCTGCGAGATGACCTCCGGGTTGAGCGGCTCCCCCGCCGCGATGACCTCGCGCAGGTCCCCCGGCCCGCCGGACAGGTCGGCGTTGATCAGCATCCGCCACACCGTCGGCGGCGCGCACAAGGACGTGACGTGGTGGGTGCGTAGCACGCGCAGCAGCGCCTCCGGGTCGAACCGGGAGTAGTTGTACATGAAGACGGTCGCCTCGGCGATCCACGGTGCGAAGAAGCACGACCACGCGTGCTTGGCCCAGCCCGGGCTCGAGATGTTCAGGTGCACGTCGCCGGGCTCGAGCCCGAGCCAGTACATCGTCGACATGTGCCCGACCGGGTAGGACACCTGGGTGTGCTCGACCAGCTTGGGCCGGCTCGTGGTGCCCGACGTGAAGTAGAGCAGCAGCCGGTCGTCCGGAGCCGTGCCCGGGTGCTCGGCGGGCGGCGCGTCGATGTCGTATGCCGCTGAGTAGGCCTCCCAGCCCTCCGGCACCTGCGCGCCGCGGTCGATCACGACGCGCAGGTAGTCGCCCTCGATGTCGTCGAACTTGTACGTCTCGGTCGGGCTGGTGACGACCGCGCGAGCGGCCCCTCGTTCCATCCGGTCGACGAGGTCCCCGGGCCCGGCGGCGGTCGTCGTCGGCATGATGACCGCGCCGAGCTTCACGACACCGAGCATGGTCTCCCACAGCTCGACCTGGTTGCCGAGCATGACGATGACCGAGTCGCCCCTGCCGATGCCCTTGCCCGCGAGCCAGGCCGCGGCCTGGTCCGAGCGCCGCGCGAGCTGGTCGAAGCTCCACGAGCCGACCGACTCGTCCTGCTCGACGATGACCAGCCCCGGACGGTCGTTGCCGCGCGCGTAGGCGTCGAACCAGTCGATCGCCCAGTTGAACCGGTCGCCGAGGTCGGGAAAGCGGAAGTCTCGGACTGCCGCGTCATAGTCCTCGCGCATGGCAAGAAGCGAGTCGCGCGCGGATCGATAAGCCGTGGTCGCGTCAGTTGCAGTGGTCGTGGTGTCCGTCATGACCTGACCTTCTCACCCTCAGCGCTCCAGTCAAGGGACCGGGACCTCATCGTCAAGCGGGCGGCAAGTCCCGGGTCGAGCGGGCAGCAAGGGCACGGTGAAGCGGCGTACGGTGGCGCCATCCCCATCTAGGCTCGGGACGTGGGATTCCCGGAGAACGTCCTCGCTCGAGGCGAGAAGGTCGTCAAGAGCCTGCACCCGCACTGGCTGACCGTCGCCGTGCCGACCCTGCTCGCGGTCCTGCTCCTGGCGGCCGGGATCGCGGTGGCCTGGGCCACGCCCGACGACCGGACCGGCAACCTCATCCAGTGGGTCGTCGCCGGAATCCTGGCAGTCCTCGCGATCTGGCTCGTGCTCGTGCCGTTCCTGCGGTGGCGCACGACGCACTACGTCATCACGAGCCACCGGGTCATGGTCCGCCGGGGCATCCTCAGCAAGTCGGGCAAGGACATCACACTGTCCAAGATCACGGATGTCTCGTTCGAGCAGACGCTGCTCGACCGGATCGTCAACGCAGGCTCGCTCCGGATCGAGTCGGCCGGCGACAGCCCGGACGAGCTGCTGCACAACATCCCGCGCAGCAATGATGTCCAGCAGCTCGTCAACCGGCTCGTCGACGAGGACGACCTGCGTCGGCGTCGTTCCGCGCAGTCGCCGCCGGACCAACCGGGCCAGGCCTGAGCGCCGACCGAAGCGAGGACACGAGCCGGGTCCCACGCTCCGCGTGGGCGGAACGAGGGAGGCCCGCAGCTGAGGGAAGAGGCGCGAGCGAGGGCCTGAGCGGCATACCGGGACACAACGCCCTCGAACGGCGATCGACGGGTAGGGCCCCGACACCTCGACACGACCCCGCGTTAGGGTCCCGACAGAACACCTGCGAGAGAGGCGCCCCATGACCGAGGTCACGTCCACCCAGTCCCTCACCGAGCCCACCGGCGCTCCGGTCCCGTCGAGCGTGCCGACGCACTGGTACAACCTCTCGGCCGACCTGCCCGAGCCGGTGCCGCCGGCGCTGCACCCCGGCACCAAGGAGCCGCTCGGCCCGGCCGACCTCGCACCGCTCTTCCCGATGGCGCTGATCCAGCAGGAGGTCACGACCGAGCGATGGGTCGAGATCCCGCAGACGGTCCGCGAGATCTATGCGCTGTGGCGCCCCTCGCCGCTCATCCGCGCCTACCGTCTCGAGCGGGCGCTCGGCACCCCGGCGAAGATCTACTACAAGTACGAGGGCGTCAGCCCGGCCGGCTCGCACAAGCCGAACACCGCTGTGGCACAGGCCTACTACAACGCGGTCGAGGGCACCCGGAAGCTCACGACGGAGACCGGCGCGGGCCAGTGGGGCGCCTCCCTCGCGCTCGCGTGCTCCCTGCTCGGGCTCGAGTGCGAGGTGTGGCAGGTGCGCGCGTCGTTCGACACGAAGCCCTATCGCCGCATGCAGATGCAGACGTATGGCGCTAGCTGCCACCCGTCGCCCTCTGACCTGACCGAGGCGGGCCGGGCCATGCTCGCAAAGGACCCTGACACGACCGGGTCGCTCGGCATGGCCATCTCCGAGGCCGTCGAGGCCGCGGCGACAGACCCGGAAGCCCACTACGCGCTCGGGAGTGTGCTGAACCACGTCCTGCTGCACCAGTCGGTCATCGGCATCGAGGCGCTCGAGCAGCTCGACGCGATCGGCGAGACCGCGGACATCGTCTTTGGCTGCGCCGGCGGCGGGTCGAACCTCGGGGGCCTGTCCTTCCCCTTCATCGGCCGCAACCTGCGCGACGGCACCTCCACGCGGGTCGTCGCGTGCGAGCCGACCGCGTGCCCGTCGCTGACCCAGGGTGAGTACCGCTACGACTTCGGCGATGTCGCCGGGCTCACGCCGCTGCTCAAGATGCACACCCTGGGTCACGACTTCGTGCCCCCGCCGATCCACGCAGGCGGGCTGCGCTACCACGGCATGGCGCCGATGGTGTCGCACGCGCGGGAACTGGGGTTGCTCGACGCGATCGCGGTCGAGCAGGACGACGCCTTTGCCGCGGGGATCGAGTTCGCCCGGGCCGAGGGCATCATCCCGGCACCGGAGTCGACGCACGGCGTGGCCGGCGCCATCGCGCAGGCCCGGGCTGCGACGACCGACGAGACGATCGTCATCGGCCTGTCCGGCAACGGCGTGCTCGACCTGCCGGCCTACGAGTCCTTCCTCTGACGGGCTTCCGGCCGGCTGTGCGTGGTTTGCGTCGCCCCGACGACAACGACCACGCACAGCCCATGCGCAGGATACGACGCAGGTGGGCTCGGTCCGCTCAGGCGGGCCAGACGCGGGAGCTGCCCCGGCGGTGGCTCGACACGAGATGGGTGTCGACCATGCCGATCGCCTCCATGAGGGCATACATCGTGGTCGGCCCGACGAACGCAAACCCCTTTCCCCGCAGGGCCTTTGACAGAGCCACCGACTCCGGCGACAACGTCGGCACCTCCGAGTGGTCCCGCGGCTGGGGCGTCGCGGCCGGTCGGAACGACCAGACGAAGTCAGCGAGACCGCCCTCGTCGCGAAGCCCGACCGTGGCCCGGGCGTTGCCGATCGTCGCCTCGATCTTGCGCCGGTTGCGCACGATCCGGGCATCGGTCATGAGCCGGTCGACATCGGCCGGTCCGAACCGCGCCACGATGTCCGGGTCGAAGCCCGCGAACACCTCGCGGAAGGCCGGGCGCTTGCGCAGGATCGTGGCCCACGACAGCCCGGCCTGGAATCCCTCGAGGCAGATCCGCTCGTAGACTCCGCGCTCGTCGCGGACCGGCATGCCCCACTCGGTGTCGTAGTACTCCCGGAGCAGGGGGTCGGTGGACGCCCACTCCGGCCGGGCCGAACCGTCGTCGCCGATCACCGTCA
>NZ_JAKDLO010000219.1 GCF_030452765.1 Intrasporangium sp.
GCAAGGGCGTGCTGATCGGCGACACGGTCGTGCTGCGCAAGGCGGGCGACGTCATCCCCGAGATCGTCGGGCCGGTGGTCGACCTGCGCGACGGTACCGAGAGGGCCTTCGTCATGCCGACCGAGTGCCCGTCCTGCGGCACCCCACTCGCCCCCGAGAAGGAGGGCGACAAGGACATCCGCTGTCCGAACTCCCGGTCGTGCCCGAGCCAGCTTCGCGAGCGGCTCTTCGCCCTCGCCTCCCGGAGCGCCCTCGACATCGAGGCGCTCGGCTGGGAGGGCTCGCTCGCCCTGCTCGAGTCGGGGGTCATCACGGACGAGGGCGACCTGTTCCCGCCTCCCGTGGACAGCCCCCGGGCGGGGCAGTACGGCCTGACCCGCGAGCGCCTCACGGGCGTCGCGCTCTACACGCGCGCCGCGAAGAAGACCGACCCGCTGGAGTATGTCGCTCACGGCCGCGTCCTGTCGGCGAACGGTGAGCGCCTCCTGGCCGAGCTGGAGAAGGCGAAGTCGCAGCCGTTGTGGCGCGTCCTCGTCGCACTGTCGATCCGCCATGTCGGCCCCACCGCGGCACGGGCGCTCGCGAGCGAGTTCGGCTCCTTGGAGAAGCTTCGCAGAGCTCAACCTGAAGCGCTCCTGTCCGCCGAGGGTGTCGGTGGCGTCATCGCCGAGTCCGTTCGCGCCTGGTTCGAGGTGGACTGGCACAACGAGATCGTCGACAAGTGGGCCGCGGCGGACGTGCGGATGGCCGACGAGCGCGACGATTCGGTCCAGCGCACCCTGGCGGGCAAGACCCTCGTGGTGACCGGCTCGCTCGAGGGCTTCTCCCGCGACGAGACCAAGGAGGCCATCGTCAGCCGTGGTGGCAAGGCCGCCGGGTCGGTGTCGAAGAACACCGACTGGGTCGTGGCCGGCGCCGGCGCCGGGTCCAAGGCGGCCAAGGCCGAGCAGCTCGGTGTGCCGGTCCTCGACGAGATCCAGTTCGTCCGGCTGCTCGAGACCGGCTCGCCGGACTGACCCGCCTCGCGAGATCAGGCGCCGGGACGGGTCGGCTTCCGCAAGCGCAGTCCCATCTCGAGAGCGTCGATCGTGCCGTTCGAAGCGGCTGGGTCTGACGAGACCGAGGATGTGGCGTGGCGCCATACGTGGTCGTGAGGTGTGTGCGTGGAACCCGTGAATCTGGGCAATCGCGCTCCTAGGCTGTCCGAGGTCGACCGAACCCGGTCGCCGCCGACGACCGCACCAGGAGGTGCAGTGAGCGCGCCAACGGCCCTGCTCGAGACGCACGACCTGACCCGCGACTTCCGCGGCTTCACGGCCGTCTCGAAGGTCAACCTCGCCGTCGCCGCGGGCACCGTCCATGCGCTCGTCGGCCCGAACGGTGCCGGCAAGACGACCCTGTTCAACCTGCTGACCGGCTTCCTGCGTCCGAGCTCGGGCCAGATCCGCTTCGACGGCAGGGACATCACCGGCCTGCCACCGGAGCGGATCGCCCACCTCGGCATCGCCCGCTCGTTCCAGATCACGAGCCTGTTCGACCAGCTCTCGCTCCGAGAGCACCTCGAGCTCGCGCTCGCGAGCCCGACCGGGCTGACCACCCGCTTCTGGCAGTCGGTCAACCGGTTCGGTCGGTTCCGGGCCCGCTCCATGGACCTGCTCGAGCAGGTCGGCCTCGCCGACCGGGCCCAGGTCCCGGCGGGCGCGCTCGCCTACGGCCAGAAGAGGGCCCTCGAGCTCGCCATCGCGATGGCCCTCGACCCGAAGCTGCTCCTGCTCGACGAACCGACCGCAGGCATGGGCATCGAGGACGTCGACCGGACCATCGAGCTCGTCAAGAGCATCGCGATCGGGCGGACCGTCGTGTTCGTCGACCACAACATGCATGTCGTCGGCTCGCTGGCCGACCGGGTCACG
This sequence comes from Intrasporangium sp., assembly GCF_030452765.1. GTDB lineage: Bacteria > Actinomycetota > Actinomycetes > Actinomycetales > Dermatophilaceae > Intrasporangium_A. The sequence continues at coordinate 1,914 of NZ_JAKDLO010000219.1, forward strand.
GTCCTGCAGGCGGGGCAGATCCTTGCCGAGGGCCCCTACGAGGAGGTTCGCGTCGATCCGCGCGTCGTCACCGCCTACCTGGGGGAGTCCCATGCCTGAGCGCACCGAGGTCGTCACGTCGCAGCCCCGCGCCGGCGCCCCCCGACGGCCCCTGCTCGAGGTCGTCGGCCTGTCCGCCTGGTACGGCGAGGCTCAGGTCCTGTCGGACGTCAGCCTCGACGTGGGCAGCGGTGAGGTGGTCACGCTCGTCGGTCGCAACGGAGCCGGCAAGACGACCCTGCTCCGCTCCGTGATGGGGCTGCACAAGCAGACGCGGGGGTCGGTCACCTTCGAGGGCCTCGAGATCACCAGGCGGACCGCCGACGCGCGGGCCCGACTCGGCGTGGGCTGGGTGCCCGACGACCGGGGCATCTACGCGACCCTGTCGGTCGAGGAGAACCTGCTCCTGCCACCTGTCGTGCACGAGGAGGCCTGGCCGATCGAGCGGGTCTACGAGTCCTTCCCGGTGCTGCACGAACGCCGCGACTTCCCGGGCACGAAGCTGTCCGGTGGCGAGCAGCAGATGCTCGCCATGGCCCGCGTCCTGCGGATGGGCGCCCGCATGCTGCTGCTCGACGAGCCGAGCGAGGGCCTGGCCCCGGTCATCGTCCAGCGCATCGGCGAGATCATCCGCGAGATCAAGGGTCAGGGGGTTGGCGTGCTGCTCGTCGAGCAGAACGTCAAGTTCGCCGCCACGGTGGCGGACCGGCACTACCTGCTCGCGCAGGGCCGGGTCGTCGAACACCTCGACAACCGGCAGTTCCAGGACCGGGAGAGCGAGCTGCTCACCTATCTCGGCATGTGACGCCGGGGCCAACCATCAACACCCCCAGGGAGGGGACATGCGTAGCAGGACAATCACGGCGCCGCTCGCCATCGCGGCCGCGGCATCTCTCGCGCTCGCCGCATGCGGCGGCGGAGCGGGCGGCGGCCCACAGAGCGGCGGCGACAGCAAGCTGAGCGACGGCAAGGTCGTCATCGGCCTGCTCAACGACCAGTCGGGCGTCTACAAGGACCTGTCCGGTCCGAACTCCGCCGTCGCCATCCAGCTCGCGATCGACGACTACAAGGCCAAGTACGGCGACAAGGCCGTCGCCAAGGACATCGAGATCATCCAGGCCGACCACCAGAACAAGGCCGATGTCGCCAACTCCAAGGCCCAGGAGATGTACGACCGGCAGAAGGCCGACATCATCCTCGACGTGCCGAACTCCGCGGCCGGCCTGGCCGTCGCGACCCAGGCCAAGGCGAAGAAGCGGCTCTACATCAACGTCGGTGCCGGCACGACCGCGCTGACCGGCGATCAGTGCAACAAGTACACGTTCCACTGGGCCTACGACACGGCCATGCTCGCCAACGGCACCGCCGGCACGATCACCAAGGCGGGCGGCAAGAGGTGGAACATCGTCTACCCGGACTACGCGTTCGGGCAGGACATGAACAAGTCGTTCACCAAGGTCATCAAGGCCAACGGCGGCACGGTGGGCGAGTCGATCCCGACGCCGTTCCCGAACGACAACTTCGCGACGTTCATCACGAAGGCCGGTCAGGGCAACCCCGACGTCATCGGCACGATGAACGCCGGCGGTGACCTGATCAACTTCGTCAAGCAGTTCAACCAGAGCTCCGTCAAGGGCAAGGTCCAGCTCGCCGTCGGGCTGATGTTCATCACCGACATCCACTCGCTCGGCGCAGACCAGTTCGCCGGCACCCAGTTCACCGAGCCGTGGTACTGGAACTTCGACGACACGAACCGCAAGTGGGCCGACCGCTTCAAGGAGAAGACGAACACCCGTCCGTCGTTCGCGCACGCGGCGAACTACTCGGCGGCGCTGAACTACCTGAAGGCGATCCAGGAGGCGGGCACCGACGACGCCGATGCCGTCGTGTCCAAGCTCGAGGGCAAGAAGATCGACGACGTCTTCCTGCGCAACGGCGAGGTCCGCGCGGCCGACCACAACGTCACGCACGACGTCTACCTCGCCGAGGTCAAGTCACCCGACCAGGTGACCGAGGAGTGGGACCTCGAGAAGATCGTCAAGACGATCCCCGCAGCCGAGGCGTACGGCGACGCCAACCCCGCCTGCAAGATGGGCTGACCGACCGATCCGTGTGCTGTCCGCCCGGCGGCCCGTGGCCGGTCGGGCAGCGCACCATCACTCGATCGAACGGTGAACATGAGCGCATTCGTCCAGTACACCCTGCAGGGCCTGGCGGCCGGCGGCTTCTACGCCCTGTCCGCCCTCGGGCTCGCCGTCATCTTCGGCGTGCTCGGTGTCGTCAACTTCTCGCACGGCGCCTGCTACATGCTCGGTGCCGTCATCGCCGCTGTGCTGCTGGCCGAGGTCGGCATCCACTTCTGGGTTGCCCTGCTCGTCGTTCCCGTCATCATGTTCGGCGTCGGGGTGCTCATCGAGCGCCTGCTCGTCCGCTGGCTGCTCCAGCTCGACCCGCTCTACAACTTCCTGCTCACCTTCGGCCTCGCGCTCGTGCTCGTCGAGGCCGTCAAGCGCCGATACGGCGTCTCCGGGCTGCCGTACGAGGTGCCGGCCGGGCTGAGCGGCCAGATCACCGTCGCCGGCGTCGGCCTGCCCGCCTACCAGGTCTTCGCGTGTCTGTTCTCTGTCGCCATCTGCCTGCTGTCCTGGCTGCTGCTGGCCAAGACCCGCGTCGGCATGATCGTCCGCGCCTCGACCGAGGCCCCGGAGCGCACCCGGGCGCTGGGCATCAACGTCGGCCTCTGGGTCACTCCGGTCTTCGGCTTCGGCATAGCCCTCGCCGGGCTCGCCGGGGTCCTCGCGGCGCCGTTCCGGGCGATCACCGCGGAGATGGGCAGCAACTTCGTCATCGTCCTGTTCGCCGTGGTCGTCATCGGTGGCCTCGGCTCGATCCTCGGCGCCGTCGTCGCCGGCTTCCTCGTCGGTCTCGTCGAGGCCTACGGCGTCGCCTACGCGCCGGCCTACGCCCAGATCGCCATCTTCGTCCTGATGGCGATCGTCATCCTCGTCCGGCCCTCCGGGCTCTTCGGACGGGAGGAGACCGCATGAGCACCGACCGACGCGAGGACCCGACCGAGCGCCGGCGAGGCGGGTCCCACGCTCCGCGTGGGCGGCCCGCAGCGGCGGGAAGAGGCGCGACAGAAGGCATGAGCACCGAGTTGACCACCCCATCGAAGGAGCTCGACCTCGCGCAGGCCTCGGTCATCCCGCGGCGCGGCCCGTGGCGCGCTCTGCTGCTGCTCCTCGGCCTTCTCGTCGTCCTGCTGCTGCCGTGGTACATCTATCCCCCCGTCGCGATGGACATCATGTGCTGGGGCCTCTTCGCGATCAGCGTCGACCTGCTGCTCGGCTACACCGGCCTGTTGAGCTTCGGGCACGCGGCGTTCTGGGGTGGCTCGGCCTACTGCACCGGCATCATCGCGATCAAGTCCGGGCTGCCGTTCCCGATCGCGATCCTCGGCGGCGCCGTCTTCGCGATGCTCATCGCCGTCCCGATCGGCTACCTGTCGGTCCGTCGGACCGGTATCTACTTCGCGATGGTGACCCTTGCGTTCGCCCAGATGCTCTACTTCATCGCCAACCAGTGGCGCGGCCTGACCGGCGGCGAGAACGGCCTGCAGGGCATCCCGAAGAGCTTCTTCGGCGTGGAGGCCATCGAGACCGACTCGTTCTACTTCTACTATGTCGGTCTGCTCATCATCGTCGCCGGCATCTTCGTCGCCTGGCGGGTCGTCAACTCGCCGTTCGGGCGCGTCCTCACGGCCATCCGCGACAACCCCGCCCGGGCGCGTGCCCTCGGCTACGACGTCGAGAAGTACAAGATCATGGCGTTCGTCATCTCCGCCGGGCTCGCCGGGCTGGCCGGTGGTGTCTTCGCGATCAGCCATGGGTTCGCCTCGCTGCAGGAGCTCGTCTGGACGACGTCCGGCAAGGTCGTGCTCATCACCGTGCTCGGCGGGATCGGGACTCTGTGGGGCGGAATCGTCGGCGCCGGCATCGTCGTCACCCTGGAGGACTCGCTCGCCTCGTCCGGGTTCGACGGGATCGGCCTGATCACCGGCGCGATCTTCGTCGTCATCGTCCTGCTCTTCCGGCACGGGGTCTGGGGCACCGCCCGGAACCTGCTGCGCAGATGGGTCCTCGGGCGCCGCCGGCCTCGTTGAACCCAGGCTTGTCGGCACCTGGCGATGCGACGCACTCGTCCAGGCGATGACGGGTTCACCCTGTGCTCGGGATCCGGCCGCTCGCCCGACAGCGCTTCGCCGCGACGCCGAACGACCCCTATTCGCCTCCACGACGCTCGCTGAGCACCCAGGTGCTGACCTGCCGAAGATCGTGGTCGTCCGGCGGAACTGCGGGTATGCCGCGCGAGCCCATGGGCGCTCGAATGATCGGGCCGGAGCCAGGCCGGAGCCAG
>NZ_JAKDLO010000057.1 GCF_030452765.1 Intrasporangium sp.
TCCTCGACACGCAGACTCTGATCGACCAGCTGCGCCAGCTTGGCGAGCTACGCGACGCAGGGGTGCTGACGGAGGCGGAGTTCGAGGTCAAGAAGGCGCAACTGCTGCGCTGACGAGCCACGCACGGCGGACATCCTTCGTCGCCGGACACGAGAGGACCCGCACCGATGCCGGATGACGCCGACCTGCCGCAGCAGGCCACACCAGCAGGGCAGACACGTCAGTCGACCCCGCCCGAGCAGGTGGGTCCCGACGGCACCCATCCCGAAGAGGCGCCGAACACCCGGACACCCTGGTCGCGCGGGGCCGCGATGGCGGCGCTGCTCGCGTCGGGCTTGGTCGGCGGCGCGATCGGCGCGCTGACCGTTTCCAGCCTGTCCCCGACGGACGAGCGCGTCTGCCGCGGCACCGTGGTGGCAGACCGCACGCTGCCGTCCGTCGTGACCGTCCTGACGTCGGGACGGTCCGGCTCCGGCAACGGCACCGGTGAGCTGGTCCGGTCCGGAGGGTACATCCTGACCAACGACCATGTCATCTCCTCGGTGGCCGGCGGCGGCGGCACCGTGGCCGTCCAGTACTCCGACGGAACACAGAGCGAGGCGACGATCGTCGGCCGTGACCCGTCCACCGACCTGGCCGTGCTCAGGGCCGGCGACGAGGGCAAGGACCGGCCGCTGATCCGGATCGGCTCCTCGGAGTCGCTGCGGATCGGCCAGCCGGTCGTCGCGCTCGGCGCGCCGCTCGGCCTGTCGAGCACCGTCACGACGGGGATCGTCAGCGCCTTGGGGCGCCTCGTGTCGGTGCCGTCCGAGACCGGCCCCGCCGCACACCTGGTCGACGCGATCCAGACCGACGCCGCGATCAACCCGGGCAACAGCGGCGGACCGCTCGTCGACTGCGGCGGCGCGCTCGTTGGGATAAACACCGCCATCGCCGTCGTGCCCAGCCCGGAAGGCAGCGCCGGGGGCGGCAGTGTCGGCGTCGGCTTCGCCATCCCGGTCGACCTGGCGAAGCCGATCGCCGACCAGCTGATCACCTCGGGACGGGCCATGCACCCGGACCTCGGCCTCACCGCACGACCGCTCGTCGTCGAGAGCGACACCGTGCCGCAGGGCCTGTTCGTCACCGGGGTCGCCCCAGGTGGCCCGGCGGAGCAGGCCGGCATCAGGGCCGGCGACGTCATCGTCGCGGTCGAGGGCCAACCGGCCCAGTCGGTCGAGCAGCTCGTCGTCAAGACCCTCACCCGCAGCGTCGGCGACACGGTGGCCGTCACGGTCTGGCGCGACGGCAAACGCAGCGACGCGAAGATCGTGCTCGGCGAGCCCCGCTGAGAGCGGAGCTGCCACCAGCGACGCACCGAACCCCCTCGGTCGCTACCTGCCGAGGGGGTTCGGGTGGTCCTTACAGATGAACGGTCAGGTGGCAGGGGCCTCCTTCGGGGCCTCCACGGTCGGCCGCAGCCGGCCGACAGCGATCAGCAGCATGCCTTCGACGAGGGTCTGGATGCCGAGCAGGGTGCCGAGCAGGCTCACCGTGGCTGCCTTGAAGTTGAACAGCACCCACACGCCGAGCAGGATCGAGACCGCGCCGGAGATCAGCACGATCCACCGGCTCTGACTGGACTGCACGGCGGTGACGATGCGGGTCAGGCCGCTGGCGAAGAAGAGCGAGCCGGCCAGCAATGTCAGGGTGGCGGCGCCGAGGACCGGGTTGCGGACGATGAACAGCCCGATCACGAACAGGAGCGCGCCACCCGGGGCGGCCAGGAAGAAGCCCGGGTACGTGGCCGCCGCGGTCGACGGTCAGGACTCGGTCCCGGCCAGCTCCGCGGCGAGCTCCTGCTCGTCCTCGTCGGACAGGGACGTCTGCAGGACCGTCCCACCGAAGCTGGACATCGCCGCGGAGAACTTGTCCTCGGTGATCTTGGTGGCCATGATCACGACCGCCGCCTTGCCCGGTTCGAGCATGCTCTCGACCCGCTCCTTGAACGCCTTGTCGATGCCCGACTTGGCCAGCTTGCCGGAGACGGCGCCCATGAGCCCGCCCACGAGCAGGCCGAACCCGGGAACGAGGAAGAGCAGGCCGAAGAGCATGCCCCACAAGGCGCCGGACGCCGCGGAGACCCCGACGATCTTGCCGGGCGTGTCGACGTGCCGCTTGCCCTCCGCATCGACGCTCACCACGGCCAGCCCCTTCAGGCCGACGACGAAGTCGCGCTGGAGGTCGAGCACCTTCTGGTAGGCCGCCTTCGCGTTGTCGTGGTTGTCATAGCCGAGGACGATGAGGTCGGACATGAGCGCTCCTTGAGAATGTGGGCTCCGACACTTGGCGTCGGTGCTGCTCCCGGCAACATATCGTGAGAGCACGATCCACCGGCCGCGGCTCGGCGCGCCGACGGGTCGCAGTCCAGGTTGGTACTGGCCGCGAGGGAATTCTGGGTCGAGCATCCGGGTTGTCGACTTCAGCGTTCGATCGAACGAGGTGTGCCCATGCAGGATCGTGCTCCCGTCATCTATCTGAGCCACGGCGCGCCGCCACTTGCCGACGACCGCCGCTGGACGGCCGAGCTCGCCCAGTGGTCCGAGGCGCTCGAGAAGCCGCGGAACATCCTCATGGTCTCCGCGCACTGGGAGGACGCCCCCGTCACGCTCGGCTCGAGCACCGGGGCCCCGCTCGTCTACGACTTCTGGGGCTTTCCGCTGCGGTACTACGAGGTCACCTACGACGCCCCGCCGGCCCCGGCCCTCGCCGATGACGTGACGAAGCTGCTCACCACCCCTGGCCATGCCGCGAGCACCCCCGTGCACCGCGACGAGTCGCGCGGCCTCGACCATGGTGCGTACGTCCCGCTCAAGGAGATGTTCCCCGCCGCCGATGTGCCGGTCCTGCAGCTGTCCATGCCGACCCTCGACCCGAGGGGCCTGTTCGAGATCGGCCGACGCCTGGCCCCGCTGCGTGAGGCGGGCACGCTCATCGTCGGCTCGGGTTTCACGACCCACAACCTGCGCTGGTTCCACCCGAGGGAGGACCCGGACGGCACCCCGCCGCAGGCCAGCGCCGAGTTCGACCAGTGGGCCCGCGAGGCGATGGCCGCCCGCGACGTCGACGCACTGCTCGACTTCCTCGCCCGGGCCCCGGCCGCCCGCGAGGCACACCCGCGCACGGAGCACTTCGCGCCGCTCTTCGTGACCCTCGGCGCCGCCTACGAGTCCGGTGGGCTCGAGAACAGCAGCGTCATCGACGGCTTCTGGTTCGGACTGTCGAAGCGGTCCTGGCAGTTCGTGTGAACAGGCGCGAACCGACCCGGCGGGAACACACCCCCAGCCCCCATGCGTTCATCGGGCGTGGGGTCCCCAAAGCGTGGCCGCGACCCGGAACCTCCCCTGACTTCGGGTCGCGGTCCACCCGTTCCGAACTCCAGCAGGTGACGGTTCACCGACCCCGCGCGCACCGTAGAGTGGCCGTTACGCCCCGTTGAGCAGCCGTATGCCGTCCAGCGGGCTCGGTTTGCCGGCTCCCGTCGGGTACGGGGCCGGAGACAAGGGGAAGGACACACACCTCATGACCGACCAGCCGACCGGTGCCCAGGCCGCGGCGGCCGCACCCGCTCCGCTCGCACCGCCGGAGGGCCTCACCCTGACCGCGCCCGCACCGCCGCAGCTCGTCGTCGAGACGGCAGCGCCGAAGATGGCCCCGGCCGTCCCCGAGTCGGCCCTGCCGGGCCTGGATGCCAAGGTCGACGGCTATCTCGACTCGCTCCTGAAGGCCGAGCCCCGCTCGCCCCAGTTCGAGGCCAAGGCGGCCGACGTGCGCACCATGGGCAACGACGAGGTCCGCTTCGCCGCGGAGTCGTCCAACCGGATGCTCCGGATGCCGGTCAAGGCCCTCAACGAGGGAGCGCTCTCGCAAGGCTCGAAGGTCGGCAAGACCCTGCTCGACCTGCGCCGCACCGTCGAGGACCTCGACCCGAGCCAGGCCACCGGGGCAAAGAAGCTGCTCGGCATGATCCCGTTCGGCGACAAGGTCACCGACTACTTCCGCAAGTACCAGTCCGCTCAGCAGCACCTCAACGGCGTCATCCACTCGCTCCAGTCGGGCCAGGACGAGCTGCAGAAGGACAACGTCGCGCTCAACCTCGAGAAGAAGGCGCTCTGGGAGTCGATGGGCCGGCTCAACCAGTACGTCTACGTCGCCGAGCGGCTCGACGCGAAGCTGTCCGCCGAGATCGCGACCCTCGACGCCACCGACCACGAGAAGGCCGAGGTGCTTCGCCAGGACGTGCTGTTCTACGTGCGGCAGAAGCACCAGGACCTATTGACCCAGCTCGCGGTGTCGATCCAGAACTACCTCGCCATCGACATCATCATCAAGAACAACATCGAGCTCATCAAGGGTGTCGACCGGGCCACCACGACGACCGTGTCGGCGCTGCGCACGGCGGTCATCGTCGCGCAGGCCCTCAACAACCAGCAGCTGGTCCTGGACCAGATCACCGCGCTCAACACGACGACCTCGGGCCTGATCGAGCGGACCTCCGAGATGCTCAAGAGCAACTCCGCCCGGATCCAGGAGCAGTCGGCCAGCTCGACGATCGGGATCGAGCAGCTCCAGCGGGCCTTCGCCAACATCTACGAGACGATGGACGCCATCGACACCTTCAAGGTCAAGGCGCTCGACACGATGGCCGCCACGATCGGCACGCTCGAGACCGAGGTCGCCAAGTCGCGGGACTACCTCGACCGGGTCGCGGCCCACGACCAGCGACAGGCCGCCGGTGCCGGGGGCGGGGCCCTCGACCTCGGCGGGTCGCACCGCTGAGCGGTTCGCGGAACGACGCACTGACCGCACCGGCCGACCGAGCAGCCGGGCCGACGAACGACGAAGGGACGATGCAGGGTGGGGATCCGATCGTGGTTCGGGCGCGGCGAGCCCGAAGCACCGGTCCCGCTGCGCCCGGGGCCGCCGAGCGAGGACCAGCTGCGCGCTGCGCTCGCCGGGGTGGAACAGCAGGCCCGCGACGGGCAGGTCCCCGGCGTCGTGCTGTCCCGGCTGTTGCGGGTGACCCGGATCGTGCGTGACACGGTTCCCCGGCTCGCCGAGCTCGGCATCGGCAGCGCCCAGGGCTACAGCGTCATGGCGACCGCCACCGACTACCTGCCCGTCGCGATCGGCAACTACCTGCGGCTGCCCCGCGACTGGGCCGACACCCGCCCGATCGCGAACGGCAAGAGCTCGGTGATGCTCCTCGTCGACCAGCTCGACCTGCTCGGTGCGACGATGGACAAGGTGTATGACGCCGTGCTGCGGGCCGACGCCGAGGCGATCATCGTGCACGGGCAGTTCCTCGAGCAGAAGTTCGGGGCGGGCTCCGGTGGCGGGTCCCTCGGGCTCGACGCGCCGGACCCGACCCCGCAGACGATGCCTCCCGGCGAGCGCCATGACGCGCACCACGGCGTGCCGCCGGGCTCGGGCACCGACCTGACCGGCGACCCGGGCAGCGGCTCCGGCCGCGAGCCCCTCCCCCGCCGCCTGGCACCCCCGGAGTAGCGAGATGACGTCAGTGTCTGCCCTGGAGCAGAGCCTCACCGGGATCGCCCAGGTCGCCCGCGGTGCGGGCTTCGACCCCGCAGCGGCGCGGGACGAGGGGCTGCGCGTGGCCGCCGCGCTCGCCGAGTCGGCGCCCGGCGCCCCGAGCGAGTGGATCGAGGCCGCCGCGCCGGGCACGAGCGGGCTGGCGGCGGTCAACCGCATGTTCTTCGACGCAGCCGTCCGGGGGCGCCGCTGGCGCGAGCACCCCACTGCGCTGCTCAGCGCACTGGTCGCTGCCCGGCACCCGGCCGCGCAGGACTACGCGAGCGCCCTGACCGAAGTCGCCGCGGCCGCGTGCACCCTCGGCGAGCCGAGCATCACGGTGACCGCCAACGCCGCCGCGGCCTCGGCGGCCTACCTCGGCGCGACCCACGGACCGGCACGTCCCGGCGGCGTCCCGTCGGCACCCGCGCCCACCTTCCCCGCTCCCGACCTGGGCAGCGCCCGGCCCACGGGGCTGCTCCCGCAGCTGCCCGCCGGGCCCGGCACCGATGCAGTGCTGCGCTCGTGGGGCCTCGGCCCCCAGCCCCAGCCCACCGGGCCCGTGGCTGACACGCCGAGCGAGCTGAGCGGCATACCCAATCGCATGGATCCTGCTGCCACGCAGGCAGACCCAACGAGCGAGCCCGCTGCGGAGGCTCCCGGGGAGCCCGCGGAGCCGGAGCGGACGGTCGAGGAGCTGCTCGCCGAGCTCGACGCGATGATCGGCCTGCACCGGGTCAAGAAGGAGGTGCACCGGCAGGTCGCCCTGCTCACCGTCGAGAAGCTGCGGGTCGAGGCCGGTCTCAAGCAGAACCGGCTCTCGCGGCACCTGATCTTCGTCGGCAACCCCGGCACCGGCAAGACGACGGTGGCACGGCTCGTCGGCTCGATCTACAAGGCGCTCGAGCTGCTCGACGAGGGCCAGCTCGTCGAGGTCGACCGGTCCGAGCTCGTCGCGGGCTACGTCGGCCAGACCGCGATCAAGACCGCCGAGGTGTGCGCCCGCGCCGTCGGGGGGGTGCTGTTCATCGACGAGGCGTACAGCCTGACCGGCGACCAGTACGCGCAGGAGGCGGTGGGCACCCTCGTCAAGGAGATGGAGGACCACCGCGAGGACCTCGTCCTGATCGTCGCCGGCTACCCCGACCCGATGGCCGGATTCATCGCGAGCAACCCTGGTCTCGCGAGCCGGTTCACCACGACGATCGAGTTCGACGACTACTCCGACGACGAGCTGCTCGCGATCCTCGTCTCGATCGCCACCGCCGCGGACTACGAGCTGACCGAGGACGCCGAGCGCCGGGTGCGCCAGACCTTCGAGGCGACCCCGCGGACACCCGCCTTCGGCAACGGCCGGTTCGCCCGCAACCTCTTCGAGGCGGCGGTCGCCCGCCACGCCTGGCGGCTCAAGGACGTCATCGCCCCCACCCGCGACGAGCTGCGGCTGCTCATCGCCGACGACTTCACCGAGCACCCCGACCCCACCCCGCCCGCCGAAGAGCCGGCAACCGACGAAAGCCCCTCCCCCGCGCAAGGCCCATCGCCCGACCAAGGGCCCAGCCCGGTCCCAGCCGGCGATCAGGGCCCGGTCAGGGCAACCCCGGATGGTGGCGGCGCATCCGATCCGGCAGGGTCGAGCACGACCACCGCGACGGAGGATGAGGGATGAGCGTGAGCGCGCCGCGCACGATCCAGGGCTCGCTGCCGACCGCCCCCCGGACGGCGACCGAGGCCCGCAACGCCGTGCGCTCCCTCGTCCACGGCACTCCCGGTCGGATGCGTCTGCTCGGCGCCGTCGCCGTCATCGTGGCACTGGTCCTCGGTGCCGTCTGCGCCCAGGCGCTCATCGGCTCTCGCGCCGCGGCCGACCGGGCCGCCACCAACATCGCGCAGGTGGTGCGCGCCCAGACGATGCAGGTCGACCTCCTGCGCGCCGACGCCCTGGCCACGAACGCCTTCCTGGTCGGCGGTCTCGAGCCGACCGAGCAGCGAGCCGAGTACAACCGGGCGATGACCTCCGTCGCCCAGGGGATCACGCAGGCCGCGGCGGCCCAGCCGGCCGATGCCGACGCACTCGCGGCGCTGGCGGTCAAGGTGCAGTCCTACGCCACGCTCGTGGAGCAGGCCCGCTCGAACAACCGCCTCGGCCTGCCCGTGGGCGCCACCTACCTGACCCAGGCGAGCGCCGGCCTGCGCAGCGACGCGATACCGATCCTCGACGCGATCGTGAAGTCCAACGAGGGCCGCGCGCAGGCCGAGTTCGACCGGGCCGACTCGAGCGGGCTGCTGCTGGTCGGCGTCGGCTCGGTCCTCGTCCTGCTCGGCATCGCCGTCTGGCTCGCCCGCCGGACGCATCGGTACCTCAACGCGCCGCTCTCGGTCGCGATCGTGCTGCTCGCGCTCGCCCTGGTCGTCGCCCTGTCGACGATCGGCACGGTCGCAGCGACCGCCACCGCGGTGCGCACCAACCAGTACCAGGACACCGTCCTGCTCGCCAAGGTCAGCACCGCGGCCAACGACGCACGCGCCAACGAGAGCCTGACCCTCGTCAAGCAGGGGTCGGGCGGGTCCTACGAGAAGGCCTGGCAGCAGAACGCCACGACCGTCGAGAAGGCCCTGACGGGCTACAGCACCGCCCTGCTGAAGCAGTGGCAGGCCTACGTCGGCGGGCACCAGCAGATCCGTAAGCTGGACGACGGCGGCAGCTGGGACGGCGCCGTCGCGCTCGCGACCGACCCCAAGGCCACCGCACCGAGCGCCCGGTTCGCCGAGTTCGACAAGGCCGTCGCGGCGGCCCGGGACGAGGCCAGCCAGACCGCGATCCAGCGGATCGACGGGCTCGGCGGCGCCGCGCCGGCCTACGCCGCCGGCATCGCCCTGCTGTCGCTCATCGCCTGCTGGTTGGTCATCCGGGGTATGGGCAAGCGGATCGAGGAGTACCGGTGACCACGAGCCCGCAGCACGCCTCGGCCCCCAGCCCCGCCGCGCGTCCCGACCGTCGCGGCGGTGCACGCCGTACCCACCGCAATCGCCGCACCCACCGCACCGCCCGCGCGCTGCTCGCCACCGCCGCCTTGGCGAGCCTGACCGCCTGCACCGGGGTGACCTACGCCGAGACGCCGGTCCCGACACCCCCCGCGGCGCCGTCCGGCTCGGCACCGGCGCCCACCCCGCCCGTCACCTGCGACAACCCCCTGCAGACCTACGACCCGTTGCCGAGCATCCCCGCAAGGTCCGCCATCACCGACAAGACGGTCCGCACGATCCTGGACCACGGCCACCTGGTCGTCGGGGTCTCTGCGGACACCTACCTCTTCGGCTCGCGCAACCCGCTCTCGGGCGAGATCGAGGGTTTCGACATCGACATCGCCAAGGCTGTCGCGGGCAGCCTTCTGGGCGACCCGGGCAAGATCCGCCTACGGGTCATCACGGCCGCCGACCGCATCCCACTGCTCGAGAAGCGCCAGATCGACATGGTCGCCCGCAACATGACGATCACCTGCGACCGCTGGCAGCACGTCGCGTTCTCCGCGGAGTACTACCACTCGGGGCAGAAGGTCCTCGTCGCCAAGGGCAACCCGGCCAAGACCCTCGAGGACCTCAAGGGGCAACGGGTGTGCGCGCCCGCGGGCACCTCGTCGCTGACCAACCTCAAGAAGGTCAACGGTCCGATCCCGGTCACCGCCGCGACACACACCGGCTGCCTCGCCCTCTTCCAGCAGGGCAAGGTCGAGGCGATCACCGGCGACGACATCGTGCTGGCCGGCCTGGCCGCACAGGACCCGTATGCCGTCGTCACGTCGGCCCCCGCCATCAGCGACGAGCCGTACGGCCTCGCCTTCAACCGGGCGGACACCTACCTCGTGCGCTACGTCAACCGCCTGCTCGCCGACATGATGACGGACGGCCGGTGGACGGCGATCTACGACCGGTGGCTGCGCAGCGTGCTCGGCAAAGCGCCGGCTCCGCCGAAGGCGGTGTACGGCCGCTCATGACCAGCCCTGCCCAGGCACCGCTCGGCGACGCGCTCCTCGCGCCGCCGGCGCCCGGTGCCCTCGGCGTCCCGGTCGACCCGGCCGCCGCCCAGACCTACCTGGGCGCGTTGCGCGTCTGGGTGGGCCAGCGCCGCGCCGACCTCGACGCCGTCGATGCCGCGGTGCTTCGCCTCACCCCGGACGAGCAGGCCGCGATCACGACCGACCTGACCGTGGCCCTCACCTTCTGGAAGGCGATCAACGACCGTCATCTGCTGCTCGAGACCGTCTTCGACGGCGGCCGCGTCGGCCCGGCGGAGGCCGAGCGGCTCTCCACGCTCATCCACGGCCGGCTCGGCGGCGCCGTCACCGAGTCGCTCTCCGTCCCGGGCGCCGGCTCGCTCGCGGTGAGCTTGCCGGAGGCCTGCCGACTGCTCGACTCGCTGACGCGCACCCTGCAGGCCCGGGCCTCGCTGGCTCCCGGTGTCGCCGAGGCGAGCCAACGGATCACCCTGTTGCGCCAGACCCTCGAGCGGATCCGCGACCAGCTGCCGCTCGTCCCCACCGGCAGCCAGCGGGATGCGGCCGGCACCTCGCTCGGCCGGCTCGACCGGCGCCTGCTCGACCTGACCGAGCGCGCCCGCCGCGGAGCGGACACGGGCGGCATCATCGCACCTCTCGAGATCGACGCCGCAGTCCTCGAGCGCGATCTCATCGTCGCGGCCGCCCAGCGCACCGAGGCCCGCAAGGACCGGGCCCGCCAGACCCAGCGGGTCGCCGAGCTCGACGCGCGCGCCGAGGCGATCCGCGCGCTCGAGCGGGCCTGCGTGGCCGCGATCGATCCGGCCCCGCACCTGGCCATCCCGAACGTGCGCGCGCTGGGACCGGTGCCACAGGCGCCGGCCGAGCTGGCGGCATACCGCCACCGGCTCGATCGGGTCGCGCGCGCGCTCGACCTCGCCCACGCGGCGTATGCCGCCGGCCTTGCCGAGCGCGACGAGATCGTCGGCCTCGTGGGAGCCGTCGCCGCGATGGCAGCGAGCGCCCATCTGACGCCGGAGAGCAAGGACGACCTCGACGAGCTGGGAGCGCGGCTCGACGACGTGCTCGCCACAGCCCCCGTCCGGCTCGACCGCGCCCGCGCCCTCGTGGCTGCCTTCCAGGCCTATGTCGACGCGGCGACCCGGCCCCGCTCCCGAAAGGCAGCCCCATGACCAGGTGCACCCAACCCGGCTGTCCGGGCACCATCGTCGACGGCTACTGCGACGTCTGCGGGATGGCGGCGACGAGCACCCCCGAGGTGCCCGCCGTCACGCCGGCCGCCACCGGAGCCACCGGCGCGAGCGCCTCGGTCGCGACCGCACCGGCGCGGCCCGCACCCGCGAGCCCGGCAGGCTCGGCGTCCGGCGTACCCGACGGCACCCCGTGCGACCAGCCAGGCTGCTCCGGTCACATCGACGACGGCTACTGCGACGTGTGCGGCACCCCGGCGACCCAGGTCGGGCACGTGCAGCTCGCCGACGAGGCGACCATGGCGGCCGGTACCGGCCCGGAGCTCTCGACCCGGTCGACCGCCTCGAGCAACCTTGCCGCGACGGCCCTCGGGTCCCGGCGGGCCCGGCAGGCCGGCAGCATCGCGACCCGGCGCCTGACCGGCTCGCAGCGGCTACGCGCGGCCCGGCTCGGCGGCGGCATCACGAGCGTGCGCCCGGCCCCCGCGATCGACGCCGAGAAGGCCCTGCTGACCGACCCGACGGTTCCGGAGGGCAAGCGGTTCTGCCCCAAGTGCGGAGAGCCGGTCGGCCGTGGCCGCGACGGGCGGCCGGGGCGCACGACAGGGTTCTGCGCCACGTGCCGGCACCCGTTCTCGTTCGATCCCAAGCTGCACACCGGCGACCTCGTCGCCGGACAGTACCTTGTCGCCGGGTGTCTCGCCCACGGCGGCCTCGGCTGGATCTACCTGGCCCAGGACAAGAACGTCTCGGACCGGTGGGTGGTCCTGAAGGGTCTGCTCAACTCGGCCGACCCGGACGCACTCGCGGCAGCGATCGCCGAACAGCGCTTCCTGGCCCAGGTCTCGCACCCGAGCATCGTCGAGATCTACAACTTCGTGACGCACCAGGACGACGGCTACATCGTCATGGAGTACATCGGCGGCACCTCGCTCAAGTCGATCCTCAAGCACCGCATGCAGCAGGTCGGCGCGTACAACCCGCTGCCGGTCGACCAGGCACTGGCGTACATCCTCGAGATCCTCCCGGCGTTCCAGTACCTGCACGACCTCGGCCTGGTCTACTGCGACTTCAAGCCGGACAACATCATCCAGGTCGGCGACGAGGTGAAGCTGATCGACCTGGGCGGCGTCCGGCGGATCGACGACGAGGACTCGGCGATCTTCGGCACCATCGGCTACCAGGCGCCCGAGGTCCCCGAGCTCGGCACGTCGGTCGCCTCCGACATCTACACCATCGGGCGCACGCTCGTCGTGCTGACGATGGAGTTCCGGGGCTACCAGTCCACCTACCTCAACGTCCTGCCCCCGCAGGACTCGAACCCCGTCCTGCAGAAGTACGACTCGTTCTACCGCCTGGTCGCCAAGGCGTGCGCCCCGAACCGTGACGACCGCTTCGTCTCGGCAGACGAGATGCGGTCCCAGATGGTGGGCGTGCTGCGCGAGGTCGTCGCGATCGACCGGGGCGCCGGCGCGGCGACGTCGACCGTCACCTCACTGCTGTTCGAGTCGCCGAGGACCGGTGACGACGCGGACGACTGGCACAACCTGCCGGCGTTGCGGGTCGACCCGCACGACCCGCTGACCGGGTGGCTGCAGACGATCGGCGGCACGCCGACCGAGCGGCTCATGCGACTGAGCCGCCCGCCGAAGGACTCGACCGAGGTGCTGCTGGCCCGGGCCCACGCCGGCCTGGAGACCGGACAGACCGACGTCGCCGACCTCGCCGCGGGACAGCTGCTGGCCGCCGACCCGTGGGAGTGGCGGGCCGTGTGGGTCCAGGGCCTGTCGGCCCTCAAGCGCGGCGACTTCCGCTCTGCACAGGCCGCCTTCAACGCGGTCTACGGCCAGGTGCCGGGCGAGCTCGCCCCGAAGCTCGCCCTCGCCCACGCGAGTGAGAAGGCCGGCGACGACACGGTCGCCGAAGGACTGTATGTCGCCTGCGCCCGCACCGACGCCGCATACGTGCCGATGGCGGCCTTCGGCCTGGCCCGGATCCGCGCCGGGCGAGGCGACGTCGAGGGCGCCGTCGCGGCCTACCGGCTCGTCCCGCCGGAGTCGAGCTCGTACCGCACGGCCCGGTCGGGCCTGGCCGAGCTGCTGACCGGGGCCAACCGCAACCTGGCCGACCTCGCCGAGGCGATGAGCATGATGGCCGAAACCGCGATGGCCCCGCGGCATCGGGCCGAGGTGACGACCCTGATCTACCGGGAGGCACTCGCCCGGGTCGCGAAGGCCGGCAGCTCGGCGCAGACCCTCATCGGGCCGCACAAGGCGACGGTCCCGCAGCTGCGCCTCGGGCTGGAACAGTCGCTGCGCGAGCTCGCCGGGCACACTACCGAGCTCGGGGAGCGGGTCCGGCTCGTCGACGAGGCGAACACGATCCGACCCTGGAGCCTGCTGTGACCCCCGCTTCCGTTCGAGCAGCACCAACCCCCGATCGGGCGCGGGCACCAATCCCGGGTCGAGCGGGCACCGCGTCCGGTCGAGCGGGCACCACAGGACGCAGGGATGAGGCCATGCTGAGCATCCGACGACACAGGGGGACGGACCGATGACCCACCCAGCGCAGGCGCTCCCGAGCTGCCGGTCGTGCGGAGCACCCCACGACGCCGGGGCGAGTTTCTGCGAGGCGTGCGGGGCCGACCTGACCGGCAATGCGGCCGCGGCTCGCACCCTCGACCCGCTCGCCTCCGCGGCGACCCCACAGACCGCACCACCGGGTGACGAGTCGCCGCTCGACACGGGGTGGACCGGCGCCGTCCCGGGCGGCGTCGTGGAGCAGCCGGACGATCTGTGCCGGGCGTGCGGCCAGGGCCGGATCGTCGATGGCTACTGCGACCACTGCGGCACCCCGCCGCCGGACCCCCGCAACCACTTCACCGAGGCACCGAGCACCTGGGTCGCCGGCGTGTGCGACATCGGCCGGCGGCATACCCGCAACGAGGACGCGATGGCGCTCTGTGCGGACGAGCCGATGGGAGCCCGCGCGGTGCTCGTGGTCTGCGACGGCGTCTCGATGGCGACCGACTCCCACATCGCCTCGCTCGCCGCGGCGCAGGAGGCGCGCGACCAGCTGTCCCAGCCCCTCGCCCGCGGCGTCGGGACGCCCGAGGCGCGGGCGGCCGCGACCGCACGCGCCCTGACCACCGCCGTCCTGCGTGCCAACGAGGCGGTCAAGGCGACCGTCACCGAGCCCGTGCCCAACCCACCGTCGTGCACCTTCGCCGCCGCCGTCGTCGAAGCCGGCACTCTCGTCGCGGGCACCGTCGGCGACAGCCGCGTCTACTGGCTGCCCGACGACGCGACCGAGCCGGCACGCCAGCTCGGCGAGGACGACTCCTTCGCCGCCGAACGGATCCGCGCCGGGGTGCCTCGCGAGCAGGCCGAGAACGGACCACAGGCCCACTCGATCACACGGTGGCTGGGCCCGGACGCACCCGAGGACCTGACCCCGCACCTGACGACCATCGCTCCGCACGCACCGGGCTGGTTGCTCGTCTGCTCGGACGGTCTGTGGAACTACTGCTCCGAGCCCGGGGACCTTCGCGACCTCGTCGCGACGACGACGGCCGCGGTCGGGGACGAGCCCGAGAGGCTCGCGCAGGCCCTGGTGGACTTCGCCAACGACAAGGGTGGTCGCGACAACATCACGGTTGCCCTCGCGAGACTGGCCGGGCAAGGATCGAGAGCAGCGACGGGCGCCACCGCGACCCAGGAAGGGGAGCCCACCCATGGCTGACTTCACCGCCGAGGTGTTCCAGAACGAGTTCCTGCCCGCGGGCGGCACGGATGTGCACGGCATCGTGCGGATCACGAGCGCCGGCGCCGCAGCAGGTTCGACGGTGAGCGGGCCGGCGGGCTCGACGGCGAGCCCGCCGCGGGCCGACGGGTCGGCTGCCGAGGTGATCCTCATCGACACGTCGGGCTCGATGGGCCGGCGCGGCGTCCAGCAAGCCGGAGTCGCGGCGACCGCAGCCCTCAAGGAGATCACCGACGGCACCCTGTTCGCCGTCGTGTCCGGCAACGGCACCGCCCAGATCGTCTATCCCGTCTCGCGCCAGAGCGCCCTTGCGGTCATGTCTCCGCAGACCCGCGGCGAGGCGATCCGGGCCGTCGAGCTGCTTCGGGCCAGCGGCGGCACGGCGATGGGGACCTGGCTCACCTTGGCGCGGCGCATCTTCGAGACCGTCCCCCACGTGACCAAGCGGCACGCGATCCTGCTCACCGACGGGGTCAACGAGGGCGAGACCGCGGCGTCCCTGCAGACCGCCCTGCAGTCGTGCGTCGGGGTCTTCCAGTGCGACTGCCGCGGCGTCGGGGACCAATGGCGGGTCGAGGAGGTGCGGGGGATCGCCTCGGCACTGCTCGGCACGGTCGACATCATCCCCGCACCCGAGGAGATGGCGGCGGAGTTCGAGGCGATGATGCGAGCCTCGATGGCGCGCGGCGTCGCCTCGGCGGAGCTGCGGGTCTGGGTGCCCCAGGGGGCCGAGCTGCTCTTCGTCAAGCAGGTCTCGCCGACGCTCGAGGACCTCACGGCACGCCGCACCCCGATCAACCTGCTCACCGGCGCCTACCCGACCGGCGCGTGGACCGACGAGTCACGCGACTACCACGTCGCGGTGCGCCTGCCCGCCCGGACGATCGGTCAGGAGCAGCTGGCCGCGCGGGTCCAGATCTCGATCGGCGACGACGTGCTCGCGCAGGGCCTCGTCAAGGCGAAGTGGTCCAGCGACGACTCCCTGACCACACGGATCGACCCGGCAGTCGCCGCCTACACCGGGCAGGCCGAGCTCGCCGAGGCGATCCAGGAGGGGCTGGCCGCCAAGGCCGCCGGGCAGGACGAGGTCGCGACCGCCAAGCTCGGGCGGGCCGTCCAGCTCGCCGACGAGACGGGCAACGACGAGATGACGACCCGGCTGAAGAAGGTCGTCGAGGTCGACGACGCCGACACGGGGACGGTGCGGCTCAAGAAGTCGGCGTCCAAGATCGACGAGATGTCGCTCGACACCGCCTCGACGAAGACGACCCGGGTGCGCCGATGAGCGCGGTCTGCCCCAACGGCCACACATCGCAGGCCGAGGACTACTGCGACACGTGCGGATCGCCCATCGACGCGTCCGCCGTCACCCCGGCCGCGCCTGGGGTCCCTGCCGGCGAAGCCGCCCGGGCGGGCGAGGAGGGCACCGGCGTGAGCGGGGTGAGCGGCATACCCGCTGGCGGGTCCTCCCTCGACCTCGACGCGCCGGCACCCGCGTCCGAGCTTCCCGCAGCAGTGACGCCGAGCGGGCTCGAGTGCCCGAACTGCCACACCGAGAACTCCGAGGGCGCGCTCTTCTGCGAGGCGTGTGGCTACGACTTCACGACGGGCGCGATGCCGCGCGGGAGCGCCGCGCAGGCCGCTGCTGCCGCCCTCAGCGAGGCGGACGCGCCGGAGCGGGGCGAGTCGTTCGAGTGGGTCGCCGAGGTCTGGGTCGACCCCGACTGGTACGGCACCCAGGAGGCCGAGGACCCGTGCCCGTCACCCGGGCTGCCGACGATCATCCCGCTGCGCCATCGCAGCCTGCTGCTCGGCCGGGTCTCGTCGAGCCGCAACACCAACCCCGAGATCGACCTGTCGACCGATCCAGGGGTGAGCCGGCGGCACGCCCAGCTGACCACGGACGGGTCGCGGTGGTTCGTCGAGGACCTCGCCTCGTCCAACGGCACGTTCGTGGGGGCGGCGTCGGGGTCGCTGCCCGACCAGCCGATCACGGTCGGCCCGAAGCGCGAGCTCGACGACGACGACCGCCTCTACGTCGGGGCCTGGACCCGCGTCGTGGTCCGCCGGGCGACGCCGGACGAGGTCGAGACCTTCGGCTGACGGGGTTGACCGACTGGCTGACCGAGACAGGTTGACCGACTGGCTGACCGAGACTGGTTGACCGAACGGACCGTTCGAGGTCGAGCGGGTCGGTATACCGGCCCGCTCGGTCAGGATCGCCGAGCTCGATCGGCCCAGTCGGTGTCGAGGGCCTCGACCAGCTGCCGCTCGGCATCGGCGAGGTACTCGCGCAGCGCCGCCGCGGCCTCGGGGCGCCGGTCCTGCTCGAGCAGGTCGACGATGGCTGCGTTGCGCTCGAGGTACGGCTCGTGGAAGCGGCGGTCGTCGTCCATGAGGTGGAAGACGAGGCGCATCTCGGTGAGTACGCCGAGCATGAGCTGATCGGCACGGACGCTGCGCCCCATCCGCGCCACGGCGAGGTGGAAGCGCTGGTTCGCCTCGGCGACGGCCTCCGGGCGACCCGCATCGCGTCCCTCGCGGGCCGCGACGACGATGGCACGCAGCTGGGCGACCGCCTCCGGCGAGCATCCCGGACCGAACTCGAGCGCGGCCGGCTCGATGAGCTGGCGCGTCGCGTAGAGGTCCTGGATGTCGCCTCGCGAAGGGGTTGCGACGAAGACGCCTCGGTGGGGCTCCCGCACGGCCAGGCGTTCCGCGACGAGCATCCCGAAGGCTTCACGGATCGTGTTGCGCGAGAAGCCGATCCGCGCGCTGATCGTCTCCTCGGTCAGACGCGTCCCCGATCGTATGGCGCCACCGACGATCTGCTGCCGCAGCACCTCCGCGACCCGTTCCGACGCCGAGGGCATCGCCGCGAGATGGTCGAGATGCTGCAGAGCTGCCGCGAGGCCATCATTGGACACGCGACAACTCTACGACGACATCGAAGAGTTTTTGGATTTGGGTATTGCCATATTGTTCCACAATCCTCTAGTGTTGTGTGACTGGTCACAATGAGGTGACCACGGAACCCCGAAAGGCCACACGGTATGGACGACAAGCTGACCCAGGCCGAGCAGACAGACACACCCGGCACCGGAACGGCAGGACGCAGCGCGCTGCTCGGTGCCATGTTCCTCATGGCGACCTCGGCGATCGGGCCGGGGTTCATCACCCAGACGACGGACTTCACCATGAAGATGGGGGCCGCGTTCGCGTTCGTCATCGTCACCTCCGTCCTCGTCGACATCGCGGTCCAGCTGAACGTCTGGCGCGTCATCGGCGTCTCGGGGCTGCGCGCCAACGAGCTGACCAACCGGATCGTCCCCGGCCTCGGCTGGGGGCTGTCGGCACTCGTCCTGCTCGGCGGCATCGTCTTCAACATCGGCAACATCTCCGGCACGGGCCTGGGCACCGACGCGATGTTCGGGCTCGAGCCGAAGATCGGGGCGATGATCTCCGCGGTCATCGCCATCGCCATCTTCCTCGTCAAGCGGGCCGGCGCCGCCCTCGACCGGATCGTCGTCATCCTCGGCGTGGTGATGATCGCCCTCACGACCTGGATCGCCGTCACGAGCCACCCACCGGTCGGGCTCGCCCTGAAGAACGCCGTGCTCCCCGAGAGCATCAACTTCCTCGCCATCACGACCCTCATCGGCGGCACGGTCGGCGGCTACATCACCTACGCGGGGGCGCACCGGCTCGTCGACTCCGGCCGGGTCGGGCGGCGCCACGCCACCGAGATCTCGAAGACGTCCGTCATCGGGGTCCTCGTCACCGGCGTCATGCGCGCCATCCTCTTCCTCGCCGTCCTCGGGGTCGTCCACGCCGGCGCCACCCTCGCCGCGGACAACCCGTCGGCGAGCGCCTTCCAGTACGCCGCCGGCGAGTTCGGGCTCCGGGCCTTCGGCATCATCTTCTGGGCCGCAGCGCTGACCTCGGTCATCGGCGCGAGCTACACGAGCATCTCGTTCCTGACCACCCAGCGCACCTCCGAGCGGACCCGCGACCTCGCCACGGTCGCCTTCATCGTCCTGTGCTCGGTGCTCTTCCTGCTGCTCGGCAAGGCGCCGGTCAAGCTGCTCATCTTCGCCGGCGGCTTCAACGGGCTGATCCTGCCGATCGGGTTCACCGCGATCCTCTGGGTGGCCTGGCGGCGCCGCGACCTGCTGCATGGCTACGTCTACCCGAAGTGGCTGCTCAGCATCGGCGTCCTGGCCTGGCTGCTCACCCTGTTCCTCGGCTGGGAGTCCATCGCGGGCCTGCAGAAGCTGTGGGGCTGACATGACCGCCATCGACCTCAACTCCGACCTCGGCGAGTCGTTCGGCACCTGGCAGCTCGGCGACGACCCCGCAATGCTCGACATCGTCTCGAGCGCCAACGTCGCCTGCGGCTTCCACGCCGGCGACACCCTGACGCTGCAGCGCACCTGCGCCCAGGCGGCCGAGCGTGGCGTCGTCGTCGGCGCGCAGGTCGGCTACCGCGACCTGGCCGGGTTCGGGCGCCGCTTCATCGACATGGCCCCGGACGAGCTGACCGCCGACGTCCTCTACCAGCTCGGCGCGCTCGAGGCGATGTGCCGGGTTGCCGGGACCCGAGTGGCCTACGTCAAGCCGCACGGGGCCCTCTACAACACGGTCGTCCACCACGAGGCGCAGGCGGCGGCCGTCGTCGCGGCCGTCGTCGCCTACGACGCCGGCCTGCCCGTGCTCGGGCTGCCCGGCTCGGCCTTCCTGCGCCAAGCAACCGAAGCCGGCCTGGCCACGGTCGGCGAGGCGTTCGCGGACCGCGGCTACACCCCCGAGGGCACGCTCGTATCCAGGCGCGAGCCGGGCGCGCTGCTCACCGACCCACAGGTGGTGGCCGCCCGGATGGTCCGGCTGGTCACCGAGGGTCGGATCACGGCCGTCGACGGCACCGACGTCGTGGTCCGAGCCGCCTCCCTGTGTACGCATGGCGACTCCCCCGGAGCGGTCGCCATGGCGCGTGCGGTCCGCGATGCGCTCACCTCGGCCGACATCCGCATCGAGCCCTTCGCGGGACGTGGCTGACATGGCCGGCCCGATACCTGCCGCCGCCAGTCCCGCACCGACCGCACCGACCGCACCGACGGCGTCGGCGAGCGGCTCCGCGGTGCACCCTCGGGTGCTCCCCATGGGCGACACGGCCCTGCTCGTCCAAGTGTCGGACATCGGCGAGGTCCTCGCCCTCGAAGCCCGCCTCGCCACGCTCGTGCGCCGCGGTGAAGGCGTCTGGGCCTCGGTCGATGACCTCGTCCCCGCGGCCCGCACGGTCCTGCTCGTCTCCCGGCCCGGCGCGGACCTCGGTGCGCTGGGGACGGCAGTGCGCGACGTGGCACGCACTCTCGATGCGGACATGCGCACTCTCGACGAGGACAAGCGCACTCTCGATGCGGACATGCGCACTGTCGAGATCCACGTCCGCTACGACGGCCCCGACCTCGACGAGGTGGCCCGGCTCGTCGGGCTCACCCCCAGGCAGGTCGTCGCGGCCCACACCGGCACGTCGTGGCAGGTCGGGTTCGGCGGCTTCGCGCCCGGGTTCGCCTACCTCGTCGGCGGTGACCCCCGCCTCGAGGTGCCGCGCCGCGCCGAGCCTCGCACGCGGGTGCCCGCCGGGGCGGTCGGCCTCGCCGGCCAGTTCAGCGGGATCTACCCGCGCGAGTCCCCCGGCGGCTGGCAGCTGCTCGGCACGACCGACGCCCCGCTGTGGGACCCGGACCGCGACCCGCCCGCCCTGCTGACGCCGGGCACGACGGTGCAGTTCGTCGACGTGGCGGCCCGCTCATGAGCCTCGTCGAGGTCCTCGCCCCGGGTCCGCTCACCTTGCTCGAGGACGCCGGACGTCCAGGGCACATGGCCGTCGGGGTGGGCCGGGCCGGCGCCGCCGACCAGGACTCGTACCGTCTCGGTGGCCGCCTGCTGGGCAACCGCCCCGGTCTCGCCGCGCTCGAGGTCACCCTCGGCGGGCTGCACGTGCGCGCCCAGGGTGACCTGACCGTGTGCCTGACCGGCGCACCTGCCCCGGGCTCTCTCGACGGGCGTCCGGTCCCGCACGCCGCGCCGTTCACGTTCCGCGACGGCCAGGAGCTCAGGCTCGGTATGCCGCCCACCGGGCTGCGCACGTACCTCTCCGTACGCGGCGGGCTGGCAGTCCACGCGGTCCTCGGCTCGCGTTCGAGCGACACGATGTCCGGGCTCGGGCCGGCCGCGGTCGCCGCGGGCGACCGGCTCACCGTCGGCGAGGCCGTCGAGTCCTTCCCCAACGTCGACGTCGCTCCCGTCCCACCTCCCGGGTCGGGGACCGTCGAGCTGGCCGTGCTGCCCGGTCCCCGCCGCGACTGGTTCGCCCGCCCCGAGGCGCTCGGCGAGAGCTGCTGGGTCGTCTCGGGACGCAGCGACCGCAAGGGGATCCGCTTCGAGGGTGAGCCCGTTGAGCGGCATACCGACTGGGCGGAGGCCGAGCTGCCGAGCGAGGGGATGGTGCGCGGGGCCATCCAGGTGCCGCCGGGCGGGCAGCCGGTCCTGTTCCTCAACGACCACCCGGTGACCGGCGGCTACCCCGTGATCGGGGTCGTCCGCTCGGCAGACATCGACCGCGCTGCACAGCTGCGACCGGGTCAGCAGGTCCGATTCCGATGGGAGAACCGATGAGCACGAACTTGTCCACACACCAAGCCCCCTCGCTGCCGGAGGACCCGGCGGCCTTGTCGCCCGGAGACGCTCGCCGCCTCTTCGCCGCCGGGCTGAGCGTCCCGACGTCGGGGTGGTGCGCCGGCTACGCGCAAGCCAACGTCATCGCGGTGCCGAAGGCGCTCGCCTTCGACATGCTGCTCTTCGCCCAGCGCAACCCCAAGCCGTGCCCGATCCTCGACGTCCTCGACTCCGGCGAGGTACGCGGCGGGGTGCTCGGCGGCAAGTCCGGGGCCGGCGACATCCGCACCGACGTGCCGCTCTACCGGGTCTACGAGCGCGGCGAGCTCGTCGCCGAGGTGCCTGACGCGACCGGTCACTGGCGCGAGGACCTGGTGACCTTCCTCGTCGGCTGCTCGTTCACCTTCGAGCACCCGCTCCTGGAGGCGGGAGTTCCGGTCCGGCACATCGATGCAGGGCGCAATGTGCCGATGTACGTGACCTCGAGAAGGTGTCGCTCCGCCGGGGCACTCGGTGGGCCGCTCGTCGTGTCGATGCGGGCCATCCCGGCCGCCCAGGTCGCCGACGCCGTACGGGTGAGCTCGCGCTACCCCGCCGTGCACGGCGCTCCGGTCCACGTCGGTGACCCTGGCGGTCTCGGGATCAGCGATCTCGACGCACCGGAGTTCGGCGACCCGCCGGTCCTCGAGCCGGGTGACGTGCCGGTCTTCTGGGCATGCGGGGTGACCCCCCAGGCGATGGTCATGGAGTCACGTCCCGAGATCGCCATCACCCACTCGCCGGGGCACATGCTCGTCACCGATGCCCGCGACAGTGGGTACGCCGTGCCGTGATCCGGTGACCCGCTGGACACAGGGGCATCGCTGGAGCACCGTGGAAGCACGCGCCGCACCACGACGCCTGTCGAGGCAGGGGCATCATCGTGAACGACCAACTGCGCACGGCACTGCGATCCGGCATGCTCCTGCTCGCCCCGACCGTCTCGCTCGCGGCGGTCCTCGCGGGCTGCGCCGGGCCGCCGCCTCCGCCGTCGCCGCAGACCTTCACGTCGGTGACCACGTTCTCGTCGCCAGCACCGGAGCCGACCACGACTGCCTCGCCGACACGCACCCGCGATGACGTCCAGCCGGTCGCGGTCAGCCTTCCCCGGCTGCCGATCGGCGGGGACTCCACGACCAGCGAGGCCGACGCGGCGCTCCAGTGCGTCGACGTCAGCTGGATCGTCACCAAGACCGACAGCCCCGACATCCCACCGGGCTATGCCGTGCAGGTCACCGGAGCGACCTTCTCCGACAAGGGCTTCGAGGCCGTCACGGGCGCCTGCGAGGCAGCTGCGCCCGCCTGTGTCGGACGCATCATGCGCACCGGCAGCACCCGGTGCTCCTTGGCGGTCCGGGCCCTGCCCGATGCCGACCCGGAGGTCACCGTGCGAGTCGGGCTCGAAGGAACCGCCTACTGCCCCAGCGGCGTTGGGGACCGATGCCAGCGGTTCGCCGACGCGGTCGCGCGAGAGCCGGGCATCACCATAC
>NZ_JAKDLO010000220.1 GCF_030452765.1 Intrasporangium sp.
CACACGTACCGCCAGTCACAGTGGATGCAGGCGCTCAGGCCGCGCAAAACCGCAGAACCGGCCCGGCAGGGGCTGAATGTTTACTGGCTTGGGCGTCGGTGAGGGCGAGGCGGCTGTAGATCTCGAGTGACTGGCGGCTGGCGTGGCCGCTGTAGGGCTGGATGAGCGCGTCGTCGATGCCTTGGGTCTTGAGCCAGGTGAACAGGAAGTGCCGCAGCCGGTGCGGGGGCATGTTGTGCGGCAGGCCAGCAGCGGCGGCGTAGCGGGCGAGCAGCGCGCGGACGCCGCGGGTGGAGTAGGGCTTCTTCCAGGACGACTCGAACAGGAACGCCCCGCCGGCCTTGCTCCGGTCGGCGATGTGCAGGGCCAGGGTTTCGCGGAAGGTCTGCGGGAATGGCACGACGCGGTCTTTGCCGCCCTTGCCGTGGGTGATCCGGATCCGGGCGGCGTCCAGGTCGACGTCGTCGAGGCGGATGGCGACGAGTTCGGCGACTCGCACCCCGGTGTAGAGCAGGGTTTTAATGAGCACCATGTCGCCGCCGCGGCGGGCTGGCCAGACGGCCTGGTAGTAGCGGCGGATCTCCTCCTCGCTGGGCACGTAGGGCAGCGTCTTGGGCTCGCGCGGCACCTGGATGCCCAGCTCGTCGCGCAACGCGCGGAAGACAGCTTTGAGGTAGGCGTAGTCGGGTCGTTCGTCACGCAGATGCTTGGCGAGCTGACGCGCCTTGCGCTTGGGCGGCGTCCGCCGCTGCGAGGACATGACCGGCGGCGAGGTCGTCGCCTTGCCGGCGGCAGGGGTGCGGGTCATGCGCTGACCGGGTGCGGGTCGAGGTCCAGGTGCCGGTCCAGGTGCAGCTGGAAGCTGCCGTACGGGCGCACGTGGGTCCAGAACAGCGGGCTGATCGCCCGCCGGTCTTCGGCGGACAGCTGGATGGGTTGGTCGGCGAGGATGCGTTGCAGCAGCAGGGTGTTGACGTAGACGAGCGCGGATTGCAGCAGGTGCAGCGCGAGCACGCTGACTTCTTGGCTGTCGCGGTCGGCGCCGGTGAGTTCGCGGTCCTTGCCGTAGAACAGGGCGCCGTTGGCGGAGTTCCAGTTCTTCACGACCTGCAGCCCGTCGTTGATCTCGCGGCGCAGCGCCTCGGCGCGCAGGTAGCGGGCCACGAAGACCGACTTGACGGCCCGGCCCAGCTCGACGAGCGCGGCGTAGGTGGGGTGTTGCGGGCCGGGGCGGGTGAAGCGGCGCAGGATCTGCTCGGACTCGGCGGTGCGCAGCTTCAGCGCGGTGGCGTATTTGACCATCTGGTCGTACTGCTGGGCGATCAGCTCCCAGCGGATCGGCCGAGTCAACACACTCGCCAGCTGGGGCAATGCTGTGGCAGGCCCGGCGGCGGGGAGGTAGAGGCGGGCCGCGCCGATGTTCTTCAGCCGGGGCAGCAGGGAGTAGCCGAGCAGGTGGGTGAAGGCGAACCCGATGTCGGAGGCGCCGTGGGTGTCGACGTAGTTGGCCTCGATCGGCACGTCGGTGCCGTGGTGCAGCAGCCCTTCCATCATCGCGGCGACTTCGGAGGACGAGCAGGACTTGAGCTGGCTGTAGACGCACAGCCGGCCCTTCTCCACGTGCCAGTAGATCATCACCCCGGGGCCGCGGTAGCGGGCGTGCCATTCGGTCATCAGGTTCGACTCCCAGGAGCCGAACTTCTTCGAGTCCGACGCGCACGCCGTGCCGGCGCCCCACAGCTGCGGGTCGCGGGCGGCGTAGTTCGCGTTCACCAGGGTCGTGATCGCCCGGCGCAGGTTCTCCCTCGTCACATAGAGGCGGCGTACGTGCCTAAGCGCGGCCTCGCCGTGTCCGTGGTCGCCGTCGGCGACGTGCTTGATGCCGGTGTTGGTGCCGAGCGCGAACAGCACCAGCAGCAGCCGTGCACGCAGTGTGCCGGCGGGCATTGTCTCGCGGGTCGCGATCGACGGGAAGCAGTCCACGAGCCCGATGTGGTGGTCGGCTTCGGCGAGGAAGTCCAGCAGGTCCACGGTTCCCCAGCGGGCCTGCACCGCGGCCTTGATCCGTTCCAGGTTGGCCGGCTCGGGCTGCTTGGTCAGTTTCGGCACGGTGACCCACGGCCGGCCGGCCCGGGCGCCGATGCTGACCCCGCCGGTGTCGTTCGCGGCGATCGCATTGTTGAGATCACGCAGGGCCGTCACCAGCTCGCCGCGCAGGCTGGTGATGAACTCGCTCGGGTCCAGCGGCTGACCGAGACGCTCGTAGTGCCCGGCCCGGTGCGCGTCGAAGTCGGCAGGCAGGTCGATGTCCGGGTTCCGCCACCGGACGGCGCCGGCGATCCAGACCTCGCGGCGGCGGATCGCCTCGCGCAGCGCCGCAAGGACGCAAAGCTCGTCCGGGATCCGCTCAATACGTGTGGTGCCGTCCTCGCGCTCCTCGACGACCGCCGCGCGCCAGTCGGCTGGCACGATCCCGTCCAGCGCCACCGTCTCGTCGGGTCCGTAGTAGCGCACGCTGCGCCGGTGGGCGTAGCGACGCATCAACGTGACCGCCTCGATGTCCGGGGCGTGGCGGGTGTTGGAGGACCGAAACTCCAACGCGTCCATCAGTTCGGGGATCACCTTGCGGTAGTAGGAGGAGTACGACGCGCGCAGCCGAGCCCGGGTGCGGGCCCGCAGCGCCGATTCGCTGGCCCGGCCTTCGCGGACCAGCTCGGCCAGCGTGGCCGGCCCGACCACCGGGTAGAGGGCGTCGCGGACCGTGTCGTCGGGATGGTCCAGAGCGGCCTCGGCCAGGCGGAACAGCAGGTTCTCCTTGCCCCGCACCCGGTGCGGGTCGGCGACCAGCTCGGCCTGCGCGCCCTGCTCGGCGTGCGAGGCGATCTTGTGAACCAGCGCGATGAGTAGGTCGACCAGGCCGTCGACGATCTCACCCTGCCGAGTCCGGGCCAGCGCCGCGAGCAGGGTCAGGCGCACCGCCCGGTCATGGGCGCGCAGGTCCGAGGGGTACTCGGCCGCGGCGCGGGCTCGCCAGGCGGCGACCAGCTTGTCCGACCAGCCCTCGAACAGCTGCTCCGGCAGGCCGAGGCCGCGCACCCGGGCCAGCTTGCCGATCTCGGCGCGCAGCGTGTCGCGGCTGACCCGGCCGGGGTCGGCCTTCAGCTCGGCCAGCCAGGCGCCGCTGGCCGGGTCCTGCCCGTCCACGCCGATGCCGGCCAGTGCCTCCAGCCCGGCAGCCGTCGCCTGGGACAAGCGGGACACCGTGCTCGTGGTGAATCGGTCGCTGACCGCGGCCCGGGCGGCACTGAGGATCCGGCCGACACGTGTCGGTGGCTCGATCCGCTCCGTCCGACACCCGCGCCAGTAGCGCCTCCCGCAGCGTCTCGTTGGACGTCTCGGCAGGGGCCACTTCGTCGGCCAACCAGCCGGCCAGCTTGGCTTCATCATCCAGGCTGAACCGGCGAAACCCCAGCGCACGACGGATCTGGGCGCGGTGATACTTCGCGGTGCTGCCGACCCACTCGTAGCCGGCCAGCTCGCCCGGGTCGACCTCGACCTGCCGGGCCACGTAGGCGACCGCGGCCGGCGGATACTCGCCGGCGTGACGTGGGAAGCGGGCCTCGATCTCGAAGAACTTCAACATCAGCGCGAAGCCGAGCCGGGTCGTGCCGCGCTTGTAGGCGACCAGCTCCCGCTCGTCCTGCTCGACCAGCGTCCAGGACGCAACCAAGTCCTCCGGCTCCCACTCGCGCCGCACGAACCGCCCCCGTCTCGAGAATCGTGGGCCGAACCCTACTCCCAGAAAGTGCCGAGAACTACCGGAGGCGGCACTCTCGAGGGGTTCGAACGCACTCTCCCACGTGCCGCCCGGACGGGCAGCCGGGTTTTCCGAGCCGCGGTTGCCGACTCCATCCGCGAAAGCGGCGTTTGCTCAGCCGGTTGACGGTTACCGCTCCGTCGGGTGGCGCGGCGCGGAGGCTGTTGGACATGACGGCCATGTTGGCCATGCCCCCGGTTTCGCCGGGCATCGAGACGCAGTCCCTGACCGGTCGGTGACCCACCGCCGACCAGGCTGCCAGGTGACGCCGAAGCCGGAGCATGACTTCCTCAGATCGACTGTTACATGTAACATGTGTTCATGGCGAACACTCGAGAGCGGGTACGCGAGCATCGGCAGCGGTTGCGAGCTCAGGGGCTTCGCCCGGTTCAAATCTGGGTGCCGGACGTGCGTGCCCCGGAGTTCGTCGCGGAAGCACACCGCCAGTCGGCGGCCATCGCGGCGAGCGAGTACGAGTCGGACGACCAGGCGTTCGTCGATGCCATTTCACTAGACTGGGACACCGACGCGAAAGCCGCCGAGTGAGGCGGGGAGACATCTACATCGCCGCAGCTCGAGGCGCCTATACCGGTAAGCCCAGACCGGTCGTCATCGTTCAGGACGATCGGTTCGACGCAACGGCCTCGGTCACCGTGTGCCCGCTGACGACGAACCCGGTCGAGGCGCCGCTGACCCGGATCGCGGTCGAACCCACAGCTACGACAGGGATCGAACAGCTGAGTCGGATCATGGTCGACAAGATCACGACGATGCCGCGAGACAACGTTCGTGATCGTCTTGGCCGTCTCGCGGACGCAGATGTCATCCGGCTTGACCGTGCAATCGTCGTGTTTCTCGGGCTGGCCGAATGACATCATCCGAGCGTCTTCGGACGATCGGCCTGTGGCGAACCGCATGCTCGGAGGACTGGACGCAATCATCGAGACCCTCGTCCGGCCTCTCCTCACGACGGACCGCCGCCGCGATACACGTAGCGAAGCGGGCCTGGCCCGGGCACCGAGGCCGCCCCAGGCGCAAGCGAAGGCTCACCAGATAGGCGTCGAGATCGGCCCCGGGGAACGGGGCTACTCATGACAGGCGCTATCTCGGTGTCTGCTGCGCATCGCGGTCTGCCGTGACCGATCGACACATCAAGATCATCTCAGTTTGGGGCCGGTGACACGTTCAGGAGTCCCGGGCCCTGATCGGGCGCGCCTTCACCGCGCCGGAGAAGGTTGCGCGGTCGGAGTGCCCCACGTATGCCGGGTGTCGAAGGCGAGATCGCGACGTCGGGTGCTATTTGCGTTAGATCGTCCTTAACTGTCCGAATCGCCGTTCGTGTTCTTGGATCAAGGCGATGAGCCCGCTAGCGTCCCGGTTATCAGTCTCGATATCCGCCAACCTCCTTGTCCCTCAACGAGAGCAAGCTTTTGACCGTCAGGTCTGAACAAGCTCGTCAACTCGGCGACGGTTTGAGGTTCGAGCCACCCGAGGAATACTCTCTCCGAGAGGAACGCGTAAGCGTACCCCTCATCATTGAACGCGATTACGGCAGCTTGCAGCCAAGACTAGACTCGCTCACTAGATGCCCCGTTGCCACGGTCGATGCCAGCTGATGCCCGGGCGCCTGTGATAGTGCAGAGTGACCGGTCACCCACCGGCCACCCACCGATGCGGTGAGAATTGGGATGCCAAAGACACGACCGTCGCGGGCAATCTGTTCAAGCACACAGCACACGTGTGCCTGGTCCTTCACAGTCTTCACAGTCTTCCTCCCCGCACTCCCCACACGTGGTGAAGGTGCCGCGGTTGAAGGTTCACTCTGGTGCAAAGTGCTCTGCCACTATGCTGTCCGCGTCTGCATGGTCCAGCCAATGCTGAACCGCCAACTCCTGTCCGTACCACTGGATACTCCCACTGTTCAGTTCGTCAACTGCGTCGCTAGGGTCGGGATCGGCGCGATCAGAGAACTGCCAGCCCATGTGCGTTTTCAGTACTAGGTCCATGTCAACACCCGGCGGGACGTTGGCATCCTTCCAGTGGACTATCCGGACACGGAGATAGCCACGTACCCCATCGGCCCCGCGTACACTTGCTACGCAGCCATCGAAGTCCTCGACACGTCTCACCACCACGGCGCCCACCTCTTCGGGGAACGGTGCTGAACGTGGTAGTTGTTGGCCATTTTGCCTCTCGTACCGGCGCGCGATTCGAAGTTCGACTGCCATCCGTACTTCGCCCCTTTGTAGGCGGGCGGGCGGTATTGTCTTAGTCCCGAAGGGGAGAAGAGCCTGCGCCCACTATCGGCGGCCCGCCAGGTAGCGCCGCGGCCTGTCCACATGCGTCCTGCTAGCCAGGACGTAGCGCGTGTAGCCCGGATTCCGCCGGCCAGTCCCTGAGCCGTTCGGGCAGCCTAGCCTTGACGATTCGGGTGCGGCTCCGCTGGAGTGACGTCCCGGCCGGGTGACGGCGGCGGCTTG
>NZ_JAKDLO010000221.1 GCF_030452765.1 Intrasporangium sp.
AGCACCCCCTCCGCGCCCTCCGCAGCACGCCCGTCGGCCGCGACATGCCAGCGACGGTCCGGTGTGCGCTCGTCGGGTCGCGCGGCCGCTCGTCCTGCTCCGCGGGGACATGGACGCCCTGCCGGTGACCGAGGAGACCGGGCTGCCGTACTCGTCGGAGGTGCCGGGGCGGAATGCACGCCTGCGGGCATGACGTGCACACGACCGCGTTGTGGGGGCGCTGTCGATGTTGCACGCCCACCGCGACGACCTCGTCTCGGACGTGGTCTTCATGTTCCGGCCCGGAGGCGTCGGTCGGCGCGAAGTGGATGATCGAGGGCGGTG
The DNA here is from genome assembly GCF_030452765.1 of Intrasporangium sp. GTDB lineage: Bacteria > Actinomycetota > Actinomycetes > Actinomycetales > Dermatophilaceae > Intrasporangium_A. Next base: position 325 of record NZ_JAKDLO010000221.1, read on the forward strand.
TCCTCGAGGTCGCCGGCCGTCGACCGGACGCAGCCTTCGGCTTGCATGTCTTCTCCGGGATGCTGCCGCACGGCCAGTTCGCCACGCGTCCCGGGGCCTTCATGGCCGGCTGCGATGACATGCGCGCGGTGGTCACCGGGCAGGGCGGGCAGGGGTCGTCCCCGCACCTGGCCAAGGACCCGGTCCCGGTCGCGTACGAGATCACAGTCGCACTGCAGACCCACGTCAACCGGCGCTACTCCTGGTTCGAGCCGATCGTGCTGACGGTCGGCAAGATCGCCGCCGGGACGGACTCGGCCGTCATCCCGGCAACCGGCGAGCGGCCTGACGATCCGCACCTTCTCCGAGGAGACCCAAGGCCCGCGCCTGTGCCGAGGTCCCGCGACTCATCGAGGGGATCGCGGCAGCGCACGGCCTGTCAGCCGAGGTCTCCTGCCCGCCGGACTATCCGGTGACGATCAACGACCCGGCCGAGACGGCCTACCTCGTCGAGACGATCACCGAGTGCTTCGGCGCGGACGCCGTCACCGAGCGGGACGAGCCGCTTCCCGGTTCGGAGGACTTCTCGTCGGTGCTGCGCGAAGTGCCCGGCGCCTTCGTCATGCTTGGTGCCGGGATTCCTGGTCACCCCGAGGAGACGAACCACTCGCCCCGCGCGACCTTCGACGATGCCGTACTCCCCCCCGGGCAGCGACGACGCTCGCGATGTTGGCCTGGCGCCGCGGCCGAGAAGGCTGACCGCGTCAGTCGCGCAGCAGACCCACACCCGGCTGCGCCCGATGTCCTCCAACCGGGCGACACCGTGTTTGGCCCGGCTCAGCCGGCATGCGCGTCGACCGAATGCTCCGAGCGCATCCCGGTGCTGCGCCGGGCTGCCTCCACCACGACGAGGACGATGAGGTTGGCGACCAACCCGAAGATGCCCACGCTGATCGCCCCCGGCGCGGTGAGCCAGAACGTGCAGAGGATGACGACCAGCAGGCCTGCGAGCAGCCCGGCGGTGACGCTCCGGCCGCTCACCTGCTTGGGCAGGAACGACGCCAGGGCAATGGCCGGCGCGAGCTGGTCGAGTCCGCTGAAGGTGATCAGCAGCAGGTTCGCCAGCAGGTTCGGCATGACGAGGGCCAGGACCAGGGCGAAGAAGGTGGCCACCACTACGGTGACCTGGGTGATCGTGAACTGTCGTCGCTCGGAGCTGGTACGGAAGATGTTGCGCGAGACGAGGGTCGACATACCGATCAGGAGCGCCGCGGAGGGCACCATGGCTGTCGCGATCCCGGCGACGGCGGCCAGTCCCATCACTCACTCGGGGAACGCCTGCGCCGACAGGTGCAACAGGGCGGCACCCGGGTCGGTGTTGGCACCGAGGATGACGAACGCGACGTAGCCGAAGATGAGTGGCAGCACGATCATCGAGTTGTACAGCGGCAGCCACAGGTAGTTGGGTCGCAGCACCCTCGAACTGCGGGCCGACATGATCGGCGGCCAGGTGTGGGGCAGCGTCATGAACATCACCCCGATCATGCTGATCGCCATGTTGGAGATGAACCACGGGATGCCGAACACGCCCGTGCCCTACACGTGCAGCATCTCGGGTGCCTCTCCTGCACCTCGTGGAAGACGTTGGTGAAGCCGCCGGTGAAGTGGATCGGCACGCCGATGCACACGACCAGCAGCACGATCAGCATCAGGGCGTCCTTGAAGTACGCGGTCGTGGCGACGCCCCGAAGGCCGGACCACAGCACGAACGCGACCACGAGGATGAAGCCGACGATCATGCTCCAGGTCTGGGAAGCGTCGCTGCCGGTCACCAGCTGCACGATCAGAACCAGACCGGTGATCTGCAGCCGCAGGTAGGGCAGCAGGAACACCACGCCCGCGATGGCGGCCAAGACGCCGAGGCTGCCAGAGCCGTAGCTGTCCTCGAGGAAGTCGGCCTGGGTCAGGTACCCGCGAGCCCTGGCCCGCCGCCAGGTCACCGGTGCGACGAAGTAGAGGACGAGGTAGCCGAGCGGAACGTACGGCATGGAGTAGAAGACCGCGGCTCCCCCAGCCACCACCAGGCCGGCGGCCCGAGGAAGGTGACGGTCGTGAAGATCTCGCCCGCCTGTAGCAGCCAGGTGGTCGCGACGCCGAACGAGCGTCCACCGACGGTCCAGTCAGTGATGTCCGCGTTCGGGTGGCGTCGACCGAGGAAGCCGAGGAACGCGATGAAGAGCATGCCGACCAGGACGACGGCCTCGAGTGTGGTCATGCGAGCTTCTCCCCGTCCCTGCGCCGCTCCGCCTCACGCTGGTCTGCTTCGCGGGCCGCCTGGTCGTCGAGGCGGTCCTGCTCGTCGTCATCGGTCCGGGTCTGTTCGATGAACACCAGCACGAGCACGACCAAGGCGCTGCCCGGGACCGTCGTCCACCACAGGATCGTCGGCAGGCCGAGCCACAGGTGCGGGCCGTTGAGCGCCGGCAACCACTGCAGCAGGTACGCGCACACCGGTGGCGTCGCCAGTGCCAACCCCCACAGGACCTTCATCCGAGCGGATGGGGCCTTCGCAAGTACGGGTCTGACATCGGGCTTCCCGTCCCACCGGCCGCGGCCGGCGTCGTGAGCCGGAACTGGGTCTGCCGCAGCAGCGGGGCGCGACCCCGTGTCATCCTCCACGCGCACGGCCTGGTCCGCAATAGGGAGGTGGAGGCCAGGGCGGCGCAATGTGGGCGCAAGATCGGTCTTGGCATTCCGAAGACCCACGCTGATCGCCCCGGTAGGAGTGACGGCTCGTTTGTCACCGCCGGGGACCCCTTCCGTGAGTCACATATCCACAGTTTGACCGACCGATCCGGCACCGGCAGGATCGCACGATGAGCCGTCATTGCGTCTCGAGGGGTTCGCTGGCTGCACGCCGGTCCGTTTCGGTCCAGGGGAACGGTCGTGCCGTCGGCGCAGACGACCTGCCCCGCACGCAACGCGGAAGCGGCCAGGTCGGCGAGGTGGCAGGGACTCGTCGGCGGCGCCGGGGCTTGACCTGTGCGACCGTCTCGGTCGCCTGTCTCGTCCTGACCGGCGGCGGGGCAAACGCGGCGGGGCGGCAGGGCTCCCAGCTCCGGCTCGAGGGTTCCCCAGTCCTGGAAGCTACCGCTGGTGGTACCTGGGAGCGGGTGGGTGGACCCGACCGATATGCCACCGCGGTAGCCGTCAGCCAGCGACGATTCCCGAACCCCTTGGCACGCAACACGAAAGTGGTCATCGTGTCGGGTGAGGACTTCCCGGACGCCTCGGTCGCAGCCGCCATCCCCGCCTTGGACGACCTCCGGAGTGGCTCGACCATGCTTCTGGTCAAGAAGCAAGGCATACCCCCGGTCGTGGAGGCTGAGCTGCGCCGGCTCCATCCCGAGGAGATCTCGATCGTCGGTGGCCCGGGCGCCGTCTCCGAGGGCGTGGCCACGTCGCTGCGCACCGTCACGGGTGTCGCACAGATATCGAGGTTCGCCGGCGCGGATCGGTACGAGACGTCAGTCAAGGTGGCGACGCCGCTGTTTCTCTGGATGGAGGGCTACGAACCGGGCAGGGTGTTCATCGCCTCCGGCGAGGATTTCGCGGACGCGGTGACGGCCGCCCAGCTCAACCCGTTGCAGAACTCCTCGGGTGTTGCAGCCCCTGTCCTGCTCACGCGACGCGACTCCCTGCCACCGTCAGTTCGGGACTATCTTCGAGACCAGCCGCCGTGGATGGAGGACCAAGAGGTCGTCGTCGTCGGAGGTCCCGGTGCCGTGAGTGAACGGGTCGCTGCCGAAATCCGCACGCTGCGCCCCGAAGCCAAGTTCACCCGCCTTGGCGGTAAGGACCGCTACGAGACGGCCGCGAAGGTGGCGAGATCCCGTGCCGAGCAGCCTGCGCACGTCTACCTGGCGACAGGTCGAGACTTTCCAGACGCGCTGGTGGCGGCCTCAGCGGTCAGCGGAGATGTGGCAGCCTCAGTGGCCAGCGGAACTGCGTCGCGAATACTGCTCACACTCAAGGACTGTCACCCGCTGAGCACCGCGGCAGCCTTGACGGCCTTCCCGCTGGCGGCCAGGACCGTCGTCGGGCAGGCCGACGTCGCCTACCTCGGAACCCGTGCCTGCCCGTAACTCCCCGCTGCGCCAGCTCACGCCGGAGCCAGGGCGCGGCGCAGGGCCGGCGCGAGATCGGTCTTGGCGCCGGACTCCGAGTCGACCCAGACATACGTGATGACGAGCGTCGCGGTGAGGATGGGTTGCTCGCCCGCGCGCCAGATCTCGTGGCGCAGCGTGAACGACGAGGCCCCGACCCGCTCGACCGAGACCCGGATCTCGGCCCGGTCGTGCGGCTGCAGGCTTGCGACCCAGTCGATCTCGGCATGCCGGACCAAGGCGTTGCCCCGCTCCGCGGCGAAGTGTGCCGGGCCGAACCCGGCCTGCCCGAGGAAGGCCCACTTCGCGTCCTCGCACCACGTGAGGTAGTGCGAGTTGAAGACGACGCCGACCATGTCGATCTCGGAGAACTTGATCGCGACGGGATAGCTGAACGACACCTTGGATCCTCTCGGCGACGAGTCGGTGGGATGGGCAGCCGGATCAGGTCCGATCGGCATCGGCGCGGTGCCGAACGGCCGTGACCTCCACGATCCGGTGAGCGTCGTCGAGAAGATACAGGATGCGGTACGTGTCACGGCGCGCGGTCCCGGCGGACGACGCGTCAGGCCGGGGCGGCCGGCTCGAGGACCGCGACGCACTCGACGTGGTGGGTCATCGGAAAGGCGTCCCAGGCCTCGAGGTGAGCCAGCCGGTAGCCGTGGGACGCGAAGGTCTTCACATCGCGGGCCAGGGCGGCCGGGTCGCACGCGACGTAGACGACCCGCCGCGGCGCCATACGGGTGAGCGAGGCGACGACCCGCGCGCCGGCGCCGGCCCGGGGCGGGTCGAGAACGGCGAGGTCCGCCGTGATGCGCTGCGCGACGAGGACCTCGAGGTGGCGCTCGACCCGGCCGACCCGCCATTCGACGCACGGGAGGTCGGCGCAGTTCTCGGCACCGGCGCGGACCGCCCGCTCGTCACCCTCCACCCCGAGCACCGCTCCCGAGGCCCCGACGAGCTCGCCGAGCCTCATCGTGAACAGCCCCGCCCCCGCGTAGAGGTCGAGCACGTGGTCGCCCGGCCGCACGCCCAGGTGCGCCATCACCCTCGCGAGCAGCGTGCTCGCCGCCCCCGGATGGACCTGCCAGAACCCCCGCGCCGGCACGACATACTCGCCGACCCAGTCACCGTCCCGGACGAGCTCGCCGACGATTCCCCCGTCGCCGCGGCGCTCGCCCCCGACCGGCACGAGGACCGGGTCCTCGGGGTAGGCCGCGTCGACGACCTCGACGGCGCTCACCCCGGCCCAGTCGGTGTCGAGCACCCCGGTCGCGATGACGGCCTGCGTCGCGATGAGGCAGTCGTCGACCGGTACCACACGACGGGACCGGTACCCGCGCAGCCCCGCCCGCCCATCGCCGTCGACGGCGAGCTCGACCCGCGTGCGCCAGCGGAGCCCGTCACGGTCCCCCGGGACCGGCTGCACCTCGACGTCGATCTCGAGACCGGCGAGCCGGGCGAACTGCTCCCGCACGACGGTGGCCTTGAGCTCACGCTGATGACTCACCGAGACGTGCTGGAAGTCGCAGCCACCGCACTGGCCGGGCACGGCATACCGGCATGGGCGTTCGATCCGGTGCGGCGATGCCGCCAGCACCTCGACCGCATCGGCCCGCACATAGCGGTCACCCACCCGGCCTTCGGTGACCCGGGCCCGGACGCGCTCACCGGGAAGGGCGTGACGCACGAAGACGACCTGCCCCTCGTGCCGGGCGACGCAGTGTCCCCCGTGAGCGACCGGCCCGACCTCCAGATCCCACTCCGAGCCCACCAGGGGCGGGGCGTCCCCGGGTCGCTCTCGGGGCCTGCGGTCGCGGCT
>NZ_JAKDLO010000222.1 GCF_030452765.1 Intrasporangium sp.
CGCCCCCCCCCCCCCCCCCCGCCCCCCCCCCGCCGGGGGCCCCCGGGGGGGCGGCCCCGACGCCGGGGGCGCCACGCCGGGGCCCCACGACCGGGGACGCGGTCAGGACGGCTGAGACGGGTTGGTCCGGCATGTCGCGCAGTATGCCTCAGGGCCGCCACCCGTTGCGGGTGACGGCCCTGAGGCTGGATGTCACTTGGCCGAGCTGGACCCTGCCTTCGGGGCGGTCGACTTCTTGGCGGCCGTCTTCTTGGCGCCCGACTTCTTCGCGGCTGGCTTCTTGGCGGCCGACGTGGAGGCGCCGTTGCTGCCCGCCGCGGACGAGCGTGCGGCTGTCTTGCGGGTCGTGGTCTTCTCGACCTCGTGCGCCTTGCGGGTCGCCGCGCCCTGGCGAGCGGCCCCCTCGCGGACGGCCTCCTCGCGCTCTGCCGGACGCGTGGCGGGCACCGGTTCGGTGGCCGTGTCGATGGCAGCGGCCGACTCCTCGATCTGGTCACCAACCCGGCGAGCGTTGTCATCGACGACGTCGGCGAGGGTCCGCGCGACCTTCTCAGCCTCTGCCGCCGTGGTCTTGACGACCTTGCGGCCGGTCTTGATCGCGGCGTCGGACCGGTCGGCGAAGTCAGCAGCGGCCCTGGTGCCCCGGTTGCGCGCCTCGGCGACGATCTGCTCGCCGCGTGCGGCCGCGGCGTCGTACTGGTCCTTGGCGTTGCTCGCCAGCACGAGCCCCTGGTTCATCACCTGGGCGGGCAGGTCCTGGGCACGTGCCAGGATCTTGTCGGCCAGCTCGGTGGCAACCTTCTGCATCTCCGTCGAGCGGGTCTGCAGGTCGGCGACCCGCTTCTGCAGGTCCTTCTGGAGGTCGGCGGCCTCCTTCTTGGCGTTGCCGCGAAGATCGGTGTCCGCGGCCTGCTGGCGGGCGGCATCCAGCTGCACCGCGGCGTGCCTCATCGTGTCCACTGCCTGGTCGGCCGCGCCGACGACCGCGTAGAACGGCGTCGGGTCGAAGGTGACGTCGGCCAGTCTCCCCTCGATCACCTTGCGGACCTCCGCCAACGTGGCCTCGGCCTGCTTCTGGGCGTCCTGGACCGCCTTGGCCAGTTTCTTGTTCATAGCCATATGGTTATTCCTCCTTGGTTGTCGCGGCGGGTGCTCCGCGCGACGTGTGCCGGGACCCGTTTGTGCCTTCAGGCCGAGCCCGGGTGGTCGTATGTGACTCCTCGGCGGCGGTCTCGCCGACGAAGGAGAGGTAGACCTCGACGAGCACCGTGCGTTGCCGGTCGGTCAGGACCGGGTCGGCTGCGATGGCTGAGAGGACACCCGCGGCCGCCTCCGGGTCGGAGACCCGCTCGTCGAGAATGCCGGCGCGGATGTAGAGCGACTCCGCCGATACCTGCAGTGCGCGCGCGATCTGCTGGAGGATCTCGGCGCTGGGTCTCTTCAGTCCTCGCTCGATCTGAGAGAGGTATGGGTTTGAGACCCCGGCCAGCTCGGCCAGCTGCCGCAGCGACAGCTGGGCGTTCTCGCGCTGTTCGCGCAGGTACGCCCCGAGGTCGGGAAGCGGAAGCTTGCTCATGCCTCCATTATGCTAACTGCAGCAAGCAGAATGCAAACTATGGCTAGCGTGAGCCCTGCCACATCCGGTCGGCAAGGGCCGGTGCCGCGCCGGTCAAGGGGCCACGATGACGGTCTGGGCAGCGCTGATGCCATCGACGAGCAGGTCCGCGGTCGGGTCGGTGTTGCGTTTGACGATCGCCAGCGCGATCGGGCCATCGACGTGGTGGCGCCCGACGGAGGTCAGGTGACCCACGACGCGCCCAGCGGCATACACGTCGCTGCGGGGTGCCGGGAGGGTGTGGCCGGACCCATCGAGATGCAGGAACACGAGCCGGCGCGGTGGCCTACCGAGGTTGTGGACGCGAGCGACCGTCTCCTGCCCGCGGTAGCAGCCCTTGTGCAGGTGGACCGCGGTGCGCAGCCAGTCGACCTCGTGGACGATCGTGCGATGGTCGGTCTCATGCCCGAGCTGCGGGCGCCACGCCGCGATCCGCAGCGCCTCGAGGGCCCAGAGGCCCGCGAGCGGCCGGTCCTGCACGGCATCCACGAGGCTGGAGCGGGCGACGAGGACCTCGCGCCAGTGCCAGTCAGCGCCCGGGTGCCCCTCCTGCGGACCGTATGCCGCTGTGTCGCCGACGAGCCCAGGCCATGGGTCGCGCCAGGCGAGGGGCTCGCCCGGTGCCGACTCGACGCCGCACGGTTCGCCGAGCACCGCCCACACGTCGGTCACGTCGGCAACCTCGACCCGGAGCATGAAGCGCATCCCGTCGAGCCACTCGAGCAGAGCGGGACCGGCCCCTGGCTCGGTCGTGATCCACGTGGTCTCCCCGTCGTCGACCAGGTGCAGGCAGTGCTCCACCTTCCCCTTCGGTGTCAGGATGAGGGCCTCACGAGACTCACGTGCCGGCAGGCCGGTCAAGTGCTGCGTGGTGAGCGAGTGGAGCCAGCTGAGCCGGTCGGGGCCCGTGACCGTCAGGACGTCACGGTGGGACAGGTCGACCACGGCCAGCCCCTCCTCGAGGAGACGCTGCTCGCGCATCGGGTCGCCGTAGTGCACCGCGACCGAGGCCGTCGCGCCCTCACCGGCGACGGCGCCAGCTTGACCCAGCAGCGGGCTCCGTGGCACGGGTCTGGTGGCAGGTTCGGGTGCGGTGGCCCCGGCTCCCGTGGTCGACATCGACTCACTCACACTGCTGCAACGGTTCGGCACGGCGCGGTCATTCCACACGCTTGAGGGTTGCGGACACGTGGCTCTGCAGCCGCTCGCCGACAGCAGCCATGTCCATGACCCACATGAGCTGGGACTCCACGAGGCCGTACATCCGGGTCGCGGAGTTGTACTCCTTCGCTCGTGGGGAGCGCAGCACCGCGTCGCTGCGCAGCGTGATACGGGCCGGCTCCATCCGGCCCACGTACATCTCGATGATCCCGGTCGGGTGAGCGAGGAGCAGCTCGACCTCACCGTCCTCCTGCGGCCGCCAGAAGCCGGACTCACGGGCCGCGGGGCGCAGCTTCTCAGCGCTGTCGGGGTCGAGGATCCAGGCTCGGCTCTCCCAGGTGAGGAAGCCGCGCCCGTCGTGGGTCACGTCGACCTGCTGCCCGAAGTTCGCCGAGTCGATCGTCGGGTAGCCGACCACCCCGGCGCCCTCCCAGTGACCGAGGAGCCAGGCGAGCGGTCGAATGGGCTCGGGAAGATCCGCGTCGAGCTGGAACATGAGCCTGATCGTAGCCGCCGTGAGGTGCGCAGCCAGGTCCGGTCGAACTCGGTCGAACTCAGTCGCATCCATCGTTCGACTGAGCCGAATCGGCGCTCCCATCCTCCCTCGCTGGCGCTCGGTCGATCCTCACCCCGTCGTCGAACAAGCTTGGCTCAGTCGAAGTAGACGTCGAGGCCGTGCAGCGGGAACACCGCCTGCCGCGTTGCCATGACGGCGCGGTCGACGACATTGCCGGGGTCGTAGCCCATGTCCCACGAGCGCCACCAGACCGGCCCGTCCTCGGCCGTGAGGTCCCCCATCCGGACCGGTCCCGGACGTCCGGTCAACTGGTTGACGTGGTCGCGCCACCCCTGGGGGACCGCGGTCGACGCCTTGATCGGCGTGTGAGCCGCGATCGCCGTCAGGTGGGTCCACGTCCTGGGCACCACGTTGACGACCTCGTAGCCACCGCCACCGAGCGCGACCCACCTGCCGCCGCACACCTCGTGGGAGAGCCGGTGCAGGGCGTCGGCTGCGGAACGCTGGGCGTCGACGGTGACCGCGAAGTGGGCGAGCGGGTCCTCGGCATGCGTGTCACACCCGTGCTGCGTGACGAGGACATCCGGCCGGAAGGCACGCACGAGGGGCATCGCGGTCGCATGCAGGGCCCGGAGCCAGCCTGCGTCGGCAAGCCCCGGCGGCAGCGAGACGTTGACAGCCATCCCCGTCGCGTTCGCCCCCCCGATGTCGGTCGGCCAGCCGGTCCCCGGGAAGAGTGCCCGGCCCGTCTCGTGCAGGGACACGGTCAGGACGCGCGGGTCGTCCCAGAACACCCGCTCGACGCCGTCGCCGTGGTGCACGTCGACATCGACGTACGCCACGCGCTGCGCCCCGTGGTCGAGGAGCCAGGCGATCCCCAGCGCGATGTCGTTGTAGATGCAGAAGCCGGACGCCTTGGCGGGCATCGCATGGTGCAGCCCACCACAGAAGTTGACGCCGTGCGCGGCCTCACCCTCCCAGACCGCTCGGCACACGTCGAGCGACCCGGACGCGATCCGCGCGCTCGCCTCGTGGATGCCGACGTACGCGGGGTCGTCCTCGGTGCCCAACCCGTAGGACCCGTCTGCCGAGGACGGATCCTGCGACGCGGCCCGGACCGCCGCGATGTACCCGAGGTCGTGCACCCGGCTGAGCACCTCGTCAGTCGCCGGCTCGGCCCCGACGACCTCGACCTCGTCGTTGTCGAAGACCCCGAGCGCGGCACAGAGCCTGGCCGTCAGGTCGAGCCGGATCGGTGCCATCGGGTGGGTCGGTCCGAAGTCGTACTTCGTGAAGGAAGGGTCCCAGATGACCCGCGCCTGGCTTGGCATGATGGAGACGCTACCCCGTCCCCGCATCGGCCACCGGGAGGATCCCATGGCGCGCAACCGGCTCTTCGACGATGACGTCATGGTCATCGGGCTCGGCCGCTTCGGCTCGGCAGTCGCGCTCGAGCTGACGCGGCTCGGCACCCGTGTCATCGCCGTCGAGCGTGACAACGCCCTCGCCGAGACCTACGTCAACAAGGTCGCCAAGGTGGTGCACGCCGACATGGCCCAGTCGAGCGCGATAGAGATGGTGAGCACGGCCGGCATCAGGATCGCCATCGTCGGGATCGGCTCATCGGTCGAGTCATCGGTGCTCGCCGCGGCCAACCTGGTCGACGCAGGCGTTCCCTCCATCTGGGCCAAGGCCCTCTCACCCGAGCACAAGCGGATCCTCGACCGGATCGGCGTGCACCACGTCATCTCGCCCGAGGCCGACTCGGGCCGTCGGGTCGCGCACCTCGTCAACGGCCGCCTGCTCGACTACATCCAGTTCGACGACGACTATGCGATCGTGAAGCTCAAGCCACCCACCGAGACGATCGGCTTCACCCTGGAGCAGGCCCAGATCCGTCGGAAGTACGGCATCACCGTGGTGGGGGTCAAGGCCCCCGGCGAGGAGTTCACGCACGCGGTGCCGACCACGAAGATCTCCGCCCACCACGTCATCGTCGTGAGCGGGCCGATCGAGCTCATCGAGCGGTTCGCCGCCCGTCCCTGACCCCGCGGTTGGGAAGGACCCCATGGCAGGCAGGTGAGCGGCATACCGGCTGGTCAGAGGCGCGTGTGGCTGCTCTTGTCCTCTCCGAGCGGCAGGACCATCGCGATCTCCTGCTCGCCGTCCTCCTCGCTCACGACGCGCATCGGCCGGCGGTAGTCGGTCGGGCGGAAACCCATCCCGCTGGCGAACGCGACCGCTCGGCCGTTCTCGGTGCCGACCCAGTAGACGACGTGACGCCGGCCGGACTCCCTCGCCTGCGCAGCGGCCCGGCGCACGAGCGCCGACGCGACGCCGGAGCCACGGCGATCAGGCGCGACCCACAGCGCGAAGATCTCGCCCGCATCCCCTTCTTGGGCCGTCTCGGCCTGGCCGACACTGACCACACCGACCGCTCGATCGTCCTGCTCCGCGATCAGGCGAACCGATCGGTTCATCCGTTCGCGCCAGACGGACTCTCCCAACGCCGACTCCTCCTCGAGGCTGGCGACGAACGCCTCTGGCGATTCCCGCAGCCCTTCCAGCCGGACGGCGCGGTAGGCCGCCCAGTCTTCCTCGGTCAGGGCACGCACGGTGAGTTCGCTCATGGGGACACCTTCGCATGAACCAACCACCTCAGGCGACCGAGGTGTGCTTCCCGGGTGGGTGACCTTTGCCTCAGGACGCCGTTCCCCCAGCAGGTATGCCGCGCAGCGGGCGCACGCGCCGCGGCGCGGTGGCCGCGCGGGTCAGGTCTGCAGATCGACCTGCATCTCGACCTCGTGCAGGTCGGCCCGGCGGGGCCGGACGAGCGAGGACACCCGACACGACCCGCAGCTCACCGCCACGATTCGCGCCGAGATCGGAGTCACGATCGCGCGGGCCGCCGTCGAGTCCGCGTGACGGATGCGCCGGTCACCTCGTGGTGGCCGGCGCCTTCGCTGCCGCGACCTCGTTCGCGACGCCAGTCGGGT
>NZ_JAKDLO010000223.1 GCF_030452765.1 Intrasporangium sp.
GGCCACCTTTCGCGGGGGGGGGGGGGGGTGGGGGGGGTCTGGTGCCGGCCGGCGGCGGCTCGGCCGGCTCAGGGTCCGAACAGCTGCGCCCATCCCGGCGCGTCGTTCGGCTGCGCGCCGACGCCTCCGGCGACGGTCCAGCGGTTGACCAGGCTCACCGAGTCCGGGCCGACACCGGCCTGCTCCGCGGTGACCACGAGCGCCACCGTGTTGGCACCCGGCTCGAGGAACCCGGACGGGATGACGAACTCGCGCTGTGGGCCGACGTTGTTGACGTACTGACCGGTGTTCCAGCCGTTGACGAACAGCAGCGCGCGGTAGCGGCCGGCCTTGCCACCGTCGTCGTCGAACCGGATTGCCCATGCCGTATCGGTGCCGTCTCGGCGCGGGACGGTGACGGAGGCGCGGTAGAAGCTCACGCCGGGACGGGCGCTCTTGAGCGACTGGGTGCTCGGCCAGCTCGCGTCCGGGGCACCGGGCAGGTGCCAGCCCTGCCGCTCGCCCCAGAGCCCGCCGTTGTTGTAGAGACCGCGGGCGATATCGACCGGCTCGTCGGCACCCACCGCTCCCTGCAGCCGCCACACCCACGGACCCGCGCCGTCGATGGCGACGTCGACCAGCCCCCGGCCGCCCTTGGAGCGGCCGTCGGCCGACCAGTCCTCGTACTGGCCCATGTTGCGCACGAGCACCGAGACCTCGGCCGGTTCGCCCGGCGTCAGCGCGCCGGCTGGGATGGCCACGGTGTGCCCGCCGTCGCCGACGGAGCCGAGGTAGGCGCCGTCCAGCCACGCGAGGGCGACCCCGGCGGTACCGGTCTTCACGGACACCGAGGCGCTGGTGGCCGCCGTGCCGGGTGTGAACCGCCCGCGGTACCAGACGTCGCCCTCGTGGAAGCCGTACTCCTCCGCGTCCAGCACCACTCCCGCCTGCGCGCCGGCCGCATGCCGCGGGTTCTCCGACGCCTGCAGATCCGCCACGCGCCATCCTGAGTCGTCGAAGCCGGGTCGGCGCTCGGGGTCGGAGGTCGCCGTCCGCCAGGTCGAGACGGTCGACCCGGTCAGCTGGGTGGTGCCCGGCAGATGGACCACGAGCGCCCCGGCGCGGTTGCGCCACGCAGGCACGCGCTGCCCGTTCCACGTCACACGGTGCACCCGGGGCGGCGCGTAGAGGGTTGCGGTGGCTGCCGATGCGGTGTCGCCGGTGAGCGCCAGGGTGGTGCCCAGCGACATACGGGCGGTGCGCACCAGCGCTGCGCCCATGACGAGCACGTCCGTCCTGCCGGCGTCGAGCCGCCACGTGCTCTGCACCGAGTCGCGGTTGGTGAGGATGACGAGCAGGCTGGGCGCCCCGCCACCCGAGATGCGCACCACGGTGGTCCCGTCGTGGGTGTAGTCGAGCCGAAGGTCGTGCCGCTTCGCGTCCCACGTCACCTTCGCGCCAGACCCGGAGAGCTGTTCGACGCGGGGGCGGATGCGGTAGCGCAGCACCGTCTCGCCACTCGTCCCGGTGGCGCCGTCGAGGACCACGGCGTCCTGCGGCGACCTGCTCAGCGTGGTGAGCAGCTGGGAGGTGGAGTAGACGAGCCGGTGCGCGCCGAAGCGGTAGTCGGCCAGCAGGGTGGTCGCGTCACGGCCCTGCACCGCGATGCCGGGTCCCTCCTGGGGGATGCGGGGGTATGCCGCTGGGCCCGGTGGCGGGGGCGGCGTGACCGTCGGTGCGGTGTCGAAGGCGTCCACCGAGATGAAGGTGCCCTGCGAGGCGGGAGTGCCCTTCTGGCCGGTGACGACGAGCCTCAGGGTGTGTTCGCTCTCGCCGAGGTCGTTGGCCTCGAACTTGACCTGCTGGAAGGTGGCCGACGAGGCGTAGCTGTCCACCGTGGCCTTCTTGACCCCGTCGACGTAGACGTCGGCGGTCCCGTGGTTGCTCGAGTCGGGGGCGATCCAGCGGATCGTGGGACCCGTGAAGCTCAGCTCCACGCTGTCGCCTGCGCGGTTCGAGAACGTCTCGTCGTCCTGGTAGTCGCCGCTGGTCCAGCTCTGCCCGGAGGCGTGGGTCCAGTCTCCGGTGTAGCGGATGGTCGTGGTGTCCGAGTCGTTCCAGCGGTAGCTCGGCGGTTCCGGCGGCTGCGGCACGACGGACAGGTCGAGCGGCATGGTGACGTGCGCGGTCGAGGTGTCGTCGGAGTCGGCGTGGCGCAGGGTGAGGATGCGGGCGCCGTTGCCGGACACGGAGGTCCGCGCCGTGTCCTCGCTGGAGAGTCGCTGGTCGACCCGGACCGCTCCACCGCCGTCCTGCTCGAACGCCGGCGAGCTCACCGCGTGCGCCGAGGCGATGGGGGCCACCGCCTCGAAGAGGTAGCCGTACTCCTTCTGCGCGCTCATCTTCGGACGGACCTGCCGGTCCTCGGCGATCGGGGCGCCGTAGTCGTATGACGTGAAACCGGAGCCCGGGTCGCCCGTCCAGCCCCAGTTGGTGCCGCCGTACTCCATGTAGGCGTTGGTCATCGTCGCGCCGTTCGCGACGTTGTTCGCGGCGAACTGCCGGGTGAACGGCTCGTCGACGAAGTCGGCGCACCGGCTGGTCTGGAAGTCACGGCCCCATGCGGTGAAGGCACCGGCCTGGCCCTCGGCGATGAAGACCGGGGTCTTCGGGGAGTAGCCGCGGATGCGTGCTTCGTAGTCGCCGAGCCGACCACGGGACCCGGCGCAGTCGAAGCCGAGTGGGTAGGTGTCGAAGGCGTAGAGGTCGAGCTGCGAGCCCCCGCTCCCGCCGGGCACGTTCCACCCGTGACCGTCGCCCCAGTCGTTGTGGAACAGCGGCACCGTGATGCCGTCGTCCTTGACCGCCTGCTGGAGCTTGTCGATGTAGGCGATCTGCTTGGCGCCGTGGCTGATCTGCTCGTTCTCGACCTGGTAGGCGATGACGCTGCCGCCGCCGTCGGTGAGCTGGTGCCGCTTGATGATGGCGTCGACGTGGGCCAGCCAGTCGAGGTCGGCCGCGACGCTCTTGGCCTCGTCGAGGGTGCGCGGGGCACCGCCGTAGTTGGCCAGGTAGGCGGGCAGCCCACCCATGCTGGCCTCGGCGTTGATGTACGGTCCCGGGCGCGCGATGACGTACAGCCCCTCCTGCTCGGCCATGGTCAGCAGCCGGTCGATGTCGCGCACGCCAGTGAAGTCGAACTGGCCCGGCCTGCTCGAGTGGTAGCCCCAGAAGAAGTAGAGCGACACGGCGTTGAACCCGGACGCCGTCAGCTTCTGCAGCACGTCGCGCCACTGGTCCGGGCTGGGCAGCCGCCAGTAGTGCAGCTCACCGGAGTAGACCACCAGCCGCTTGCCGTCGACCTTGAGCGAGTGCTCGTCCCAGGTGATCCGGTGCGACCTGCCGTCGTTGCCTGGGAAGGCCGGCGGCCGCACCTGCGAGGCGCTCGAGGTGGCAGTCGCCACCGGGCCGCCTGGGGCGGCAGCGGCAGGCACCGAAGCCGCGACAGCACCGGTGATCGCGGTGGCCAGTGCGGCCAGGGCTGCGACGGTCTTGGTCCTGAGGGTCTTGGTCCTGAGGGTCTTCGTGCTGAGGGTCTTCGTGCTGAGGGTCTTCGTGCTGAGGGTCATCGTCCTGAGGGTCATCGCGCGTCCACGCTCACTTCGGCGGCTGTGGTCCATGGGTTGCCGTGCTGCTCGGTCAGCGCGACGAGCTTGACGTAGCGGGCGTCGGTCTGGGCGAAGGGGATCCACTTCTCGCCGAAGCCGGCCGCGAGGAAGCCCGTGGCGACCGGGGCACCCCAGGTGGTGCCGTCGGCGCTGGCGTAGACCTCGTAGTCCTTGATCTGCCCGTTGGCCGAGTCCTGGCGGGGCAGGTAGCGCACTGCACAGACCGACCTGGTGGCGCCGAGGTCCATCGTGATCTGGTGCGGCGGTGGCGGTGAGCCGCCGGACCACTGGGTGTGCCAGAAGGTCGAGGTGTCGCCGTCGATCGCGTTGCCGACCGGCGCGTCCTCCCCGGTGGTCTCCTCGCTGTCGGCGGTGGCCGCAGTGGGCCGGGTGGGCGTCAAGGCGCAGGTGGCCTGCAGGTCGCTGCTGCTGCTCGCCCGCTCCGTGCCCGACCGGGTGCTCCACTCGACGGTGGCGGTCAGCGGGACGGCGCGCGCTGTGGGAGTGCTGTCACCGCTCCACGACAGGCGCACGGTGCCCTCGCGTGACTCCCCCGTGGCGAGGTCGCCGAGGTCGAGCTCGACAGGGGCGACGGTGACGCCGTCCGGCGCCTGTACGCGCAGGTGCACCCCGGCCACGCGGCCGGCCACGCGGTTGGTGATAGTCAGCGGGACCGACGTGCTGCCGTCCTGGGCGAGCAGCGCCTTGGCCGGCAGCTTCACCGCGACGGGATGCGCCACGAGGTCTGCCGCGTCGTCGAGGAAGGTGTCCAGGACGCCGTCACCGACCTTGACCTTCGCCGCGCCCCACGCGTTGCGAGGCGGATCGACCCGTATCTCGCTCGCCCGTGCCTGCAGCTGCCTGGACTGGTCGGTCAGCTCCTTGGCCCTGTCGACCTCGCCGCGCAGCCGGGCGGTGACGGCGTCGAGCTGGACCACCATGGCCCGGCCCCACAGCTCGGTGGCGTCCAGCCACGGCCCGGCGTCGGCGACGAAGCCGGCCTGCACCGAGCCACGGCGGATGGTGGCCGGGGCGCGCTGGATCGCAGCGGCATACGCCTTCAGCCCGGCGACGGCCCGCGCTGGGTGCGCGCCGTCGAGCAGCTCCCAGAATCGCGCGACGCGCCTGCCCAGCTCCGGGGCCTGCGGTTGCCACGGGGTCGTACTGAAGGTCGGCGCGAGGTGCTCGAGGTCACCGAAGACGAGCAGCGCGGTGGTGGCCGCATGGTTTCCGCCGGCGAGGTAGGACATGGCGCGCGGCCAGTCCACGTCCGCGTCGTAGGCGCGGTCGTTCCAGGTGAAGTCGGCGGCGCCGAACACGGCGACCTTGCTCGCGTACGGCTGGTTCATCGGGTTGGCGACGATGCCGCTGAGGTGGTCGGACAGCCCGCCCTCACGCTTGTCGTAGGGCGCGAGCAGCAGCCGCCCGGCGGTGTTGCCGTAGTCGTTGACCGGGTAGTTGTCCCACACGAAGACCTTGCGGCCGAACAGCGCCGAGGCGCGGTCGGCCTGCTCGTTGGTGATCGACGGCGGCACCACCGCGGTGCCGGTCCACATGACCACGACGGCCGGGTCGAGGGTGGAGCGCAGCTGCTGCTTGTAGGCGGTGTCGGTCAGGTCGCCGTACTCGGTGGGGACCATCTGCAAGGGCCGGGCGCCGGGGTGGCCGGCCACCCAGCGGCGCTGCAGGTCGTTGAGCAGGCTCACCTGCGCCTTGGCAGCCGCGAGGCGGCCGGGCGCGCCGTATGCCGCCTCGTCGCCTGGGCAGTTCCAGCTCGTGTAGCTGATGTCGTCCAGCGGGACGGAGAACGCCCGTACCCCGAGGTCGTACATGCTCTGCAGCTTCGCCTCGAGCTTGTCGCGGTCGCCCCGGTCGGAGTAGCAGATCGAGCCGCCGGGCGAGACGGCGAAGGTGAAGCGGACGTGATTTGCGCCCGCCCGCTGCACCAGCGTGCCGAGCTCGGCGAGCTTGTCGGCGGGGTAGGGGTCGCGCCACCGGTCGCGGTGGTACGGGTCGTCCTTCGGCGCGTAGATGTAGGTGTTCGCCTTGACCTGGCCGTAGAAGTCCATCTGGTCGAGCCGTTCGGCCGGTGTCCACGGCGGGCCGTAGAAGCCCTCGATCGTCCCGCGCAGCGGCATGGCGGGCCAGTCCGTCACCCCAACCTGCGGGAGCTGCCAGCCGTGCCTGCCCCACTGCAGCAGCTGCCTGAGCGTCTGCACTGCGTAGAACTGACCCGAGCCGTCGACACCGCCGATCGCCACCGTCGTCCCGCGCCACGAACGGCTGGATCGCAGGGCGTAGCCCTCGTCGGCAGTCGGGACGCTCGTGCCGGAGAGCGCCGCGTCGACATCTGCACGCTCGGCATCGCCGAGGTGGATGGTCAGCAGCCCCGGACGCGGACGGCTCGAGCCGGCCGCCACGCGCTCGATGCGAGTGACCCCGCGCGAGCGCAGCAGCGCGGTCAGGACGGCGTCTGCCGCCTGGTCCGTGTCGGGGCCGACCACGAGTCGCACCCGACCGGTCACCGGCACGCTGCCGCCGATGGACGGCGCCGGCTGGCAGGCTGAGTTC
>NZ_JAKDLO010000009.1 GCF_030452765.1 Intrasporangium sp.
GAGGGGGCTGGGCGGCATACTGGGGACATCGACGCGGAGGCGCTGCTGGCGGGCCTCAACCCCCAGCAGCGGGAGGCAGTCGTCCACGAGGGTGGCCCGCTGCTCATCGTCGCCGGGGCGGGATCGGGCAAGACCCGCGTGCTGACCCACCGTATCGCGTGGCTGCTCGGCGAACGCGGGGTGCAGCCCGGGCAGATCCTGGCGATCACGTTCACCAACAAGGCCGCCGCGGAGATGCGGGACCGGGTGGCGGCCCTCGTCGGGCCGCGAGCCCGGGCGATGTGGGTGATGACCTTCCACTCCGCCTGCGTGCGGATCCTGCGACGCGAGGCGACCAAGGTCGGCATGAAGTCGACGTTCTCGATCTACGACGCGGCCGACAGCCGGCGACTGATGAGCCTCGTGGTCCGCGATCTCGACCTCGACTCGAGGCGATACCCGCCGCGGACCTTCTCGGCCCTCGTCAGCAACGCGAAGAACGAGCTGATCGACGAGGAGACCTACGCCCGGCAGGTCAGCGAGGGCGACCCCTACCACCGCACCGTCGCCGAGGCCTACACCCAGTACCAGCGACGGCTCCGTCAGGCCAATGCACTCGACTTCGACGACCTCATCATGATGACCGTCAATATCCTGCAGGCCTTCCCCGACGTCGCCGAGCACTACCGGCGCCGGTTCCGGCACATCCTCGTCGACGAGTATCAGGACACCAACCGGGCCCAGTACCAGCTCATCCGCGAGCTCGTCGGCGTGGTGGGCCAGGCCGACGGCGACGCCCCCGCGATCCCGCCCGGTGAGCTGTGCGTCGTGGGCGACTCCGACCAGTCGATCTACGCCTTCCGGGGCGCCACGATCCGCAACATCCTCGAGTTCGAGCAGGACTACCCGAAGGCCCGCACGATCCTGCTCGAGCAGAACTACCGGTCGACCCACCGCATCCTGCAGGCCGCCAACGCCGTCATCGCCCACAACGACCAGCGGCGCGCCAAGCGCCTGTGGACCGACTCGGGTGAGGGCGCCCTGATCGTCGGCTATGTCTCCGACAACGAGCACGACGAGGCTGCCTTCATCGCACAGACGATCGACGATCTCGCCGACGACGGGGTCCGTCCGGGCGACATCGCCGTGTTCTACCGCACCAACGCGCAGAGCCGTGCCATCGAGGAGGTGCTCGTCCGGGTCGGCCTGCCCTACAAGGTCGTCGGCGGCACGCGGTTCTACGAGCGCAAGGAGGTCAAGGACGCGCTCGCCTACCTGCGGGTCGTGTCCAACCCCACCGACATGGTCAACCTCCGGCGCATCCTCAACACCCCCAAACGTGGCATCGGCGACCGGGCCGAGGCGTGCGTCGCCGCCCTGGCCGAGCGTGAGCGGATCCCCTTCGTTGCGGCGCTCGGCCGAGCCGAGGACGCTCCGGGCATCGCGACCCGCTCGGTGGCCGCGATCAGGACCTTCACCGACCTGCTCGAGCAGCTGCGGCAGGTCCGTGAGAGTGGTGACGGCATCGCCGCGCTGCTCGAGGCGGTGCTCGAGCGCAGCGGATACCTGCGGGACCTACGGGCGAGCCACGACCCGCAGGACGAGACCCGCATCGAGAACCTCGCCGAGCTCGTCGCCGTCGCCCAGGAGTTCGACGAACGCAAGGCACGCGAACGCGAGGAGTCCGGGGGGGAGCTGGCCGCGGGCCAGGAGCCCGCGGACATCCTCCCGGGCGGTGACCTCGAGGAGTTCCTCGAGCAGGTCTCGCTCGGCGCCGACGCCGACGAGGTCCCCGACGCGCCGGAGGGGGCCGACGGCGGGCCGGGCGAGGACCAGGGCGTCGTCACCCTGATGACACTCCACACCGCCAAGGGCCTGGAGTTCCCGGTCGTCTTCCTCACCGGGCTCGAGGACGGCACGTTTCCACACCTGCGCTCGCTCGGTGACTCCGCCGAGCTCGAGGAGGAGCGGCGTCTTGCCTATGTCGGCATCACCCGGGCCCGAGCTCGGCTCTACATCTCGCGTGCCGCGGTCAGGTCTGCGTGGGGGGCACCGCAGTATCATCCCGCCTCGAGGTTCCTCGACGAGATCCCTGACGAGATCGTCGACTGGCAGCGGCTCGGGCCGTCGTTCAGCGCGGCGCGAGGCTCAGGCCGACCGGCGGTCGCGACCCTCGCGGCTCGTCCCGGGGTCCGCAGCCCGGGCAACCGACCGGTCATCACCCTGCAACCGGGCGACCGGGTCACCCACGACGCGTTCGGCCTCGGCACGGTCGTGCGCGTCGAGGGGCAGGGGGACAAGGCGATGGCGCATGTCGACTTCGGTGCCGACACGGGTACGAAGCGGCTGCTGCTTCGCTACGCCCCGCTGGAGAAGATCTGAGGCACCGCCGAGCCACCTCGCCGGCGGGGCGATCGGCTCGGCCGGCGCCGAGCCAGGCGGTCAGAGGTGGACGCCCTTCTGGGTGAGCCAGGGGCGCGGCGAGACTGGCGCGCCGTCGTGCGGGTGGATCTCGAGGTGCAGGTGGGGACCGGTCGAGTTACCGGTGCTGCCGCTGTACGACACGACCTGCCCCGGCTTGACCTGCTCGCCGACGCTGACGAGCAGCCGGCTGTTGTGGGCGAACCACGAGACGGTGCCGTCCCAGTAGCGGATCTTGACGAACTGGCCGTAGCCCTCGTTGGACCAGCCCGCGAAGATCACGGTGCCGGTCGAGAGGGCGCGCACCGGCGTGCCGATCGGGGCGGCAAGGTCCTGCGCCGGGTGCATACGACCCCAGCGCCAGCCGTACCCGGAGGTGAGGGTGTAGTTGGAGATCGGCGACACCCAACGGTGCGCCTTCTTGCGGGCAGCCTCGGCCTTCTTGGCCCTTGCCTTCCTGGCCGCAGCGGCCTTCGCCGCGGCAGCCCTGGCCGCGGCAGCCCTGGCGGCGGCAGCCACCTTCTGCTCGCTGAGGCCGACCGTGCTCGCCACCGCAGACCGTGAGGTGTCTCGAGACACCTGCGAGCCGTCGCGGGCACTGCTGGCCGCGGCGGCCGCTTGGTCGCCAGTGCCGTGTCCAGACCCGGCGACGCTGGCCGAGAGGGACTGGCCGCCCGCTGCAGCTTCAAGACTCAGCTCGCCTGCGCCGGCGCTCTGCATCACGATGCCTCCGGCGACCGCCGTCGAGACGAGGGCGAGGGGAACGATGAGACGAGGGCCGTGAGGAGCCTGCGCGGGGGACCGATGCCGACCCGCGTAACGGATTTTGGACACGAATGTTGTTACCTAACTTGACCGGTTGGCGAAGCCCCCACGATATCCGTGACCATTTCGTTATGTAAAATCGGGTTTACGAGCGTCTAGGCTCAGCACCCACTGAAGGTGTGACGCATCTCGCATCTCCTTACCACATCGCACTGATGCGTTCGCGACGTGTCCAAGCCGAGTCAGGTGGTGTCGCTGGACCAGGCCGGCGTGGTCTGTGGGGCCGGCTCGCGACGCGCTCGCGATGACGAGAGTGTGACCCCCGTTGGCGGGCCGATCGGCACCATCAGGCGCGGCGCTGCTCCAACGGGATCACGCCAGGAGTCACCGTCGCGCCCGTGACGTCAAGGTGCGCCAAGGTGGACGAGATGCCGTGGACGACCGACCGGGTGATCGGCAGGCTCATGTGCCCGATGCCGCGCAGCGCGACGTTGTGGACATTGAGGTCTGGGTGGTGCAGGCCGGCATTCCGTTGCGGCACGACGAGCTGGTCGATGTCCGAGCTGTAGACGACGAACCGGGTGCGGCAGCGTGGAATCGGGGCGTCGAGCTCGGCGAACAGGGCGCTGCCCGGTCTGAGCTGGCGGGTCAGGCCGTTGGTCCACCCGTAGGCGACGTAGGTGCCCCGGTGGGGCGTGCCCAGCGTCACGAGCGTGTCCACCCTTTCGTCGCCTCCCAGCCGCGTGACGTAGTAGCGGGCGATGAGCCCGCCGAGGGAGTGACCGATGACGTGGAGCCGCTCGTAGCCGGTCTCTGCGACGATGCGCTCGACCTCCTCGCCGAGGTGTGCCGCAGCCCGCCGCACGTCGCCGGTGAGGATCGAGTAGTTCATCGTCTCGATCCGACCGAAGCCCCGGCGCCGCAGGCCGTGTCGCAGCACCGTGAAGATGGAGCGGTTGTCGACCATGCCGTGGACGAGCAGGATCGGGGTCTCGGCAGCCTCGATGTTGTGGACGGCGAGCCCGCGCTGGGTCGGCGACAGATGACCGAGCCGGTATCCACCGCGCTGGTCGCTCCGGCGTGACCCGATGTGTCCGAGGGGCCACAGCCCGAGGTGCAGCCCGATCCACGACGCCTCGAGCGCGACGCCCGCCAGACCGGTGGGGCTGCACAGCGCGCGGCCCATGGCGCGCACGTCGTCGAGGAGCCCCGGGCCATCCGATGTCTTGGCAGGTCCGGTCTTGGGTCCGTGCGGCCTCATCGCCGCGGGTGCCACCCCAGCCACGTCGCCGAGGCTACCCCCGGTCACGGCCGGATGACGTGCAATCCACACGGAGAGTTGCCATCTCGAGATGTCTGTATGGATTGCCCCTGTCCGGCACTGCCCGCCGGCATGTCCCGGCCGGACTCAAGGGCTGAGGCCGCGCTGGTAGCAGGACCGCCGCCACGACGGTCGGGGGCGAGACGTCACGGGAGGGATCATGGGCCCAACTTCGGCGGGCCTACCGGTGGGGCTACCGCCCGCGGTGGGTCTAGAGTCCGAGGGAACCTTGTCGACTGCGCGGGCGGGGCCCCTCCCGGCTGGCGGTGGTCGACGCCAACCGACGACGAGGACGGATGACCCGTGGATCTCTTCGAGTACCAAGCGCGCGACCTGTTCGAGGCGCACGGTGTGCCGGTGCTGGCCGGAGCCATCGCTACGACTCCCGAGCAGGCTCGTGACGCCGCCCAGCGCATCGGCGCGAGCTCAGGCGGTGTGACGGTCGTCAAGGCCCAGGTCAAGACCGGCGGACGCGGCAAGGCTGGTGGCGTCAAGGTCGCCAAGACCCTGGACGAAGCAGAGGAGGCTGCCCGCAACATCCTCGGGATGGACATCAAGGGCCACACGGTCGGCACCGTGATGGTCGCGGCCGGCGCCAGGATCGCCGAGGAGTACTACTTCTCGGTGCTGCTCGACCGGGCCAACCGCAGCTATCTGGCCATGTGCTCCAAGGAGGGCGGCATGGAGATCGAGCAGCTCGCGGTCGAGCGCCCCGAGGCCCTGGCGAAGGTCGAGGTCGACCCCAACGTCGGCATCGACGCGGCGAAGGCCAAGGAGATCGTCGACGAGGCCGGGTTCGACGCCGAGACCGGCGCCGCGATCGTCCCGGTCCTGCAGCAGCTCTGGACCGTCTACCGCGACGAGGACGCGACCCTCGTCGAGGTCAACCCGCTCGTCAGGACCGAGGACGGCTCGATCATCGCCCTCGACGGCAAGGTGACCCTCGACGCCAACGCCGACTTCCGCCACCCCGAGCACGCAGCCCTCGAGGACAAGGCGTCGGCCGACCCGCTCGAGGCCAAGGCCAAGGAGCTGGGCCTCAACTACGTCAAGCTCGACGGCAACGTCGGCATCATCGGCAATGGCGCCGGCCTGGTCATGAGCACGCTCGACGTCGTCGCCTACGCCGGCCAAGAGCTCAGCGGAGCGGCGCCCAGTGTTCTCGCCAGCCCAGCCAACTTCCTCGACATCGGCGGCGGCGCAAGCGCCGACGTCATGGCCAACGGCCTGAGCGTCATCCTCGGTGACGAGCAGGTCAAGGCGGTGTTCGTCAACGTCTTCGGTGGCATCACTGCTTGTGACGAGGTCGCCAAGGGCATCGTCGGGGCGCTCGAGTCCCTCGGTGGCTCCGCGAAGAAGCCGCTCGTCGTCCGCCTGGACGGCAACAACGTGGACGAGGGTCGCCGGATCCTCGCCGACCTCAACCACCCGCTGGTCACCATCGAGGAGACCATGGACGGCGCCGCCCGTAAGGCCGCCGAGCTGGCAGCCGAGAACTGAAAGGGACGCTCACTTCCATGTCGATTTTTCTGAACAAGGACTCCAAGGTCATCGTCCAGGGCATGACCGGCTCGGAGGGTATGAAGCACACCACCCTCATGCTCGCTGCCGGCACCGACATCGTCGGCGGGGTCAACCCGCGCAAGGCCGGTTCAACCGTCGAGTTCGCCACGCCTGACGGGGCCAGGCAGGTCAAGGTCTACGGCACCGTGAAGGAGGCGATGGACGAGACCGGCGCCAACGTGTCGGTCGTGTTCGTACCACCGGCCTTCACCAAGTCGGCGGTCATCGAGGCCGTCGACGCGCAGATCCCGCTCGCGATCGTCATCACCGAGGGCGTCGCGGTCCGTGACACGGCCGAGTTCTTCACCTATGCCCAGGCGGCAGGCACGACCCGGATCATCGGGCCGAACTGTCCGGGGATCATCAGCCCCGGACAGTCCAACGCGGGCATCATCCCGGCGACCATCGCCGGCCCAGGTCGCATCGGGCTCGTGTCCAAGTCGGGCACGCTGACCTACCAGATGATGTACGAGCTGAAGGAGATCGGCTTCTCGAGCGCGATCGGCATCGGTGGTGACCCGATCATCGGCACGACACACATCGACTGCCTGGCGGCCTTCCAGGACGACCCCGGCACCGACGCGATCGTGATGATCGGCGAGATCGGTGGCGATGCCGAGGAGCGCGCTGCCGAGTACATCAAGGAGCACGTGACCAAGCCGGTCATCGGCTACGTCGCCGGCTTCACCGCCCCCGAGGGCAAGACGATGGGCCATGCGGGCGCCATCGTCTCCGGCTCATCCGGCACCGCCGCCGCGAAGAAGGAGGCCCTCGAGGCCGCTGGCGTCAAGGTGGGCAAGACGCCGTCCGAGGCGGCCGCGCTGATGCGACAGGTCATGCAGGGCCTCATCACGTAGCCGCCCCCGGCCTGCGCCGCCTCCGCATCACCGATCTCATCGAGAGTGCAGTTCTCTTCATCGACAGGGCACCAATCCCGATCGACAGTGCACCAGTGCGCATCGAGTGTGCATGAGTCCCGATCGACAGTGCACCACGCGTGAACGGCAGGTATGCCGCCCAGCCCGGCTCAGCGGCATACCTCCGGCTGCTTTCGGGCACGACCTGCCGGCCTCTCGGCGTGGGCGCTCGCGTCGGCGGGGGAGTCCTGTGACCATGGCGGGGAGTCGATGTCAGGAGTGAGTCCAACGTCCAGCCACACCCCGTCCGCCCTGCCCACCGCCGCACGCGCCGGTCTGGTGACCGCGCTCGCCACATGGGCCCTCGTCGTGCTGCCCGCCCTCGTCGGCTGGGTCAGCGCGCCCGAGAGCTCGCTCGGCTGGTGGGCGGGAGTCGCCGTCGGCAGCGCGATCTGGTTCCTTGGCCACGGTCAGGCGATCGGCGGTCCCGGGATCGCCGTCTCGACGACCCCGTTGCTCCTGCTGGCGGTCTTCGTCGCCATCGCGTGGCGGATGTCGAGGCGCCTGGTGCTCGGTGCCCGGCCCGCTGTTCGGCGCGCCGAGTGGGACACGGTGGTGTGGCGCGGCCTGGTGCCCGGCTACCTGCTCGGCTACGCCGTCGCGGCCGCGGTCTTCGGTGCCCTGACGCTCGCCGGATCCGTGCACCCGGACCCCATCGGCATCGCGGGCACGATGCTCGTGCCGGTCGTCGGCCTGGCCGTCGTCCTCGTCCGCCCCGGGGCGGACACCACCCCGGCCCTGGTGGAGCGCGGGCTCGCTGCGCTGCCGCGCTGGTCGGTCGCGGCGTGGCGGGCCGCCTGCCGTGGTGCGGTGCTGCTCCTGGGCGCCGGGATGGTGCTCGTGGTGCTCAGCATGCTCGTGGCGTTGGGCGACGTGCTCCGGATCCAGGGCGAGTACGACGCTGGGCTGGTCGCGGGGGCCGTGCTGGCCATCGCCCAGGTCGCCTTCCTCGGCAACGTGGCGACCTGGGGCCTCGCCTTCCTGGTCGGGCCGGGGTTCTCCGTAGCGGTCGACGGGCTCGTCTCGCCGGCCGGCGCCCATCCGGGTCTCATGCCGCTCATCCCGATCCTCGGCGCGCTGCCGGACGAGGCTGCCTATCCCCGCATCGTGTGGGTGGTCCTCGTCGTGCCGGTCGTCATCGGTGCGATGGTTGCCCGGCGCACCGACCTGCTGCTCGGCAGTGCCGGACGTCGGGAGCGGGCCAGCGCGGTTGGTGCGGCCTGCGCGACGGCGGTGGCACTCGTGACGGTGCTGACCGCGCTCGCCAACGGTGCGATGGGTCTCGAACGCCTGGGGTCGGTCGGCGTCCAGATCTGGCCGCTCGCCGGTTGCCTGCTCGCCGAGCTCCTGGTCGGAGCCGCGGTCTGGCTTGCCGTCGCGTTCTACCGTGAGCGCACCGCTTCCGGCGACCCCGCTCGAGCGGGCACTTCTTCTCGGTCGGCCGGGCTGAAGGTCCCGGCCGACCGGTCATGAGTGCCCGCTCGACCCTGCGACAGTGCCGGCTCGACGGGGGTGAGGGCGCGGACAGGGCTACCTGATGATGAAGCCCACGCCGAACGGACCCTGCTCGCGGATCTGCTCGCAGGCCGCCCTAGCGGTGCTCGTCTGGGCGCCCGCCTGGCACTCCTCGTAGCGCCGCACCGTCGGGTAGAACACCGCCTGAACCGTGAGGCTCGTCAGGAGCAGCCCGGTCAGGGCGAGCGTGATCGCGGGCCAGACCTTCTCGCGCCCTGTACGCCCCCGAAGGAACCGCAGCAGCCGGATCGTCAGCACAATCGCGACGACGAACGGGAGAGCCGCCACGAACCGCTTCGGCAACGGAAGGTACATCGCGACGATGCCGAGCAGGACGAGCAGCGACACCGGCAGGGTGCGCTTGGCCTTCTCCCTGGCGAAGGCGATCTCTCGTGGGTCCGCTGTCACCGCCCCATCGTGTCCCATCCCCGACCGAGACGGGCAACCGGGCTACACTCACCGCCGTGTCGCGCGATGAGAGGGCCCCCGTCGACGTCGTCGTCCTCGTGTCGGGTTCCGGCACGCTGTTGCAGGCGCTGCTGGACGCCTCGCAGGACAGCACGTATGGCGTCCGCGTCGTCGCGGTCGGCGCCGACCGTGACGGGATCGCGGGGCTCGAGCGGGCCCAGCGAGCCGGTGTCCCGACCTTCGTGTGCCGGGTCAAGGACCATGCCAGCCGGGACGAGTGGGACCTCGCGCTGACTGAGCGGACGGCGGCCCACGACCCGCGGATCGTCGTCTCGGCTGGCTTCCTCAAGCTCGTCGGCGCCCGGTTCCTCGAGCGCTTCGCGGGACGCTACCTCAACAGCCACAACGCGCTGCTGCCGGCGTTCCCCGGGATCCATGGTCCGCGAGATGCGCTCGAGTACGGCGTCAAGATCACCGGGGCGACCCTCTTCGTCGTCGATGCGGGTGTGGACACGGGGGCGATCGTGGCGCAGTGCGCGGTTCCCGTCCTCGATGACGACACGGAGGAGAGCCTGACCGAGCGGATCAAGGCCTCCGAGCGGCCGCAGCTCGTCGAGTGGGTCGGGCGGATGGCGCGCGAGGGCTTCACCGTCGAGGGGCGCCGCGTCCGGGTCGGCCCTGACCCGGCGTCCCGCCCGAGTCCTCGGGGGATCGTTCCCAGCCCTTGACTGTGACGTAACGTCACATGTCACGGTGACGATATGCGAGTCAAAGAGCTTGCCGATCTGGCGGGCACCACCGTGCGGACCGTGCGTCACTACCACCACGTCGGGCTGCTGCACGTCCCTGCCCGGTCTGCCGGGCAACGGGACTACGACGTCGAGCATCTGGCGCGGCTGCTGCGGATCCGATGGCTGGCGGAGGCTGGGTTGCCGCTCGCCACGATCGCCGACGTCCTACCGGCGGCGGGCCGGTCGCCCAAGGCCACCGCTCTCGAGGACCTCGAGGCGACCCTGCTCGACATCGACGAACGACTGACCGAGCTGACCGTGCAACGCGCGCGGGTCGCCGGCTTGATCGAGCGGGTCCGGTCGGGCGCGGGCATCTCGCCGCTGCCGGCGCCGGTGGCCCTCATCTACGACGCGCTCGCCGAGCGGATGCCGCCTCGCGCCCGGCGAGTCCTCGAGATCGAGCGCGGCATCGTATCGGTGTTCGCCGTCCGCGGGCTGCTGCCCGGGGCCGCGACCCGGCTCGCCGAGGCACTCACGACCGAGGACCAGGATGTCCTCACCGAGATGTTCGAGGCGTTCGCAAGCCTCGACGCCAGCCAGGGGGACCAGCGCGACGAGGTGGTCGAGCGGCTGCTACCGGCCGTGATGGCGCTGGTCGACCGGCACGAGCACCTCCTGGCCGACCTCGTTGAGCAGTTCCCGACGGGGGCCAAAGGAGCCATCAGCTCTGCCCTGCTGAGACGGTTGATGCGACTGGGTTTCCCCGCGATGGGCCAGCAACAGCTCGTCGATGAAGCCTTTGCGGAGGCCTCCCGGCGCCCGGCGATCGCGAGCGCTCTTCGGACACGCACGATGAAGGAGGAGCTGGTATGACGACGACGAAGGGCTCACCGCGCTTCCTGCGGAGCGCGGGTGCCCAGCGGGCGGCATCGGTCATCGAGGTCTCGGGCCTGGTGAAGGAGTTCGGGGAGGTCACCGCCCTGCGAGGGCTCGAGCTGTCGGTCGAGCCCGGTCAGGTCCACGGTTTCCTCGGACCGAACGGGGCCGGCAAGACGACGACGATCCGCACGCTGCTCGGGCTGTGCCGCCGCACGGCAGGTGAGGTCCGGGTGCTCGGTCTCGACCCCGGGCAGTCCTCGGCCGAGATCAACCGTCGCGTGGCGTACGTGCCAGGCGACGTGCACCTGTGGCCGAGCTTCACGGGGTCGCAGGTCCTGGATGCTCTCGCAGGGCTTCGTGGTGACCGGGACGAGCCGGCCGAGCGGGCGCTCGTGGAGCGGTTCGGCCTCGACCCGACCAAGCGGATCCGCACCTACTCGAAGGGGAACCGGCAGAAGGTGGCGCTCGTCGCGGCCCTGTCCGCCCCGGTCGAGATCCTGCTGCTCGACGAGCCCACCAGTGGGCTCGACCCGCTCATGGAGCGCGTCTTCGGTGACTGCGTGGCGCAGGCCGCGGCGAAGGGGAGGACGGTCTTGCTCTCCAGCCACATCCTGTCGGAGGTCGACCACCTCTGCAGCCACGTGACGATCGTCAAGGACGGCCGCACCGTCGAGTCGGGCAGTCTCGCCTCCCTGCGCCACCTGTCGGCGAGCGCCGTGACGGCCCGGGGCGCCGGCGACGTCATCGACGACGCCGCCGAGCGGCTGGGCGGCTGGGGGCTGGAGGTCACCCGAAGTTCGACCAGTGCCGGCACGAGCAGCATCGAGCTGTCGGTCCCGCGGGACGAGATACCGCGGGTGCTCGGGCTGCTCGCACACGAGGGTCTGGCCGACATCACCTGTGCGACGGCGAGCCTCGAGGACCTGTTCCTGCGCCACTACGACGTCGGTGCGTCGTGAACGGCACCGTGGCCCTGGCCGGCGTGCTGGCTCGGCGCTACCGGATCATGATCCTGTCGTGGTCGGTCGGGCTGGTCGCGCTCGTCGCCGTGACGATCCCGTCGTATGCCGCGGCGTACCCGTCCCTGGCCGAGCGCGCCCCGCTCGTTGCGCAGATGCGAGCCGCGGTCGCCACCAAGATCCTCTACGGGCCGCTTCCCGAGCCGGGGACCTTGGGCCAGCTCGCCCAGTGGGAGACCGGGACCTACCTGACGATCCTGGCCGCCATGCTCGGCATCCTGCTCGGCTCGCGGTTGGGTCGCGGTGAGGAGGACTCCGGGACGACAGAGCTGGTGCGGTCCGTCGGGGTCGGCCGGCTCGCCCCCGTGCTGGCGGCCCTGACCGTGCTGCTCGCCACCTTCGTCCTGCTGGGGGCCGCGGTCGGGGGCGTGCTCGCCTGGCAGTCGCTCGACTCTGCCGAGATCACGGCCGCGGGCGGGTGGGTCCTCGGCGCCGTCGTCGCGCTCGTGGGCCTGGGTTTCGGTGCCACCGCGCTGGGTCTGGGCCAGGTCCTGCCGACTCGTGCTTCCGCGCATGCCGCGGCCTGGGTGGGCCTCGCGATCTTCTTCGTCGTCCGCGTGATCGCGGACTTCACCGACCGGCCCTGGCTGCGGTGGGCGTCCTGGTTCGGCCTGCGCGACCTCGCTGCACCGTTCACGGCGGACCGGGTCACGCCCCTGCTTGTGTTCGCGCTGGCCATCGCGGTGATCGCGGCCGCCACCGCCTGGCTGGACACGCGTCGTGAGCTGGGGGCCGGGCTGCTGACCTCGCGCCCACCCTCGAACCGCCCGGTGCGCGTCCGGTCGTCGCTGGGTCTCGCGCTGCGTCTCGACCGACGTGGCTACGCCGGGTGGCTTGCCGCCACGGGCGCCGTGGCCGCTCTCTTCGGCGGCATGAGCCACAGCATCATCGGGCTGGCCGCGAGCGACGAGCAGACCGCCGACATGCTCGGAAGCATGACTGGGCAGCAGGATCCGGTACGGCAGTTCTTCACGCTGTCGGTGGCCTTCGTCGCGATCATTCCGCTGGTCCACGGGGTAGGGGCGGTGCTCAGGGTGCTGTCCGACGAACGGTCCGGGCTCCTCGACGCCGAGATGACGACCGGTCTGCGGCGCTGGCGACCCCTCGCCGCGAGAGCTGCCCTGTCCGCACTGCTGACCTTCGGGATGCTCGTGCTCGGCGCACTCGTCCAGAGCGTCGTCGCCACCCTGGTACAGGCACCTGCAGACGCGCCGCGCTGGGCGCTGTGGACGGTCCTCGCGCAGCTGCCGGGCATGCTCGCAGCGGTCGGCCTCACCGCGCTGCTCGTGGGGCTCGTCCCCCGGGTGGCCCGTGTCGCATGGCTGCTCGTGGCCTGGAGCGAGTTCACCGCGCTCCTGGGCGATCTCGTGCAGCTGCCCACCTGGGCGCGGCACCTGTCCTACCTGTCGCTCGAGCTCAGGCATCTGCCCGGCGAGGTCGGCGCCCCGGTGGACTGGGGCACGGCGGCGCTGCTCGCGGCAGTCGCCCTCGCCGGAGCGGCGCTCGGCCTCGTCGCCATGTCCCGTCGGGACATCGTCCTCGGGCGCTGACCCGCCGCATCCCGGCCCCGGCCCGGCATGTCGAACCCGCCCGTGGGTCGCTACCCTGAGGACACGACTGGCGCAGGTGGGACACCACCAGGGAGTGACATCGGGAGCATCGACCCGCCTGGGTGCTCTCACTGCACCACCCCCTACAGCGCAGGAGTCAGCACATGTCCGACGGCCCCCGTCCCATCAGGCGCGCACTCGTCTCCGTCTACGACAAGACCGGTCTCGAAGGCTTGGCCCGGGCCCTCGCCGAAGCCGGCGTCGCGATCGTCTCGACCGGCTCGACGGCCGGGGTGATCGCCGCAGCGGGCATGCCGGTGAGCCAGGTCGAGGAGCTGACCGGGTTCCCGGAGTGCCTGGACGGTCGGGTCAAGACGCTTCACCCCAAGGTGCACGCTGGGATCCTGGCCGACACGCGCAACCCCGACCATGTCCAGCAGCTCGCCGCTCTCGGCGTCGAGCCCTTCGACCTCGTCGTCGTCAACCTCTACCCGTTCACCGAGACGGTCACCTCGGGCGCGAGCCCCGACGAGTGCATCGAACAGATCGACATCGGTGGTCCCTCGATGGTGCGCGCAGCGGCCAAGAACCACGCGAGCGTTGCCGTCGTGACGAGCCCGGCGGCATACGAGCTGGTCGTCGGTGCGCTGCGGTCGGGCGGTTTCACGCTCGGCGAGCGGCAGCGGCTCGCGGCCGAGGCGTTCGTCCACACGGCGACGTACGACGTGCACGTGGCCTCGTGGATGGGCAGCGTCGTCAGCGACCTGAGCGACGGCGACGGGTTCCCGGCGTGGGCCGGGGCGACGTGGGACAAGGCGCACACACTCCGCTACGGGGAGAACCCACATCAGCGGGCAGCCCTGTACACCAATGGGTTCCAGCCACGAGCTGGTCTCGCCCAGGCGGAGCAGCTGCATGGCAGGGAGATGTCCTACAACAACTACCTCGACACCGACGCCGCGGTCCGGGCAGCCTACGACCACGGCGACCAACCCACCGTCGCGGTCGTCAAGCACAACAACCCATGTGGGATCGCGGTCGGCGCCGACATCGCCGACGCGCACCGCAAGGCGCACGCGTGCGACCCCGTGTCGGCCTATGGCGGGGTCATCGCGACCAACCGCGAGGTGACGATCGAGATGGCGCAGACTGTCAAGGGCATCTTCACCGAGGTCGTGGCGGCTCCCTCGTTCGAATCCCAGGCCCTCGAGATCCTGCAGGGCAAGAAGAACATTCGTCTGCTCGTCGTCGCACCCCAGACCCCGGGCGGCATCGAGACCCGTCCGGTGTCGGGCGGGCTGCTCATGCAGCAGCGAGACGCGATCGACGCCGTCCTCGCCGGCGATGGGCCGGGTGGCGACGACCCGTCGCGGTGGGCTCTCGTCTCGGGGGAGGGTGCGGACGAGACGACGTTGCGCGACCTGGAGTTCGCCTGGCGGGCGGTTCGGGCCGTCAAGTCGAACGCGATCCTGCTCGCGCGAGACGGCGCATCGGTCGGTATCGGCATGGGCCAGGTCAACCGGGTCGACTCGGCGCATCTGGCCGTCCAGCGCGCAGGTCAGGAGCGGGCCCGCGGCGCGGTGGCCGCGTCCGATGCGTTCTTCCCGTTCGCCGACGGCCTGCAGGTGCTGCTCGACGCCGGCGTGCGCGCCGTGGTCGCTCCGGGCGGGTCGATCCGCGACGAGGAGGTCATCGAGGCGGCCCAAGGGGCCGGAGTGACGATGTACTTCACCGGCACGCGCCACTTCGCGCACTGACGACGCTGCCCATCGGGCGCCGGTGCAGCGCGTACGGCCTTCAGCCCGCAACACGCCCAGCAGTTGCCAACATCGACGGCTGCAACCATCGAGGCTGACGGCTGCTCGTGAGCTGGTCAGGGCAGCTGATGCGCGGGCCTTTGGCGCCGTGCGACCATCGAGCGATGAGCGATGCCGATCTCAAGCAAGCCCTGACGGCCTACCTGCAGACCGGTCGGGACGTGATGCTCTGGAAGCTCGACGGGCTGTCGGAGTATGACGTCCGCCGCCCGCTCACTGCGACGGGGACCAACCTGCTCGGCCTCGTCAAGCACCTCGCCGGCGTCGAGTCGGGCTACTTCGGCTTCGTGGTGGGGCGGCCGTTCCCCGAGCCGATGCCGTGGATGGACCGGCCCGAACCGAACGCGGACATGTGGGCGACCGCGGACGAGTCCCGTGCGGATGTCGTCGACCTCTACCGCCGGGTGTGGGCCCACGCCGACGAGACCGTCGCGGCAGTCCCCCTCGACCGGCGAGGCGAGGTGCCGTGGTGGCCCGAAGAGCGACGCCATCCGACCCTGCACACCCTGCTGGTCCATGTCGTCGCCGAGACCCACCGCCACGCGGGACATGCCGACATCGTCCGAGAGACGATCGACGGCTCAGCCGGATTCCGCAGGTCGAACGCCAACCTGCCCAGTACAGAAGGTGACTGGTGGGGCGCGTACCGTGATCGGCTCGAGAGAATCGCTCGTCGGTTCGGTGGACTGACGCCGGAGGCATAGGTTGGAGACATGGCGCTGACGACGGCCGAGGCCCTTGAGTTCATCACGCACAACAGCCACGCAGTGCTCGCGACGCGCCGCCGTGACGGGTCGCTCCAGATGTCGCCGCTCAACGCCGGAGTCATCGACGGCGCCGTCGTCATCTCGAGCCGCGCGATGCTCGCCAAGGTGCGCAACATCCGTCGCAGCCCCGAGGTCTCCCTGCTCGTCCTCAACGACCAGTTCTACGGCCAGTGGGTCCAGGTCGACGGCACCGCGGAGGTCATCGACCAGTCCCGGCCGGGCACCCTCGACCTGCTCGTCGAGGTCTACCGCGCCATCGCCGGCGAGCATCCCGACTGGGACGAGTACCGCGAGGCCATGGTCCAGGACGAGCGCGTCGTCATCCGGATCATGCCGGAGCGCGCGAGCGGCCGACTGTGACGCGGCGTGAGGTCAGGCCGGCTGGCCTTCGATCGGCGTGTCCCCATGGCTGTCCTCTCGTTCGGGTGGAGTGGGTCGTGCTGGGCTGGTCGGCGCACCGTCGATGACGGTGCCGACCGCGCCGGCCACCCCGGCGGTGATCTGGTGTACGGCGGTGATGACGGAGCGACCTCCGGCGCGCACGAAGCGCAGCGCTGCCTCGACCTTGGGGCCCATCGAGCCGGACGCGAAGTGTCCCTGAGCGGCATACTGCTCCATCTCGCCCACGCTGACGCGCCCGATCGGGCGGGCATGCGGGCTGCCGTAGCCGATCATGGCGTGCTCGACGTCGGTCGCGAGGACGAGGACGTCGGCGTGCAGCCGTTCGGCGAGCAGGGCCGCGGTGAGGTCCTTGTCGATGACGGCGTCGACCCCCACGAGCCTGCCGTCGGGCGTGCGGACGACGGGGATCCCGCCGCCGCCTGCCGCAGTGACGAGGTAGCCCGCGTCGAGGAGCGTGCGCAGCGTGTGTGCCTCGAGCATCTCGAGCGGCTCGGGGCTCGCGACGACCCGACGCCATCCCTTCGCGCCGCGGTCCTCCCACGTCTCGCCGTGGTCGATCAGCTTCTGGGCCAGGGCCAGTGGCAGGTAGCGCCCGATCGGCTTGCTGGGCCGGGCGAAGCCTGGATCGGCACTGTCGACGAGGGTCCTCGAGACGATCGCCGCAACGGGCCGCTCGACGCCGCGCCCGGCGAGGGCCGACTCGAGCGCGACGAGGATCAGGTAGCCGATCGTTCCCTGCGTCTGCGCCCCACACCAGTCGAGCGGCAGCGGTGGGACCACGTGGGCGGCGAACTCGTTCTGGACGAGGATGTTGCCGACCTGGGGGCCGTTGCCGTGAGTGAGGACGACGTCGTGGCCGGCCCTGACGAGCTCGGCGACATGTTCCATGGCACCGGTGACGGCCTCCCACTGCGCCTGCGGCCTCGCGCTGCCGTCTGGTCCGGTCATGGCGTTGCCGCCGAGCGCAACGAGCACCCTCATGCCTGCCTCCTCGTGCTTGCCGACCCTGTGGGCCCGAGCCTATGGAGCCGCAGGCGCTGCCGCCCTCGAACCGTCCGCTCGAGGTCGAGCCAGTCGGAGGATCGGGCAGCCGTGGCGGAATGAGGGAGAAAGGGCACGATGATGACTGTGACGACCTTGCCGCGGTCCCGGCCGCTCACGTGGCGCGACCTCGATGCGATGCCGGATGACGGACACCGCTACGAGCTCATCGACGGGGCGCTCGTCGTGACGCCGGCGCCCTCGCTCGGGCACCAAGGGGTCGCGTTCCGGTTGGCGAGGTGCTCGACGACGCGTGTCCGCGCCCGTTCAAAGTGGCCATCGCGCCGTTCGCGGTACTGCTCGCCGTGGAAGTGCTCTCGCCGAGCACCCGGCTCATAGACCTCAACCTCAAGCGAGCGCGCGCTACGAAGCATCGGGTTGCCCGTCCTACTGGGTGGTCGACCCGGTGACCCTCGAGCTGACTGCCTGGGAGCTCCGGGCCGGGACCTATGAGCTGATGGCGCACGTGGCAGGAGACGAGGAGCTGCGCGCGACGCGGCCGTTCGACGTCACGATCCGGCCTGGCCTACTGCTGGACTGAGCCGCCATGTCGCCCGGGCGTAGGGTCGGGACCATGGGCGAGCGAGTAGTGGTCATCATCGGTGTCGGCCCTGGCGTGGGGATGTCGGTGGCGCGACGATTCGGGTCGGAGGGGTTCCGGGTCGGGCTCGTTGCGCGCTCACGTGAGCATCTCGAGCAGCTCGGGGCGACGTTGGGAGACAACGGGATCATCACGGGATGGGCGCCGGCCGACATCGCCGACGCCACGGCCCTCGCCGCTGCCGTGCGGCGGCTCGGCGAGCACCACGGTCGGATCGACGTGCTCCACTACAACCCCAGCGTCTTCCGCCAGAAGGACCCGCTGCACCTCGGCGTCGACGAGCTGCTCGACGATGTGCGCGTCGGGGTCGGCGGGCTGCTCGCTGCGGTTCAGGCAGCCCGTCCGTTCATGTCGTCCGGGGCGCGCGTACTGGCAACGGGGAGCGTCGCGGCCGACGAACCGTGGAACGAGGCGTGCTCCCTCGGCGTGCAGAAGGCCGGGCTGCGCAACCTGGTGCGCAGCCTCGACGCGACGCTGGCGCCGGACGGCATCCGGGCGATGTCCCTGACCGTCCGCGGGACGCTGGGCGCGAGCCCGGCCCTCGCACCGGACCGTGTCGCGGAGGCGCTGTTCGCCGCCGCCATGACAGCCGACGAGAGCTGGCGAGCCCAGCTGTCCTATCCGGCCTGAGACTGCCCACCACCCCGCGCCCTTGCCCGAACGGGCCCGAGGCAGCCATCCCCGAGGCCTTCCTCGCCGCCCTCGACCTGCGTGAGGCGCGCGTCATGGACCATCCGCGCCGACAGAGCCGAGACACGACGAGCCGGCTCGTCGAGGAGCTCGAGGACCGCAGCACCGTCCTGGTCGTGGACAACTGCGAGCACGTCATCGGCGGCGCAGCCCGCCTCGTCGACGAGATCCTGCGCGCAGCACCCGCTCCCTCCCGTCGGGGCAAGCGCCACCGAGGCGAGCACGTATGCCGCTGTGTCCCTTTTCGTCGACCGCACCTCCGCGCTGCGCGCCGACTTCGCCCTTGACGAGGCGACCGTGGCTCCCGTCATCGAGGTCGTCCGGCGGCTCGACGGCATGCCCCTGGCCATCCAGACGGGCGACCCTGCCGCGACACCAGACGCTGCGGGCCGTCGTCGACTGGAGCTGGGAGCTGCTCTCCCCGCAGGAGCGGTTGCTCGCCGAACGACTCGACGTCTTCCCCTCCGGTGCGAGCGCCCCTGCGGCGCAGACGATCTGCGTGGGAGACGGACTCGACGCCTTGGCCGCCGCCGATGGGCTCGACGCGCTGGCCGAGAAGTAGACGTGATCGAGAGTGCACAAGTCCTGATCGACAGTGCACAAGTCCCCGGTACGCGGGAGATGGCACCCGGCAGATGGTGCGCTGGTGACCGCCCGGCCGCACAATAGCCGCATGGCTCTCGACACCCCGGACGGCGATGTCCTGCGTGTCCTGATCGTCGATGACCACCGCGTCGTGCGGGCCGGCCTCGTCGCGTTCCTCGGCACAGAGGAGGGCATCGAGGTGGTCGGTGACGCCGCCGACGGCCGTGCCGCGCTCGAGCAGATCGCCGTCCTCGAGGGCCAAGGCATGCTGCCGGACGTCGTGCTCATGGACCTGCGGATGCCACGACTGGACGGCGTGGGTGCGACCCGAGAGGTCAAGTCCCGCTGGCCGGCTGTCGAGGTCGTCGTCGTCACGTCGTTCACCGAGACCGAGACCGTGCGCGCAGCCCTCGAGGCGGGAGCGAGCGGCTACCTGCTCAAGGATGCCGCGGCAGAGGAGGTGGCTGCGGCAGTTCGGGCGGCTGCGGCGGGCCAGATGCACCTCGACCCAGCCATCGCCAAAGCTCTGACCACCTCTCTTCGCACTCCGCGCAGCGCGGCCGACGAGTTGACGACGCGCGAGCGGGAGGTGCTCGTGCTCGTCGCGACCGGCGTGACGAACCGGGAGATCGGGCGGCGCCTCGGGGTCGCGGAGCGGACCGCCCGCACCCATGTGTCGAACATCCTCGGCAAGCTCGGGCTCTCCTCCCGCACCCAGGCGGCGCTGTGGGCCGTCCGGGAAGGCCTCGTCGAGGAGTCGACGTGAGCACCCCGGACGACCAGAGGACGCTTCGTTCGACCTCGATGCCGACCATGCCCCTGATCGAGCCTGCCGAGGCCGCGACGAAGAGCGTCGAGGACCAGCTCGTCGAGCTCTTCTTCGACCGTGCCCCGATGGGGGTCGCGGTCTTCGACACCGACCTGCGGCTGCAGCGGTGCAACAAGACCTGGACGCACTTCTACGAGCACTACCTCGGCGTCGGCCCCGACTACACCTCGCCGGGCGTGACCCTCAACGAGCTCATCCCAGGCAACGAGGAGTCGGTGCAGGCCCTCGTCGATGCCGCTCTGGCCGGCCAGGTCATCCGCCAGGCGGCACACCGCATCGCCATCCCGGGACGCGAGACGTTCTGGGACGTCGTCTTCGCGCCGCTCTACGAGGACGGTCGCATCGTCGGGGTCGTCGACATCGTCACCGACGCGACCGACCGAGTGCTCTCGCTGCGCCGGCTCCAGGCCAGGGTCGCGACGTTCACCCGCGTCGCCACGGCCATGTCCCTCGACCAGCCACTGGACGCGATCCTGTCCGGGATCGTTTCGGCCGTCGGTGAGACGACGAGCGCGTATGGCGCCTCCGTCGTGTCGTGGGACTCGTCCGGCCAGCGGGCCGCCGTCGCGCACGCCGACCCGGCGTTGGGGGAGGGACTGGCGGATGCGATCGCGCAGACCTGGTCGCGCGACGATATGCCTGTCCGTGCGCCGGAGGGACCGCGAGTGATCCGCCGGCATGGGATGCGGCAGGTCGTCCTCGACAACCCTGCGTTCGAGGCGCTGCGCCCGTATGCCGTGACCGCCACTTGGGACGAGCTCGTCATCGTTCCCCTCATTGCCTCCGGGCTCTCCTTCGGGGAGCTGCACGTCTACCTCGACCCGGGCACCGAGCTCGACTCCGATGACGAGCAGTACCTCGTGGCGCTCGCCGACCAAGCCGCCGTGGCCGCCCAGAACGCGGAGCTCTTCGCCGCCGGTAGCAAGGCGGCCGAGCTCGAGGCGCGCCACCAGATCGCCCGCGACCTGCACGACTCTGTGAGCCAGGCCCTCTTCTCGATGACGCTGCACTCGGCCGCCGCCGCCCGTCATCTCGAAGCGACCGGGCTGGCGGACCACCCGGCTGCGACCCAAGTAGCCGAGTTGCGGGCCCTGACGCAGGGCGCCCTGGCCGAGATGCGGGCCCTCATCTTCGAGCTGCGACCCGATGCGCTCGCCGAGGAGGGGCTGGCCTCGGCCCTGACCAAGCAGGCTGCGGCGATCTCGTCGCGGGAGCGGCTCACCGTGCGAGTCGAGGCGAAGGGCGACGTGACGGGCCTTGCGCCCGAGGTCGAGGAGCATCTCTATCGCCTCGTCCTGGAGTCGGTCCACAACGCGGTCAAGCACGCCGAGGCAAGCCGGATCGACGTCGGTCTCTCGGTCAGCACCGATGGCGCGGCGCTCCTCGTGACAGTGCGTGACGACGGGCGGGGTTTCGACGCGGGTCAGTCGTATCCGGGTCACCTCGGGTTGCACACGATGGCTGAGCGGGCCGAGTCGATGGGTGCCACCCTCACCACCACGTCTCGGCCCGGTCGCGGGACGACGGTGTCGGTGTCGGTCCCCCTCCGCTGAGCCGGGGGCCGCCACGGTCCTACGTCATTCGGCCGAGACGGGATCGGCCGAAGATCCCGAGGCAACCGGGATGATCGGCCGATCCGGCCGAATGCCCTTGTCCGCGAACCTGGTTGGTGTCAGGGAACCCCACAGCCAGTTGACCCGGAGGTCTGGTCATGACCATTCTCGACACCACCACCCAGCCATCGCGTCCGACCACCAACCCGACGAGCATCGCGCCCTCGGGCTCTGACCGCCCCTTCACTCCGGTCCTCGTCGTCGCCGCCGACCACCGCATCCGCACAGCCCTGTCCGCCATCGTCACTGCGACAGCGCATCTCGAGCTCACCGGGCGGGCCGCCTCCGGCATCGAGGCCCGTGACCTGCTCGCCCACGACCGGCGGCGGCACGTCGTCATCGTCGACCTCGACGTGCCGGTCACGGCCGGGCCACTGGCGCTGATCGCAGACCTCGCCCAGAGCCACGTCGTCATCGCCCTCACCGCACGACACGCCGTCACGGTGTCTGCGCGCTCCGCCGGGGCGGTTGCGTCCGTCTCGACCATCGAGGAGGTCGAGTGCGCGATGTCGTGGGCCACCTGGCACAGCGCCGTCCGCGACGCCAAGACTGACGAGCCAACCCGTCGATCCGGTTCTGCACCCGACCGCGTCCGCCCGAGGTCGTCCGCGGACCTCACCGCGGTTCTCCTCGCGGCCTTCCTGCCCCCATGGGCCTTCTGGTTCTCGGCCATCGCCCACGATGCCGGCCTCATCGGCTGGCGTCTCCCGCAAGGGGCAGCCCTGTGGTCGATGTTCCTACCCCTGGTTGCCGTCGTCGCCTGGCGCTTCGGGCGACCGGGGCTGCGCGACCTGGCCTCCCGCGTCACCCGCTGGAAGGTTCCCGTGCGGGCATATGCCGCCGCGCTGCTCGCTCCACTCGTCATCGGTGCGAGCGCCGTCGGCGCCGCGAGGGCTCTCGGGGCCGGTGACCCGACCGGTCAGGTCCTGGCAGCCGGCCCGGCGCTCGGCTATCTCGTCACCGGCACCGGTGTCTTCCTGCTCACCGAGGAGCTGGCCTGGCGCGGTGTGCTCCTGCCACGGTTCCTTGCCCGGTGGAGCCCGTGGCACGCCTCGCTGGTGCTCGGCCTTGTCTGGGCGGCGTGGCACCTCCCCCTGCTCCAGGTCCGCAGCGGGAGCGACGCAGGCGCACCGGTGCTCGGCTTTCTCCTGCTCGTCGTGGCGACGAGTGTGCTGATGACGGCTGTCGTTGGGCTCGGCCGGGGGAGCGTGCTCGTCGCCGCACTGGCCCATGCCGCGCTCGATGCCTCCTACAGCTGGTTCGGCGTCGTCGGGCCAGACCACCGCGTCTTCTGGTCGACCGTGGCCCTGACCTCCCTCGCTGCCGTCGCCCTCGTCGTCGCCACCGGGGGGCGGCTCTGGACGAACGTCGAGAGCAGTGAGTCACCCGTCGTCACCCCAAGGTGAACACTGCATCCGAGCGCGCGGGCGAGCGTGTGCTTCGTGGAAGGGTCACTCACGTCGAGACGTGGGTGACCCTTCCACGCCCTTCGCGGATGGCCCCGAGCGGCGGATCAGCCCGGGTCAGGACCCTGGGGGGCCGGCGCGTAGCCCTCGTCGGCCAGCCACTGGCGGGCTCGCCCGCGTTGAGAGTCGTTCTCGATCTCGTGCCACTGCTCGAGCAGACCCACCTGCTCGAGCACGTCCCTGAAGTGGCGGAAGGCCCCTCGCCCGGAGATGGCCCGATCGAGGCGGTCCCGCAGGTGCTCGTCCGCCTGCTGGTCGATGAACCACTCCATGTC
Organism: Intrasporangium sp.; assembly: GCF_030452765.1. Taxonomy (GTDB): domain Bacteria; phylum Actinomycetota; class Actinomycetes; order Actinomycetales; family Dermatophilaceae; genus Intrasporangium_A. Next base: position 23,155 of record NZ_JAKDLO010000009.1, read on the forward strand.
CCGGTATGCCGACCTCGAGCCCAACGAGTCGATGTATAGCCACCGGTCCGGGTCGAAGTCGTCGGTGTCCTCGCCAGGCAGCTCCCCGGTCTCGACGAGGTACTCGAAGGCCGAGCCCGGCAGGACGTCGCCGTTGCTCAGGTCGATGCGGCCCGCCGGGTAGTCGGGTTGCGACTCCAGCACGTACGCCAGTTCCTCCAGATCGACCGGGAGCGGGCGCAGCAGCGGCACCGGCCCGTCACCGAGGACGCCCGCCAGGGCGGCCGACAGCTCCTCGTCGCCGTCCCACTGTCGCGCGTCGAGACGACGGCGACACTCCCGGGCGAGTGCCGCTGCCCCCGCCGTACCCACACCGACCTCCCGCACCAGCGCGCCGCCGACGAGTTGGAGCGAGTGCTCGGACAGGCCCACCCTGCGCAGGCGTCCGATGAACCGGTCGCCGCCCTCGTGTGCGGTGACCCTGAGCTGCTGGACCTCGTCACCGTCCATGTCACCTGTCTACCGCACTCGTCAACGAAACGTGGTGCCGAGGGCGGGCGATGCGCGCCCCGAGCGCTACTGGGGCCGGCGCGACGAGCACAACTGTGCGGTGACCGTACCGTGCAGTGGCGCCACCGCACCGCCGCGACGCCCACGCTGATGCGGATCCTTCAGGCGTTCTGCCCGTCCTCGGTGAGCTTCATCGGTCACTCCTTCGGTATGCCGCTCGGCGAGCGGGCTCTCGGGTGTGCGGTCGTGTGGGTGGCGGAGCGTGGGGATGGCGCCGGCACGGTAGCCGGCCCAGGCCAAGTCGATGATGCCGCGGCCCCATGACCCCGCCGATCGAGTGCTTCACCCAGCTCTCGCCGCCTTCGCTCACGTTGTAGCGAGGTGACGCGATCAGTCAGCGGGTCGCCTCGCGCAGCGTCGACAGGCCCATGTAGAGCGCTCCGATGATGAGCAGCACTCCCACCCCCTGCCCGAGGTGCCCGAGCACGATCGAGACGATGGCCCAGATCCCGAAGGCCGCGACCACGACGACGCCGGCTCCGAGCAGGAGCGGGACGAGGCGCCGGCGCAGCAGGGCCTCGATGACGATCATCGCGCCGCCGAGCCAGAGGATGGCCTGGGTCGAGGCAAGGCCGACCAACATGAGGATGCCGAGGATGAGCAGCCCCAACGACGCAGACAGCGCCGTCCACACCCGCAGCGCCCGGCCCTGGACGAGCTGGTCCTGGCCCAGCGGCAGGGCGCGATGCCGCAGGTGCGCATGCGGTGACTGCACGGGAGCGGGCCTTTCGAGGGACCGTTCGGCACCCTCCAGGAGGGAGGTCAGCTCGGCGACCTGTCGCCGGGTCTCGGCGACTTCGTGATCCAGCTCCACGACCTGCCTGCCAGGGTGGTTGCTCGGTATGCCCAGCGCCATCTCTGCGGCATGAGCCCCCCGCAGCACGTCCCGGCGTTCACTGAGCCGCTGCTCTGACTCTGCCAGCCGGGTGACGAGGCGGTCGCGAATGCTGACGATCTCGTCATGCGCCTCCGCGGCTGTCGGCGCGAGCATGTCCAGCGCAGCCCAGGCGACTGGCCGCTCCCACGACGCACGCAGCGTGCCGTTCCGGTTGTACCGAAGGCCCGCAGGCGCACGCTCCCCACCGAACGGGTCCTCGGTGTCGAGACCCCAGAGGCCGGAGTAGTTGCGGACCCACGGTGTCGTGTCCTCGACCAGCACCGGTGTCCAGGCCAGGTCGCCGCCCTCACCGACCGTGGCCCCGTCTCCGCGCTTGTAGTCGATGTAGGGGATACGGAGCAGCCCGGCACCATCGCCCTTGAAGATGGCCGAAACCCTGCTCAACCAGGCCGGCAACGGTAGCTCCGACGTGATGAGGTACTCACCCTGCAGGTATGAGCCGGAGTGCGACCCCGCGCCGGCGAACACCACCGGGTGCTCCCCCACCCGGGACAGGTCAGGATCGTCCCAACGCCGTCGCAGGTCGGCTCCGACCTCGTCGTGTGACGAGTAGGCGACCCACGCGGGCCGAAGTGCCGCGGTCTCAGTCGCGACCACCTCTTCGGGCACGAGGTAGATCGTGACCTGCTCCCAGTCGCTCTCGTGGTCGTTGACACCGCCGAACGTCGAGCGCCAGTCGTTCATGGCGTAGAAGTACCAGTACTGCAGGATCGTGTAGCCGCCGTCGCACGTCACGTGGGCGTAGTAGTGCGGTTGCTGGTAGTGCTCGCTGCGAACGTAGGCCTCGTGCGCAGCGGCCGCGAAGCCACCGGGCACTCGGCCTCGGAGCAGGAGGGTGAGCCGCAGGCCGACGTCGATGAGCCGGGACGGCAGGCTGACCGCTGCGAAACGACTTGAGGCCCGGAACTTCTCCCGCTCGGGTCGCCGCCGCCAGGCTCGGTATTCTCGACGGTTCAGGGCGGCCTCGACGTGTTCGAGGGAGAGGTTGTGATCGGCTTCGGAGAGGCCGAGCTCCGCGAGCCCGTCGAGAGTCAGGCTGCCCCGCTCTGCCAGCACTCGCACCTGTTGGCCGTCGCGGGCCACGAGTCGAGAGTCGGCGACGTAGTCGGCCACCGACATCGGCAGGAAGAGCTCACCGTGCACGTAGCGGATCACCGGCTCGAAGCGCCGCAGCAGCGCAAGGTCCTGCGCCGGGTCACGCACCATGCGTCGCACTGTAGCGACTGCGGGGGTCGAGGCGGCCCAATCCAACCCCAACCTCCCCGAACGGACTGTTCGAGGTCGAGCGGGTCGCCCGAAAACTGGTGGAGCGCGGTCACCCGGGCCACCTAGGGTTGATGGGCCATGCAAGACTTCCCGCCCCCCGTTGCCGCCTATGTCGAGCGGACCGCCGACGAGCCTGACACCCGCTCGCCGCGGGCGTTCCTGCTCTGGGTCATCCGCGCACAGGGCAGCGTGTTCTGGTGGGGTCTGCTCGCTGCGCTGATGTGGATGGTGCCGCAGACCGTCGGGCCGTGGATCGTCGGCAGGGCCATCGACACCGGCATTGTCGCCGGCGATAGCGACATGACGATCCGGTGGGCGCTCGTCCTCACGGGCGTCACCGTGATCGGTGCGGTGTCCGGGATCGTCTTCCACACCTTCATCGTCAAGGAATGGCTGATCGCCCTCTACGGGACGACCAAGCTGGTCACCCGCAAGACCCTCCAGCTCGGCCACATCCTGACCCGGCGCACCCCGACCGGCGAGGTCCTGTCCGTCTCGGGCAGTGACGGCGACCAGTTCGGCGCGCTCATGGAGATCACCACCCGGGCCGTCGCCCAGCTCGCGGCCTACCTCGTGGTCGCGGCGATCGTCCTGCAGACCTCTGCCCGGATGGGTCTGCTCGTCCTCGTGGCCGCGCCGCTCCTCGTCATCCTCGACACCCCGCTGCTGCGGCCGATGCAGCGGTGGCAGGGCGTGGAGCGGGCCCGTAACTCGGAGCTCACCTCCATGGCGACAGACATCGTCGGCGGCCTGCGGATCCTGCGCGGCATCGGCGGTGAGGACACCTTCGGCGGCAACTACGCCGGCCAGTCCCAGCGGGTCCGGCAGGCCGGTGTGGCCGCCGGCCGGTGGCAGGGCGCAGTCGAGTCCGTCGGCGTCCTGCTCTCCGGCGGGTTCGTGGTCGCACTGCTCTGGATGGGCACCCGCGAGGTCGCCGTGGGCCGCCTGACCATCGGCGAGTTCGTCAGCTTCCTCGGCTACGGCCTCTTCCTCGTCCAGCCGATGCGGACCTTCGTCGAGTTCGCGCAGAAGTGGACCCGCTCGGTCGTCTCGGCTCGCAAGGCCATCGCGGTCCTCGAGCAGCAGCCGCCGTGGCGGCACCCCGCGGCGCCGACCCGCCTCCCGCATTTCGCGTCGATCCACGACGAGGCGTCCGGAGTGACGATCCACCCTGGCCGTCTGACCATGGTCGTCTCGTCCGTGCCCGACGACTCGGCGGCGCTCGCCGACCGGATCGGCCGCTACCTCCCCGCCGATGAGGGCGCTCTGGTCAGCGAGGAGATCCCGGAGGAGCTCAAGGGTCGAGCCGCCCGCCGGGAGCGGAGCGCCAGGGTCCGAGCCCGGGCCGAGCAGGCCCACCGCGACGAGGTGCGAGCCGATCGCGCGTGGGGCGTCAGCATCGGTGGCGTCGACCTCTGCCGGGCCGACCTCGATGAGATACGCCGCCGGATCCTCGTCAGCGACACGTCGCCGCACGTCTTCGCCGGCACCCTCCGCGAAGCGATCGACGTGCACGGCACCCTTACCCGTGCCGAGGCCGAACGCGCCCTGCACACTGCCGCCGCCGATGACGTCTTCGACGTGCTCCCCGGCGGCTGGCAGGGCCACCTCGACGAGTGCGGCCGCGGGCTCTCCGGCGGTCAGCGGCAGCGTCTCGTCCTGATGCGAGCCCTCGCTGCCGACCCCGAGGTCCTCGTCCTCGTCGAGCCGACGAGTGCCGTCGACGCCCACACGGAGGCCCGGATCGCCGAGCGCCTCGGCGGACACCGTGCGGGACGGACCACGGTCGTCATGACGGCCAGCCCGCTCCTGCTGCACCACGCCGACGAGGTCATCCTCCTCGAAGCCGGGCGGGCCACCGCTCGTGGCCGGCACGCTGACCTCCTCGCGAGCACAGCGGCATACCGCTCGTTGGTGGTCCGGGACGAGCCACCGACCACGCAGCCCGAGGGAGGTGTCCGGTGAGCCGGGTCGAGACTGCCGGTGCCTCCCCGCTGCCGGCCACCCTCGCGCGAGCCTCGGCAGACACGTGGGAGTCATGCAACCCTCACGAGGCGATCCCCGTCGAGCTGCGGCCACCACGTGACGCCACGGCCCAGCAGCGGGCCCGGGCGCTGCGCACGCGGCACCTGCTCCGCGAGCGGCGGGCCAAGGAGTTCGTCGCGGCGACGATGCACCCCGACCATGGCCTGCCGATCGCCGAGAACCGGCAGGTCGTCACCTTCATGGGCCGGCTTCTCGCGGACCATCGCCCATGGGTCGTGCTCGTCGTCCTCGCCAACGTTCTGGCCGCAACCGCGGGACTGCTCGTGCCGCGTTACCTCGGCACACTCGTCGACGAGACGGTCTCCCATGTCGAGGCCGGCCAGACGAGCGCTGCCCTCGCCGCAGCGAACTCGATGGCGATGCTCGTCGCCGGGCTGGTCATCGTCCAGGCGCTCTTCACCTTCGCCGCGAAGGCCTCGTCGGCGGTTCTCGGCCAGGGCGTGCTCGCCGCGGCCCGAGAGTACGTCGTGCGCGCCATCCTCCGACTCCCGCTGAGCAGGGTCGAGAGCGCGAGCTCCGGCGACCTCGTCACCCGCGTCACCCGGGATGTCGGCACGATGAGCGAGTCGGTGCGGTGGGCCCTGCCCGAGGCCATCGTCGCGTCGATCACCGTCGTGCTCACGGTCGTCGCCATGGTCGCGAACTCGTGGGTCCTGGCGTTGCCGTCGGTCATCCTGATGGCCCTCTCGCTCATCCAGGTGCGGCGCTACCTCGAGCGCGCGCCGAAGGGCTACCTCACCGAGGGCGGCACGTACTCCCGGATCAACACGACCCTGACCGAGACCGTCGAGGGCGCGCGCACCGTCGAGGCGCTCCGAATCGGGGGGCACCGGCTCGGGCAGGGCGACCTCGACATCGAGGTGTCGGCCCAGGCCGAGCGCTACACGCTGACGCTGCGCAACCTGCTCTTCGCCGTCATGGACTTCGCGTTCAGCGCGCCGCGGGTCCTCGTCCTGCTCATCGGCGCGCTCGGCTACCTGCAGGGCTGGGCCTCACTGGGGCAGATCACCACGGCGGTCCTCTACGCCGAAGCGCTGTGGGGCCCGTTCGACATGCTCGTCTCGACGATCGACCGCATCCAGGTCGGCATGGCCTCGACGACCCGCCTGCTGGGCATCGCCACCGTTCTGCCGGACCGCACCCCGGGCGTCGACGAGCCGGCCGGTGCCGAGCTGATCGGCGCCGATCTGCGCTACGCCTACCGCGACGGACACGATGTCCTGCACGACATCGACCTCGACCTGTTCCCCGGCGAACGGCTGGCAGTCGTCGGCCCGTCGGGGTCGGGCAAGTCGACGCTCGGCCGCCTCCTCGCCGGCATCCATGCTCCGCGTACCGGCTCGGTCACCGTCGGCGGCGTCGAGCTGACCTGCCTGCCGCTCGACCGGCTCCGCACCGAGGTCGCCCTCGTGACGCAGGAGCACCACGTCTTCATCGGCACGCTGCGCGACAACGTCGTCCTCGCCCGCGAGGGGGCGAGCGACGACGACGTCCTCGCGGCCCTGAGGGCGGTCGAGGCGACCGACTGGGTCATGCGCCTGCCCGATCGTCTCGACACGCGCCTCGGCTCGGGCAGCCTCGCACTCACCCCGGGACGCGCCCAGCAGGTGGCGCTCGCCCGGCTCATCCTCGCCGACCCGCACACGATCGTGCTCGACGAGGCGACCTCGCTGATCGACCCCCGCACCGCGCGCCACCTCGAGGGCTCGATGAGTGCCTTGCTCACCGACCGCACCGTGGTCGCGATCGCGCACCGCCTCCACACCGCGCATGACGCGGACCGGATCGCGGTTGTCATCGACGGGCGGATCGTCGAGCTCGGCAGCCACGAGCAGCTCGTCGCCCGGGATGGGGAGTATGCCGCTCTCTGGCGTGCCTGGACGTCGTGACCACCCGCCGATCGCGGGGGGCCGACTCGACGGAAGCACACGATCGGAGGGAGAGTGGCCTTATGAGCGACGCAGGAAGCACCCAGGGACAGACGAGCTACGTGATCATCGGAGGCGGTCTAGCAGCGGCCAAGGCGGTCGAGGGGATCCGCGAGGCGGACGCCGACAGCCCGGTCACCGTCGTCACCGCGGAACCCCACCTGCCGTACGAGCGGCCACCCCTGTCCAAGGGGCTGATGCTGGACAAGGAGGGGCCCGACGTCGTCTTCACCCATGACAAGGACTGGTATGACGAACAGCACGTCGACCTCAGGATCGGCGACGCGGCCACCGCGATCGACCCGCAGGCCCACACGGTCACTCTCACCGACGGCGCGACCATCCGGTGGGACAAGCTCCTGCTCGCGACCGGGTCCTCCGTGCGCACCCTGCAGATCGACGGTGCCGACCTGCAGGACGTCTTCTACCTGCGCACCCTCGAGGACAGCGAGGCGATCAAGGCTCGCCTCGTCGCCGGCAGCGACGTCGTCATCGTGGGCGCCGGCTGGATCGGCCTCGAGATCGCCGCGGCAGCCCGCGAGCACGGTTGCGAGGTCACCGTCGTCGAGCCGCAGCCGACCCCGCTGCACGCCGTTGTCGGCCCCGAGGTCGGCGGGTGGTTCGCCGACCTGCACCGTTCGCACGGTGTGGAGTTCCGGTTCGGCGACGGCGTGGAGCGCTTCACCGGCACTGACGAAGGCGCGGTCGACGGCGTCGTCACCTCCTCGGGCGCCACGATCGCCGCCGACACCGTCGTCGTCGGGGTAGGTATCCGGCCCAACACCGGTCTTGCCGAGGCGGCCGGGCTCACCGTCGACAACGGGGTCGTCACGGACGCGCAACTTCGTACCTCCAACCCCGACATCTGGGCCGCAGGCGATGTCGCGAACTGGTACAGCACGACCCTCGACACCCGGCTGCGGGTCGAGCACTGGGCCAACGCGAATGACTCCGGTGCCGCGGCCGGGAAGGCGATGGCGGGCGCGGATGTCACCTTCGACCCGATCCCGTTCTTCTTCAGCGACCAGTACGACATCGGGCTCGAATACTCCGGCTACGTGCCGCGTGGCGTCACGCCCGAGGTCGTCCTGCGCGGCGACCCGAAGACCAACGAGTTCATGGCCTTCTGGCTCGACGGGGAGCGGATTCTCGCCGGCATGCACGTCAACATGTGGGACACGATCCCGGCGATCGAGCAGCTGATCCGTGAGGGGAAACCCGTCGACCGCACGAAGCTGGCCGACCTAGCGGTGGACCTCTCCGAGGCAGCATCCTGATCGACATCGGCCATTTCGCACCCTAATCCCCGTATCCATCCGTATCGTCGGACATGGAGGTTGGGCGCCGGGGGGCGAACAGCAAGCCAGGGAGTATGCCGCTGAGCCCCCTCCCAGCGACCAGTACCGTTGGGGGGTGGGCTCGCCCGGCCCCGGCTGCGGGGCGCCCACCTCCGTCATCAGGTGAGCTTGACGGTCGCCGAGGCGATGAGGATCCCGAGGGCGAGGGCGAGCAGGATCAGCACGTCGAGGCCCTTGTTGCGCACGGCGATGCCCCCGGCGCCCGATCGTGTCGTGACCGCCCTGACGAGTGCTGCCACGGCGAAGCCGCCGGCCATGGCCTGACCGCCGAGCCGCACCTGCCCGAGCCAGAACAGCACGAGCCCGGCGCCGACCGCTGCGGCGACGAGCCACCACGGGCCGAGCCGGCGGAACCCGCTCCCGCGCAAGGTCATCCAGCGAGCCGAGCAGCGGTGGCCTGCTCGGCGGCATCGACGATGTTCGTCAGGAGCATCGCTCGGGTCATCGGCCCGACACCGCCGGGGTTGGGTGCGACCCAGCCGGCCACCTGCGCCACGTCGGCTGCGACGTCACCGGCGATCCGGCCCTCGACCCGGCTCACGCCGACGTCGAGCACGGCGGCGCCCGGCTTGACCATGTCAGCGGTGACGATGTTGGGTACTCCCGCGGCAGCCACGACCACATCGGCCTGAGCCACCTCGGCCGCCAGGTCCTTCGTGCCGGTGTGACAGATGGTGACCGTGGCGTTCTCGGACCTGCGGGTCAGGATCAGGCCGAGCGGTCGGCCGACGGTCAGGCCACGTCCGATGACGGTGACCTTGGCTCCCGCGATCGGGACCTCGAAGCGACGCAGCAGCTCTACGATGCCGATCGGGGTACAGGGCAACGAAGCACGCTTGCCGAGCACGAGCCAGCCGAGGTTCATCGGGTGCAGGCCGTCCACGTCCTTGGTCGGGTCGACCCGGGAGAGCAGGGCCATCTCGTCGAGCCCGGTCGGCTGCTGGACGAGGAAGCCGGTGCAGGCCGGGTCGGCGTTGAGCTCGTCGATGACGGACTCGACCTCGGCCTGGGTCGCGGTCGCCGGGAGGTCTCGACGGATGCTGGTGATGCCGATCTCGAGGCAGTCCTGGTGCTTGGCGCCGACGTACCACAGGCTCGCCGGATCGTCACCGACCAGGACGGTCCCCAGCCCGGGCACGACGCCCAGCTCCGCGAGTGCCGAGACGCGGTCCTTCAGCTCTGCCTTGATCACCCTGAGGGTGGCCTTGCCGTCGAGGATCTGTGCCGTCACGGCGCCCATCCTCGCATGCCGCGCGCGATTGGACGTGCAGCCCCGGGCATGCTCCGTGAGGGCGCTATCGTTCCCCGGGTGACCGTCAGGGCAGAACATTCGGACGATGGCAGACAGGCAGACAGCGCGGAGGTATCGCCGCCTCCAGGGCTGCGTTCGGCAGAGCGGATCACCTTCTTCACCGACGCGGTCGTCGCCATCGCGTTGACGCTGCTGATCATCCCGCTGCTCGAGAGCGTGATCGACTCCGAGGGACAAGGCCACACCGGGCATCAGTGGCTCGTCGAGCACGGCGGCCTGCTACCCGGATTCGCGCTGTCCTTCGTGCTCATCGCGACGTTCTGGATGGGCCACCACTCGCTGTACGAGCATGTCCGCGCGCTCACGCCGGCGATGACCTGGCTCAACGTGCTGTGGATGTTCACGATCGTCTGGCTACCCGTCGCGACAGCGATCACGGGGCTGCGGACCGACCGGACGAGCGTGTCCATCTACATCGGCACCCTCGTCGTCACGAGCGTGACGGCGCTGGCGGTCAACCTCATCGTCGAGCGCCGGCCGGTCACCTGGGTGCCCGGCAACCCGCCCACGGGACGGAGCATCGGGGTGGCCGCAGCCTTGAGCATCCTCTATGCCGTCGCCCTGGTGGTGGCACTCGTGATCGCCACAGTGGCCCCCGAGGGACAGCGCGGCAACGCGTACTACGCCCTGTTCGTCCTCGCGCTCACCTCGCCGTTGGCCCGGGTGCTCCGTAGGGTCCTGTCGACCCGGCCGGCGGCGACCCGGCCCTGAGACCGAAGCCGGCGCGGCCGCCTGCACGCCGCAGAACGGTCGATCGCGCTGGATGCTGCACGCTCGATCCGTGGTTCTGCACGCTCGATCGGGAGTACTGCACGCTCGATCCGTGGTTCTGCACGCTCGATCGGGAGCGGGCGGGCGGGCGCACGCCATACGACTGCGCTCAGATGAGGCCGAGTTGCTTGACGGCATCCCGCTCACCGGCGAGCTCTGCCATGGATGCGTCGATCTTGCCGCGGGAGAAGTCGTCGATATCGAGGCCTTGCACGATCGACCACTGGCCGTCCTTCACCGTGACGGGGAAGGACGAGATGAGCCCCTCCTGCACGCCGTAGGACCCGTCCGAGCGGACCGCCATCGAGACCCAGTCACCCTCGGCAGTGCCGGTCAGCCAGGTGCGGGCGTGGTCGATCGTCGCCGACGCGGCCGACGCCGCCGAGGAGGCACCGCGCGCCGCGATGATCGCGGCGCCGCGCTTGGCGACGGTCGGGATGAAGGTGTTCGCGATCCACTCCTGGTCACCCACCGCCTCGGCCGCGTTCTTGCCGCCGACCTCCGCGTGGTAGATGTCAGGGTACTGCGTCGCCGAGTGGTTGCCCCAGATCGTCATCTTGCGGATCTCGGCGACCGGCACGCCGAGCTTGGTGGCGAGCTGACCGATCGCGCGGTTGTGGTCCAGGCGTGTGAGGGCCGAGAACCGCTCGGCCGGGATGTCGGGGGCATTGCTCATCGCGATGAGGCAGTTGGTGTTGGCGGGGTTGCCGGTGACGACGACGTGGATGTCGTCGGCGGCGACCTCGTTCAGGGCCTTGCCCTGCGGGGCGAAGATGCCGCCGTTGGCCTCGAGCAGGTCGCCCCGCTCCATGCCCGGACCGCGGGGGCGGGCACCGACGAGCAGCGCGAGGTTGACGCCGTCGAAGACCTTCGCCGCGTCGTCGCCGATCTCGACCCCGGCGAGCGTCGGGAAGGCGCAGTCGTCAAGCTCCATGACGACGCCCTCGAGGGCCCCCAGCGCCGGCGTGATCTCGAGCAGGCGCAGCTCGACGGGCGTCTCGGGGCCGAGGATCGCGCCACTCGCGATACGGAACAGGATGCTGTAGCCGATCTGGCCGGCGGCGCCGGTGACGGCGACCTTGACTGGAGATGTGCTCACGGTAGGCCCTTCACGAGGAGCGGTGTGGACCCTCCCGAAACTATCAGTCGACGGGGGCGCGCTCCGAGGCCAGGTCTCAGTTGTCGAGCACGGGCTGTCCCTGCTCGTCCAGCTCGGCATTGCGGATGTCGTCGGTCGACCCGTCCACGTCCAGTGCCGACTTGTCCTCGCCGGTGATGAAGTGGAACGTCGCGCCGGCGATCAGACCGCCGAGCAGCGGCGCCACCCAGAAGAGCCAGAGCTGGCCCGGGGCGCCGTCGCCGTTGAAGAATGCCACGGCGGTCGAACGGGCCGGGTTGACCGAGGCATTGCTGACTGGGATCGCCACGAGATAGGCGGCGGTCAGCGCGAGACCGATGGCGAGGGGGGCGAATCCGCGGGGTGCATCGTCCTTCGTGGTGCCGAGCACGACGTAGACGAAGAACGCGGTGACGATCGCCTCGAGTGCGAGCGCGCCACCGAGCCCGAACCCGCCGGGGGAGTGGGCGCCATACCCGTTGGCGGCCAGGTTGCCCGTCGTGGACATCCCCTTCGATGAGACGAGGCCTGCGAGAGCCGCCCCGGCGGCGAGACCGCCGAGCACCTGCGCGACGACGTAGCCAGGGACATCTCGCCACTCGAACCGGTTCGAGACGGCGAGGCCGAGAGTGACCGCTGGGTTGAAGTGCGCTCCGGAGACGTGCCCCATCGCGTAGGCCATCGTCAGGTAGCCGAGGCCGAAGGCAAGGGCGATGCCGAGGTGGCCGATGCCGAGCTGGACCGGCTGGCTGTCCGACAGGGCCTGGACCATGAACTTGCCGTTGAAGATGGCCGCACCGCAGCCGATGAAGACGAGCCAGAACGTACCGAGTGCCTCGACCGAGAGACGAGAGAGCAGTCTCGGCTGGTACATCGGTCTCCTCCGGATGGGTCGGGTACGGCGCTTGAGCGGTTCGTGTCTCGCAGCGTAATGGACCAACCGGACAGGCCCGGCTGCGAATCACCGACCGATCTGCGCGTACACCTGCTCGGCGTGGACCTTCGCGGCCTGCCACCATTCGGGGTTGTCGCGGTACCACTGGACGGTCTGGGCGAGCCCGGCCCGGATGTCGCCGTAGCGCGGCCGCCAGTCGGTCTCCCGTCGCAGCTTGCCCGAGTCGATGGCATAGCGCAGGTCGTGCCCGGGCCGGTCGCTCACGTGCTCGAACCAGTCGGCCGGCCGGTCCATGAGGTCGAGCAGGGTCGCGACGATCTCGAGGTTGTTCCGCTCGCCGTCGGCGCCGATGAGGTAGGTCTCGCCGAGTCGGCCCTGTTCGATGATCGCGACGACGGCGTCGTTGTGGTCGTCGACATGGATCCAGTCGCGCACGTTCGTGCCGGACCCGTACACCTTCGGCCGGATGCCCTGCAGGATGTTGGTGACCTGGCGCGGGATGAACTTCTCGACGTGCTGGCGCGGACCGTAGTTGTTCGAGCAGTTCGAGATCGTCGCGCTGATCCCGAACGAGCGGATCCACGCGCGCACCAGCAGGTCGGCGCTCGCCTTGCTCGCCGAGTAGGGGCTCGACGGGTTGACCGGCGTCGCCTCGACGAACCGGTCCGGGTCGTCGAGCTCGAGATCGCCGTAGACCTCGTCGGTCGAGATGTGGTGGATTCGCTTGTCGTGGCGGCGCACCGCCTCCAGCAGCCGGAAGGTCCCGACGATGTTCGACTCGATGAACGGCCACGGGTGCTCGAGGCTGTTGTCGTTGTGCGACTCGGCGGCGAAGTGGATCACCAGGTCGTGCTCGGCCACCAGCCGGTCGACGAGGGCCTCGTCGGCGACATCGCCGACCACGAGGTGCACGTCCGCCGCCCCGTCGCCGAGGACGGGGGCGAGCGAGTCGCGGTGAGCGGCATACGTCAGCTTGTCGAGGACCGTCACCGACCACTCTGGGCGGGTCTCGCGTGCACGCAGCACGAAGTTCGATCCGATGAAGCCGGCACCGCCGGTCACGAGGACACGCATGGGGCCAGCCTAATGATCCGCCGGTGCGAGCGGACCGAGACCGGTAACCTCGCATGGCATGAAGGGGATCATCCTCGCCGGGGGGAGCGGGACGCGACTGCACCCGATCACCCGCGCGATCAGCAAGCAGCTCATGCCCGTCTACGACAAGCCGATGGTCTACTACCCGCTCTCCACGCTCATGATGGCCGGCATCCGCGAGATCCTCGTCATCACGACCCCGCACGACAGCGAGCAGTTCCAGCGGCTGCTCGGCGACGGGTCGCAGTGGGGGACGAGCATCACGTATGCCGTCCAGGCGCGTCCCGAGGGTCTCGCCCAGGCGTTCGTGCTGGGCGCCGACTTCATCGGGCCCGAGAAGGTGGCCCTGGTCCTCGGAGACAACATCTTCTTCGGCCCGGGGCTCGGCACGCGCCTGGCCGACAACGTCGACGTCGACGGCGGGCACATCTTCGCCCAGCGGGTCTCGGACCCGACCGCCTACGGCGTCGTCGAGTTCGACGAGGCCGGCCGGGTCCTGTCGATCGAGGAGAAGCCGGCCAACCCGAAGTCGCCCTACGCGGTGCCGGGCCTCTACTTCTACGACAACGAGGTCGTCGAGATCGCGAAGGGCCTCATCCCGAGTGCCCGCGGCGAGCTCGAGATCACCGCGGTCAACGAGGCCTACCTCAAGCGGGGGTCGCTGACGGTCAGCGTGCTGCCGCGAGGGACGGCCTGGTTCGACACCGGCACGTTCGAGGGGCTCATCGAGGCGAGCCAGTTCGTGCACGTCATCGAGGCTCGGCAGGGACAGAAGATCGGCTGCCTCGAGGAGGTGGCCTGGCGCAACGGGTGGATCGACGACGAGCGACTGGCCCGGCACGGGGACGACCAGCTCAAGAGCGGCTACGGCGCCTACCTGCACAGCCTGCTCGTCGACGGCGGGGGGTTGCTCTGATGCAGATCCGAGCGCTGTCGGTCGCTGGGGCGTTCGAGATCACGCCGCGCCAGTTCCCCGACGACCGGGGTGTCTTCCTCGAGTCGTTCCGCGGCGATCGTCTCGGCGAGGTGATCGGGCACCGGATGGAGGTCGCGCAGACCAACGTCTCCGTCTCCTCCCGCGGGACGCTGCGCGGGATCCATTTCGCGGACGTGCCGGTCGGGCAGGCGAAGTACATCACCGCCCTGACCGGTGCGCTGATCGACTTCGTCGTCGACCTGCGCGTCGGGTCGCCCACCTTCGGCCGATGGGACTCGGTCCTGCTCGATGCCGCCGACCGTCGAGCGGTCTACCTCGCCGAGGGCCTGGGGCACGCGTTCGTCGCGCTCGAGGACGGCACGACCGCCCACTACCTGTGCTCCTCGGCCTACAGCCCGACGGCCGAGCACGGCATCCACCCGCTCGACCCGGCGGTCGGGCTGGCGTTGCCCGACGGTCTGGAGCCGATCCTGTCGCCGAAGGACACAGCGGCACCCAGTCTCGAGGAGGCTGTGGCGTCAGGTCTGCTGCCCACCCACGAGGCGTGCACTGCCTTCTATACGCAGCTCGCGTCGGGCGCCGGCCGGTCGGCCAGGTAGCGACCGAGGGACGCCCGCCACGGGCCGACCGGCGCGATGCCTGCCGCGTCGAGCTCGACGTGGCCGAGCACGCTCCACGCCGGCCGGGGCGCGGGCCGCGGGAAGGCCGCCGTCGTGGTCGGTTCCACCCGCTCCGGGTCGAGACCGAGCTCCTCGAAGATCGCCCGCGTGAAGCCGAACCAGGTCACCTGCCCCCGGCTCGTCCCGTGGTACGTGCCGTATGGCGCTGCGCCGGCGACCAAGCGCACGACGAGGTCCGCGAGGTCGACCGTCCACGTCGGCTGGCCCACCTGGTCGTCGACGACGGCGAGGGTCTCGCGTTCCCCGGCGAGACGACGCATCGTCGCGACGAAGTTCGGTCCCGCCGCGCCGTACAGCCAGGCGGTCCGGACGACCCACGACATAGGGCACAGCGCGCGGACGGCCCACTCGCCGGCCGCCTTGGTCCGGCCGTAGGCCGAGCGTGGGCACACGGGGGCGTCGGCGGCATACGGCTCCGTGGCCTGCCCGTCGAAGACGTAGTCCGTCGAGACCTGCACGAGCTGTGCCTCAGCCGCTGCGGCTGCGCGAGCGATGTTGGCCGCGCCGAGCGCGTTGACCGAGAACGCCTGCGGCTCATGGGTCTCCGCGTCGTCGACAGCGGTCCAGGCGGCCGCGTTGACGACCAGATCGTGCCCCGCCGCTGCGATACGACAGGCGTCCGGGTCGGTCACGTCGAGGTCGGCGCGCGCCAGCGCGGTCACCTCGTGTCCCGCGGTCCGCAGTGCCGGGACGAGGTCGTGCCCGAGCATCCCCCGGGCACCCGTGACGAGGACACGGCTCATCGGATCACCCTGTCAGTTGTAGGAGTTCATCGTGTCGGTGCGGATCGCCTCACCGAGCTGCTTCATCTTGGGCCAGTCCGTCACGTCGATCGACTGGCCGTCCTTGCTCCACCCGAAGCCGGTGAACGGCGCGGTGATGAAGTGGATGTCGCTGCCACGAAGGTTGCGCATCGCCAGGGCCTGCGACCTCATCTGTCCCACGTCGAGCTTCTGGTCGACGGTGAGGTTGCTCGTAGCGGCGTCCACGAAGGTCGCGAGCTTGGCCGGGTTGAGCAGCACGTCCTTGGACAGCGTCTTCAGCATCAGGGCCTTGATGAAGGCCTGCTGCCGTTGGCCGCGCGAGATGTCGCCCTCGCTCAGCTGCTTGCGCTCGCGGACGAAGGCCAGGGCCATGTCGCCGTCCATGTGCATGGTGCCCGTGGTGAAGCGGTAGCCGTCGCTGGTGCTCGGCTCGGCGACGTTGACCTCGACCCCGCCGACCGCGTCGGTCATCCGCTTGAAGCCCTCGAAGCCGATCACGGCGACGTGGTCGATGTCGACACCGAGCATGTTCTGCATGGTCTGCACGAGCAGCGGAGCGCCGCCAAACGCATAGGCCGCGTTGAGCTTGGCCTCACGGTGCCCCGGGATCGGCACCCACAGGTCGCGTGGGAAGTGGATGAGCTGGACCGTCGCGCGGTCCTCGGGGACGTGGACCAGGACCATGACGTCCGAACGCGACCCGGTGTCACCCGGCCGGGCGTCGTTGCCGATGAGCAGGTAGTTCGTCCCGGTGCCGGCCGGCTGCGGGATCGCGTCGCCCTGCGCGTCGGTCGGCGGGTTCGGTGCGGGCAGGAGCAGCTCTTGCTTGATGTTGTCCGTGACGACGTGGTTGAGGTAGGCGAGGTAGGTCCCGATCGCGACGACCGGCACGAGGATCATGACCAGCGCGGCGACGAGGACGATGCGGTTGCGGCGCTTGCCGGAACGTTTGCGGCGGTCTGGACCGGCTCCGCCGTCTCCCTCCCCGGACAGCTCGCCCGTCAGCTCCTCGTGGATCGTCACCGGGCAAGTCTAGGTCAGCCCGTCAGGGGCGACTGGCCGATTCGGTGTCACGCACCACGGTCCGCCAACCGGGGGACCTCGCCGGCGGGGGCAACCCCCAGTGCGCGACAATGACGCCCATGCCCGCCACGTCCAAGCCACGCAGCCTGTCCGGAATGCAGCCGACGAGCGACTCGCTCCACCTCGGCAACTACATCGGGGCGCTCGTCGAGATGGTCAGGCTGCAGGAGACGCACGACGCCTACTACTTCGTCGCCGATCTGCATGCCCTCACCGTCGCGACCGAGCCGGAGGTGCTGCGCGAACGCACCCGCGTCACCGCCGCCCAGTTCATCGCCGGTGGCGTCGACCCGAGCACGTCGGTGCTGTTCGTGCAGAGCCACGTGCACCAGCACACCGAGCTGACCTGGGTGCTCTCGACGCTGACCGGCTTCGGCGAGGCGAGCCGGATGACCCAGTTCAAGGACAAGACCGCCAAAGGGCATGCGGCCAACGTCGGCCTGTTCACCTATCCGGTCCTGATGGCCTCCGACATCCTCATCTACGACTCTGACGTCGTGCCCGTCGGCGAGGACCAGCGCCAGCACCTCGAGCTGTCCCGTGATCTCGCAGCCCGGTTCAACCAGCGCTTCGGCGACACGCTCGTCGTCCCGGAGCCGCACATCATGAAGGAGACCGCGAGGATCCAGGACCTGCAGGAGCCGACGGCCAAGATGAGCAAGTCCGCCGCGACCGACGCGGGGCTCATCAGCCTCCTCGAGGACCCGAAGCGGATCGCCAAGAAGATCCGCTCCGCGGTCACCGACACCGAGCGCGAGATCCGCTTCGACCTCGAGACCAAGCCGGGTGTGTCCAACCTGCTCTCGATCCACGCGGCCCTGTCCGGGACGCCCATCCAGGCGCTCGAGGCCGCCTACGAGGGCAAGGGCTACGGCGACCTGAAGAAGGACGTCGCCGAGGTCGTGCTCGAGGCGATCGCCCCGTTCCGGGAGCGGACTCTCGAGCTCATGGCCGACCCGGCCGAGCTCGACCGGATCCTCGCCGACGGCGCCACCCGCGCGGCGCAGGTGGCCGAGGCGACCGTCCGACGCGTCTACGACAGGGTCGGTCTCCTGTCGAGCCTGCGCCGCGCCTGAGTGTCGGGCACGGAACGGTCGAGCTCGCTCCGGCCGGATTGGTACGGTCGTCCGGTGACGTCTTCCCGCCTCACGACGATCGGTGTCTCGATCCCGATCCCGGCCCCGGATGGGGAGTACCTCCAGCAGCGGAGGGCCGAGTTCGGCGACCCCGCGGCCCGGCGGATCCCTGCACACATCACCCTCGTCCCGCCGACCGAGGTCGACGAGGCGACGTATGCGGGCTTCGTGGAGCACTGCTCGACGGTGGCCGACGGCCGGCCGCCGTTCGAGGTGATCCTGCGCGGTACCGGCACGTTCCGGCCGATCTCGGACGTCGTCTACATCCACGTCGCTCAGGGTGTCTCGGCGTGCGAACGGCTCGAGAAGCACCTGCGCAACGGCCCCGTGAAGCGGGACCTGGCCTTCTACTACCACCCCCACGTCACTGTGGCGCACAACGTGTCCGTCGACTGCCTCGACCGGGCCTTCACCGAGCTGGCCGACTTCCGCGCCGACTTCGTCGTGGGGGCGTTCCAACTCTACGAGCAGGGCGAGGACGGCACCTGGCGTCCCGTGAAGGACTTCGCGCTCCAAGGAGGCTGATCCTGTGCAGGTCGTCCGGAGGATCATCGACTGGGTCAAGAGTTCACGCGCGTTTCAGGCGTGGGAGCGGTACGGCCTGAACAACGGCAACCTTCTCGCGGCCGGGGTCGGCTACTACGCGTTCTTCTCGATCTTCCCCGCCCTGGCCGTCGCCTTCACGATCTTCGGCTTCGTCCTGCGTGGCCGGCCGGCGCTGCTCGAGACGATTGCGGACTCCCTCAACGATGCCTTGCCCGGCATGGTCAAGACCGCCACGAACCCGGACGGCATCATCAGCCTGTCCGCGCCACAGGCCGCGACCCTGACCATTACGGGCGCCGTCGGCTTCGTCATCCTGCTCTGGGCAGGCCTGGGCTGGATCAGCGCGTTGCGCAAAGGGATTCGTGCCATCTACGGACTGACGACGAAGCCGAGCAACCTGGCCCTGGCGAAGCTGCGTGACCTCGGCGTGCTGGTGACCTTCGGGCTCGCCGTCGCCGTATCGGCCATTCTCACGAGCGCCGTCGGCGGTATCACCGCGAGGATCGCAGACTGGGTCGGGCTCGGGGGGCAGACCTGGGTCGTCACGCTCGTCGGCCTGCTCATCAGTGCCGCCTTCGACACCTTGCTCATGGTCGTCCTGCTGCGCCTGCTGTCCGGCGCGCCGCTGCCGTGGCAGGAGGTACGGGTGGGCGCGCTGATCGGCGGAATCGCCCTGACCGTGATGAAGTTCTTCGGCGGCTTCCTGATCGCCCGCGCCACGAGCAACCCGCTCCTCGGTGCCGTGGCCGTCCCGGTCGGTCTGCTCTTCTGGCTCAACCTCATGTCGCGCGTCGTGCTTCTGTCCGCGGCGTGGACAGCCACCGGCTCTGCGTCCTTGCCGGTCGTGCGGGGCGGACCCGCCGAGGACGTGCCCGCCCCAGCCCCGTCCCGACCCGTTCCGTATGCCGCAGAGCCGGCCCCCGCTGCCCAGCAGGGTCGCGCTCAGGACCGGGTCTCGCTCGCGATCGGTGCCGTCCTCGGTGCCGGTGCGGCCCTCGCGTGGTCTGCCGCGCGGCACAGAACGCCGCCGCCCTCCTGACCGTCGGCGCCGACCACGACAAGTGCTGTCGGTGTCAGTTGTCGTGGCGTCGGCGGCGGGCCAGCCAGGTCCCGGCCCCCGCGAGCAGGGAGATGACGACGACCGCGCCGGCGATCGCACCGCGGCCCGGGATCGGGAACGGCCGGTCGAGTGCCACCCGACGGGTGGCCGCGGCGTGCGCGGACGCGGTCGGCCGGGGCGTTCCGGATGCCGGTGCCGCGACCGCGGATGCCGCTGGGGCAGTTGGCTGGATCGCCGCCGGCACTTCGCGGGGAGCCTTCGGAGGAGACGCCTCTCCCGGCCCGACGAGGCGGCCGATCGGTGTCACGCGGTCGGCGTTGGCGAAGCCCCAGTCGAGCAGGGCCGCTGTCGGCTTCCACGACCCGGTCGTGCTGCCCATCTGGGTGACGATGAGACTGCGACCCTTCCGGGTGGCCGCCCCGATGAACGTGTGTTGGGCATGGTTCGTCCGGCCGGGCTTGATCCCGATGGCGCCGGGATAGTTCACGAGCAGGCGGTTGATGTTGGGGATATGGAAGGGCTTGTAGGTCTGCTTCGTCCGCTTGCTGGTGCCGCCGGGGAAGACCGCGTCGCGCATCGTGATGTACTTCCGGAAGTCCCGCAACGCCATCGCCGCCCGACCGAAGAGCGCGAGGTCGTAGGCGCTCGAGTGCTGCCCCGGCTCGTCGAGCCCGCTCGGGTCGAGAGCGACGGTGTCGAAGGCGCAGAGCTGCCTGGCCTTCGCGTTCATCAGGGCCAGGGTCTTGTCATAGCCACCGCCCGCGTCGGCCAGGCCGTACGCTGCGTCGTTGGCCGAGAGCATGAGCATCGCCTCGAAGAGGGATCGCACCGGGTAGGGGTTGCCTGCGATCATGCCGGCCCGTGTGCCGTTCGCTGCGACCTGCCCGTCCGTCGCGACGACGACCTGCTTCGGGTCGAGCCGGGGGATCAGTGTCAGGGCGGTCAGCGTCTTGAGGGTGCTCGCCGGCCGTAGCCAGGCATGCGGCGACTTCGCGGCCAGGATCTCGCCCGTGTCGAGGTCGGCGATCAGGTAGGAGACATCGCCGACCTCGGGGAGGCCCGGCACGCCCGGCCCGGCCTGCACGATGACGCCGGTGTGCGCGAGGAGCGGCCCGCCGACGACCGTGTCCGGGTCCCGTGCTGCGTGGGTGAACGGCGTCGGAGGCGCGTTGTGGCACCACGGGACCCAGCTCGTGGGAGAAGCCGAGGCGGACGGGACCTTGGGAACGAGCGTGACCGTCTGCCACTCCTGGCACGACGGAGTCGGATGCGCAGCCCCCGGGACCAGGGCAGGCGCCGCCGCTGCGGGGAGCATGTCAGCGGAGGCAGCGGAGGCAGCGGAGGGCGCGGTGAGCGCGGTGGCGGGCTGAGCGGCATACCCGAGGGTCATGACGAGCCCGAGTGGCCACGCGGCGCATGCGACCGCCCATCGTGTACGCCTCGTTGACACCCGGGCCACCCTACCCAATCCGCGGGTCGCCGGTTCCCGGACACTTGTCGATGGTAGATAGGTAGATATGAGTAAAGGTAGAATTACGCCATGAGCCTCAACATCAAGAACGACCGGGTGCACGACTTGGCTCGACAGGCTGCTCGCGTGACGGGCAAGACCCAGACGGGGGCGATCGAGGAGGCGCTCGAGCGGCTGCTGCGAGACTACGGTGCCGACCCCGATGCCGCGCGAGTGGGCCACACCCTAGACGTGGTGTGGGCGATCGCGACCGAGTACGTCCGGGACCCGGGTCGTGGCGACCTGGTCATCGCCCGAGTGGAGGATCTCTACGACGAGCGAACAGGACTGCCGCAGTGATCGTCGACTCCTCGGCGTTGATGGCCATCCTCGGTCAGGAGCCGGGCTGGGACGGGATCGCGCAGGCCGCCGCCTTGAGCACCTGCCGCATGTCCACGGCGACCTGGCTGGAGGCAGGTATCGTCGCCGACCACCGTTCCGCGAGCCACGGCGAGCGGCTGAACCGCCTCGTCGAGGTGCTCGGCATCGAGCTCGTGCCGGTGAGCGTCCAGCACGCAACGGTCGCGCGCGCGGCATACCGTCGGTACGGACGGGGCAACGGCAGGGCCGCTCTGAACTTCGGTGACTGTTTCAGCTACGCGCTCGCCGTCACGACCGGCGAGCCGTTGATGTTCACGGGCGACGAATTCACGCGCACCGACGTCGTCTCCGCCCTATAGGGCTCCGCGCCAGATCAAGATCATGTAGGAACGTCAAGGGCGGCTCAGGTCATCTGCCGGAGTGCATGCCTCAGGTCGATGTTGAGCTGGTTGATCGCGTCCTGCTGGATCTCCTTGGGGCAGGCCAGCGTGCACTCGCCGATGTTGGTGCATCCGCCGAAGCCCTCCTCGTCCATCTGGGCGACCATCTTGACGACTCGGGGGTTGCGCTCCGGCTGGCCCTGGGGGAACTCGCCGAGATGGGCGACCTTCGCGCCGACGAAGAGCATCGCCGACGCGTTGGGGCACGCCGCGACGCAGGCACCGCAGCCGATGCACTTGGACATGGCGAAGGCGCGGTCGGCCTTGGGCTTGGGCACCGGCACCGAGTGCGCCTCTGGGGCTGCGCCGGTGTTGACCGAGATGAAGCCGCCGGCCTGGATGATCCGGTCGAAGGCCGACCGGTCGACGACTAGGTCCTTGATGACCGGGAAGGCGTCGGCCCGCCACGGCTCGACCGTGATCTCGTCGCCGTCGTGGAAGGAGCGCATGTGCAGCTGGCACGTCGTCGTGACCTCGGGGCCGTGGGCCTTGCCGGAGATCATCAGGCCGCACATGCCGCAGATGCCCTCGCGGCAGTCGGAGTCGAACGCGATGGGCTCCTCGCCCTTGTCGTTGAGCTGCTCGTTCAGCACGTCGAGCATCTCGAGGAACGACATGTCGGGGGAGATGTCGGACACCTGGTAGGTCGCCATCGCCCCGGTGGCCTTGGGGCCGGCCTGTCGCCAGATCTTCAGGGTCAGGTTCATGCCGCTCACTTGTAGCTCCGCTGCTTCAACTCGATGGCCGTGTAGACGAGGTCCTCTTTGTGCAGCACCGGCTTGTCGCCGGTGAACTCCCAGGCGGCCACGTACGCGTACTCGTCGTCGTCGCGCAGCGCCTCGCCGTCGGGGGTCTGGGACTCGGCGCGGAAATGGCACCCGCACGACTCTCGACGGTGCAGCGCGTCGATGCACATGAGCTCGCCGAGCTCGAGGAAGTCGGCGACCCGGCCCGCCTTCTCGAGACTCTGGTTGAGGGTGTCGGCCGAGCCGAGCACCCGCACGTTGCGCCAGTACTCGTCACGCAGGGCGCGGATGAGGTCGATCGCCTTGAGCAGGCCCTCCTCGTTGCGCTCCATCCCGCAGTACTCCCACATGATGTGTCCGAGGTCCTTGTGGAAGGAGTCGACCGACCGCTCTCCCTGGACGGACAGCAGTGTCGTGATCCGCTCCTCGACCTGGGCCCGGGCCGCGACGACCTCGGGGGCGTCCTGCGCGACCGCCGGATACGGGCCGCTCGCGAGGTAGTCCCGGATCGTGTTGGGCAGCACGAAGTAGCCGTCCGCGAGGCACTGCATGAGGCTCGACGCACCGAGCCGGTTGGCGCCGTGGTCGGAGAAGTTCGCCTCACCGGCCGCGAAGAGCCCGGGGATCGTCGTCTCGAGGTCGTAGTCGACCCAGAGGCCACCCATCTGGTAGTGCACGGCCGGGTAGATCCGCATCGGGACCTCGTACGGGCTCTCACCCGTGATCTGCTTGTACATGTCGAAGAGGTTGCCGTACTTCTCCGCGACGACCTCTTGGGACAGCCGTGCGAGGGCGCTGGCGAAGTCGAGGTAGACGCCGCGGCGGAAGTCCCCGACCATCGGGCCGACGCCGCGGCCCTCGTCGCAGACGTTCTTGGCCTGGCGGGAGGCGATGTCCCGCGGGACGAGGTTGCCGAAGCTCGGGTAGATCCGCTCCA
>NZ_JAKDLO010000224.1 GCF_030452765.1 Intrasporangium sp.
CGGCACTACAGCCACGACGCGTGGAACTCCATCAGCGCCACCCTCAAGCTGCCCGCCCGCGGCGCCGCCATGGGGGCGCTGGCCCCCGTGCTGACCCCCACCGAGCCCGGCGAACGGCGCAGCCTGCTCATCGCCTACCCCATCCTGCGCCAGGGCTCCGCCGACCGGCACTCCGCGACCAGCGAGTGGGCCGCCGACCTCGGCGACGAGCTGCGCAACCGCGCCAAGGTCAAGCAGCGCGCCAAAGCGAGAGCCGAGGCCGACCAGACCCGTGGCATGGACGCCAAGCTCGCCCGCGGTCACGCCATGACCCGCCCGTATGCCGTCGCCACCGTCACCGTCCCCAAGACGAGCCGCGTCGCCGAATACGGGCGCCGGCTCGACGCCGCCATCCGCCGCGCCGGCTACGCCCCGCTGCGTCTCGACCTCGCCCAGGACGTCGCCTTCGCCGCCAGCTGCATCCCGCTCGGGATCAGCCTCACCCGCAAGAGCGACGCATGACCCCCCGGGGAGCCCGAGGCGCGGGGCGACGGGGTAGGGGAGTGGCCCGTCTGCTCGCCGACTTCGGCCACGACCTGCCCGCCTCACCCCAGACCGCACACAACCGGCGCGACCCGCGACTGTTCCGCTACGCGCCCAAGCGGGGTCAACGGCATACCGGACGCGGCTGGGCCGCCGCGAACGCCCCCGTGGCGGCGTGGCGGATGACCTCCGACCAGGCGCCCGTCCTGTGGCCGTTCATCTCCACCCCCGGGCTGCCGCCGACCGGCGCGCAGATGGGCATCGACCAGCTCTCCGGTGGCAGCTTCTACGCCGACCCGCTCGGCTGGGTCCTGCGCGACGACGTGCCCGTCACCAACCCCAACATCTTCGCCTTCGGCAAACCCGGCCGCGGCAAGAGTGCAACCGTCAAGGCGTTCGTGCTGCGGATGATGGAGTTCGGCTACCGCACCCTCATCCTCGGCGACCCCAAGGACGAGTACGAGAAGCTCTGCCACGCCCTCAGCGTCCAGCCCTTCGCCATCGGCCACGGCCTGCCCGCCCGGATCAACCCCCTCGCGTTCGGCCCCCTCGGCCAAGGCTGGGAGCACCTCGACCCCGCGGCCGCACAGGCCCGGGCCGCGGTGGTCTTCGCCCGCTGGCTCACCCTGATCCGCGGCCACGTCGGCAGCCAGCGCCTCGGCGACACCCGGGTCCCGTTCGGGCCCTCCGACGAGGTCGTCGTCAAGACCGCCCTCGCCGACCTCACCGGCTACGCCCACGGGCAGAGCCGGCTGCGGGAGGTCACCATCCCCCAGCTGTGGCAGGCGCTCGATACGCCCACCGACGCCCTCGTCACCGAATGCCGGTACGCCAGCCGGCAGCAGTTCCTCGACGACACCCGGCTCCTGCGCGACGCCCTCGGCCAGCTCGTCACCGGGGCCTTGGCCGGCCTGTTCGACGACCACACCACCATCGACGTCGACTGGCACGCCCCCATCCAGTCCCTGAGCCTCTCCCGGCTCGAGCCCCTCGGTGACGACGCCGTCGGCATCGCCCTGACCTGCCTCAACTCCTGGGGCCGCGCCATGCGCGAAACCGCCAACCCCGGCGACCTGCGCATCGTCGTCCGCGACGAGTCCTGGAAGCAGCTGCGGCTCGGGCCGGAGGCCGTCAAGAGCTTCGACGCCGACCTGCGCCTGTCCCGCCGCGACGGCGACATCCAGTTCGCCGTCGCCCACAAACCCTCCGACCTGCTCTCCGCCGGCGACACCGGCTCCCAAGCCGTCACCATCGCCAAGGACCTGCTCCACCTGGCCGACATCAAGATCCTCCACGGCCAGGACGCCGCCGTCGCCGACGAGCTCGAGACCCTCCTCGGCCTGGGACCCATCGCCCGAGACCTCGTCACCGGGTGGGCCATGAACGGCAAAGGCCGAGCCATCTGGTGCGTCGGCGAACAGGCCTACAAAGTCCAGACCGTCCTGCACCCCGCCGAGCTCGAGATCGCCTTCACCAACGACGCCATCACCGGCAGGCTGACCAAGGGCTCGCGTGGGCAAGGTCCTGGGCGTTGCAGCGCTCGTCCTCGCGGTCGTGTGCGCCCCGCTGGTGGTGGCGCTCATGGTCGCCGGCGCCGCCGCACACGCCGCCAACGCGAACCCTGCATGCGGGGGAGCGGTGCCCCCGACGGGGGCGTGGCGGCCTCCGTTCGTGCAGGCCTACACGGTCTCCCCGCGGGGGATCGGCTGGCGCTTCCACCCCGTCTTCAAACGCATGAACTTCCACGGCGGACAGGACATGTCCTCCCAGCCCGGACCCGGCCCCATCGTCGCCGTCACCGCCGGCCGCGTCGTCCGAGCCGGCTGGGACACCGCCGGCTACGGCAACGTCGTCGACCTCCAACACGCCGGAGGCATCAAGACCCGCTACGCCCACCTCGCCACCATCGACCGCGCCATCGCTCCCGGCGCAGACGTCGCAGTCGGGCAGCAACTGGGCATCGAAGGCTCCACCGGGGCCAGCACCGGCAACCACCTGCACTTCGAAGTCATCGTCGACGGCGAACGCGTGGACCCGATCGCCTTCATGCGCGACCGTGGCGCCCCCCTCGACGGCCGCAACGTCGGACCGTCCGACACTCTGGCAACGGAAGGACGGGAGACTGCGGCGGACGAGTCCACCGCCGCGCTGCCACCGTCCGGCGAGCCCAGGCAGAACTCCCTGCACAACCCGCCCCAGCCGATCCCCGACGACATCCTGCGCCTCTACATCGAGGCCGAGGGGAAGTACGGCATTCCCTGGCAGCTGCTCGCCGGGGTCGGCATGGAAGAGACCGCCCACGGCCGACTCACCGGCACCTCATCGGCCGGCGCCAGAGGGATCATGCAGTTCATGCCATCCACCTGGGCCGCCATGGGAGTCGACGGCGACGGCGACCGACGAGCCGACATCACCAACAACGCCGACAGCATCCACTCCGCCGCCAACTACCTGCTCCGCACAGGAGCCACACGAGAGCTCGACGGAGTCCGTCGGGCGCTCTTCGCCTACAACCACGCCGACTGGTACGTCAACGACGTCCTCTACTACGCCGAGGCCTACGGGGCGGGTGGCCTCACGGGCACAACCGCGCGATGTCCCAGCCCCTCGCGACGGTGAACGGAGGCCCGAAGGCCGCCCGGGAGTTCCGTCAAAGGCGGTGCGTCATAGCGGCTCCCCTCTGACGTCAAGGGGCCGGGGTCGGCTCTTTGGAGTGTGCGCCGGCGCTTGTCGCCGTCAAGGTCGTTCGTCCGGTGGGGCGCTGCACCTTGACGGCTCCGGCGCGTCGGCGCGGTCGCTGGGGAGCCGAGCCCGGGCGGGGCTTCGCACGGGCGGTGGCCGGGGGTAGCGTCGTGGGTGCGGGTCCGGGAAGTGGCTGATCCGAAGTGTCGATGTGCGGGGGCAGGTCGACCGCGCTGGATGTCAGAGTCGCCCCGCAGTGCCCTCCCGGGCCCGTCAGGGCTGCCGCCTGGTCGGCGGCGTGGGCGTCGGCGCGCAGTTGCCGGTAGATCGCGTCGGAGATTCGGCGTTTGAGGCACCTCATCGCCTCGAGGGGGTTTCTTGCCCTCGGCGCGCTTGCGCCGGTAGTAGGCGCGGCCCTCGGTGTCGAGGCGCAGCTGGGTGACCGCGGCGATGTGGATCACGTGGTTCATCCGCCGGTTGCCGGCCCGGGAGAGCCGGTGCCGGTTCTGCTCCCCGGAGGAGGCGTCCAAGGGTGCGGTGCCGGTCCACGACGCGAACCGGTTGCGGTCGGCGAACCGGGCCACGTCGCCGACGTCGGCCAGGACGCGGGCCGCGACCGCCGGGCCCACGCCGTGCAGGTCCATCAGCGTCGAGCCGCGGGCCAGGACCATCGCCTCGAGCTCGGCGCTGGCCTTCTTCTTCTTGGCCTCGACCACGACCAGCTCGGCCAGCTCCTCGGCCGCGGTCCGGCGGCGGATCTTCCCGGCGATGTCCCGCGGGCGGACCGAGGCGAGCATCGCCTTGGCCTGCCCGGTGGTGATGTCCTTCTTCGCCTGTCCCGGCAGGAGTTCCGCGAGCAGGGCCTGGAGCCGGTCGACGATCTGGACCCGCCGCCTGCTCAGCGCGTCGCGGCGATCCGACAGGATCCGCAGCGCCTCCAGGTCGCCGTCGACCTGCAGCACCCGCAGGCCCGTGGTGCGTACCGCCACGACCGCGATCGAGTGCGCGTCCAGCGCGTCGGTCTTGCGGCCCTGCCCGGTGTCGAAGAGGCGCACCCGCGCGGCGAGCTTGGCCGGGACGTCCAGCACCCGTTCGCCCGCTTCCAGCAGCCGCTGCGCCAGCGGCCGGCCAGCGCCGTTGGCGCCCTCGACCGCCCACGTGCGCTGCGGCCAGGCCTTCGCGTACCTGCGCATTGCGGCGTAGCCGGCCCGGTCCGTGGTGAACCGTCCCGAACCCAGGACCCGCTCGTGCTCGTCGAGGACCTCGATGGTGGCCGACAACTTGTGGGGATCGACCCCGATGATGATGTGTCGCATCTGCTGCTCTCCTTCGCTCGTGACCGATGTGGACGGCGAGGTGGGCAGTGCTACTACGAGCAGGGCAGTCCCCTCTGGAGCCACGCCTCGTCACGGCGCCCGGCGGGGCCGCAGACCGCTGGTGAGCCACACCGATCGCGCTGGTGGGCAGCCCAATAGAGAGCGCCTCGCCGAGCACCTAGACCGAGTCTGGCCAGACATCGGCCCTACCGAAAGTGTCTAGTAGCCCACAGTGACGCGCCCGGGGTGCGCGGGAAGGCTCTGAGCAAACAAAGCGAATCTAGGACCGCGAGTCCGGGCGCGGCGGATGCCCCTACGGGGACATTCCCAGCCGCGTTGCGAACTTACCGCTGGGGCCAGAAGAAGTGCGGTGGGCCGAAGGCGCCGAGGACGACGGATACTCGCCAAAGTCGGCCGCGCCTCTCTGAGATGCGACACCCGGCCGTTGCTGCCCAATCGTGTCTGCACCACCAAGTAGCGTGAAGGGGTGCCCGAGAGTCGCTATAAGTACCTGTATGAGCGGTTGGGGGACCACAACTTCCAACTTCTGGCGAGCTCCCTGCTGACCGCCCGCTTCGCTGACTTTGTTCCCCTGCCAATCCGACAGGCCGACGGTGGCAGAGACGGCCTGCGCGGGTCAGAAAGGTCACTGATCTACCAGGTCAAGTGGTCGGTCAACGGCAAGGAGAAGGACCCGATCAAGTGGCTGGATAGCGCAGTAGCCGGCGAGGCCGAAAACATCAGACGTCTGGTAAGCGAGGGAGCCAGGCGATACGTGTTGGTGACCAACATCCCGAGCACCGGGAAAGCAGGCACCGGGACCTTCGACAAACTTAACGTTCTCCTAGACCAGCATGCCAAGGCTTACGGCCTGGAGGAGATGACCTGTCTGTGGCGGGAAGCCATCGACGCCATGGTGGACAACTCCGACGACGGCCTGCTGTGGAGGTATGCCGACATGCTCGCCGGCTGGGAGCTGATCCGCTACCTGGTGGCCGAAGACAGAGCTGGCCAGCAGGACAGCCGACTGCGCAAGCTTGTCCGCAAGGTTGCTGCGGTCCAGTGGGACGAGGACGAGCGCGTCAAGTTCAGTCAGGTGGACATCGACCGAGAAAAGGTCGCCGATCTATTCATCGATGTGCACGCAGGTAAATTGACGGTCCGCGACCGGCGCAGTCCCGAGCTCCTCACCCACCAGCCCCTCGGCGGAGCCGCCGAGTACCTTCTAAACGTCGTGCCGACGACGGCACGAGACTGGAACACCGTCGTCCGAGGCGCCCCGGGCCAGGGAAAGTCCACTCTGTCCCAGTACATCTCCCAGGTTCACCGCAGCGCGTTTGTGCCAGCCATCTTGCGACCGCAGACCTTTCCCGCTGTGGCCAAGCCGCTCTTCCCCGTCCGGGTCGACCTGAGCGACTACGCACGATGGATGAACGGCGTCGACGTGTTCGACACTGAGTCGGATGCCCCGACGAAGACCAAGAAGCGCCCCATCGCCATGGCCGGCCTCGAGTACTTCCTTGCGGACGTCATGACTTACGCAGCGGGAACGCCCGTCGCGCCCGCGGAGGTGCAGGAACTATTCGCCCTCGTCGCGACCTTGATCGTTCTCGACGGGCTCGACGAGGTGCAATGTCCGTGACTTTGGTGTCTATGTGGTCTAGAGTCCGGGTGTGGCTGGAGCG
>NZ_JAKDLO010000058.1 GCF_030452765.1 Intrasporangium sp.
AGAGCAGGGTGCGACGGAGGCTGTTGCCGAGCGTGTAGCCGAAGCCGGGCTCGAGTGGCTCGATCGTGAAGCGGCTGCGGTTGTCCGCGACGACTTCCTCGGAGAGCACGGGACGCTGTGCGATGAGCACTGGTTTCTTCCTTCCCGTTCGCGACCGCTATTTGACGCGAACGAAACTGCCCGGTCTCGCTCCGGGCGGCCGGGGGTCGGCTCTGTCTGCGACCCCGGCCCGATGTGAGGATGTGGTATGCCGCCCAGCTGCCTGAGCGGCATACCACCCCTCGACTGTCAGTCCTTCGAGTAGAGCTCGACGATCAGCTGTTCGGCCAGCTGGGTGTCGATCTGGGCACGCACGGGGAGCTGGTGGATGAGGATCTGCAGCGAGCCCTCGACGACCTGCATCCAGGCCGGGACGGGGCGCTCCCCGTAGGTCTGGCGGGCCAGCTCCATCGGGAAGGTCTCGAGCGACTGCTTGCGGATCGTGATGATGTCGTACTGTCCGACGCGGTAGGACGGCACGTCGACACGCACGCCGTTGACCTCGAAGTGGCCGTGAGTCACGAGCTGACGAGAGTGCCGACGCGTGCGGGCCAGGCCCGCGCGGTAGACCACGTTGTCGAGGCGCGACTCGAGGATCTGCAGGAGGTTCTCGCCGGTCTTGCCGGGCCGGCGAGCCGCCTCCTTGTAGTAGCGGACGAACTGCTTCTCCATGACGCCGTAGGCGAAGCGGGCCTTCTGCTTCTCCTGGAGCTGGAGGAGGTACTCCTTCTCCTGGATGCGGCGGCGGCCATGCTGACCGGGCGGGAACGGGCGCAGCTCGAAGTTCTTGTCGCCACCGACGAGGTCGGTCTTGAGGCGGCGGGACTTCTTGGTGATCGGGCCGGTGTACCGAGCCATGATCTATCTACTCCTTCTGGTCTCGGTCAGACGCGACGGCGCTTGGGGGGGCGGACGCCGTTGTGCGGCGTGGGCGTCACATCGCTGATGGCACCCACCTCGAGGCCGGCAGCGGTGAGGGAACGGATCGCCGTCTCGCGGCCCGAGCCCGGGCCCTTGACGAAGACGTCGACCTTGCGCATGCCGTGCTCCATGGCGCGGCGGGCAGCGGCTTCGGCAGCCATCTGAGCGGCATACGGCGTCGACTTGCGCGAGCCCTTGAAGCCGACCTGGCCGGCGGAGGCCCACGAGATCACGGCACCGGTGGGGTCCGTGATGGTGATGATCGTGTTGTTGAACGTGCTCTTGATGTGGGCGTGCCCGTGGGCGACGTTCTTCTTTTCCTTGCGACGGACCTTTGTCGTGCGAGCCTTGGGAGGCATTCTTCTCCTACGTCAGAACTTCGATGTCGGTGTGTGTCCAGAAGTCGAGGCCGAGGCGGCGACTCCACTCAGGGTCACTTGGCCTTCTTCTTGCCGGCCACGGTGCGCTTCGGGCCCTTGCGGGTGCGCGCGTTGGTCTTCGTGCGCTGGCCGTGCACTGGTAGGCCGCGACGGTGTCGAATGCCTTGGTAGGAGCCGATCTCGACCTTGCGGCGGATGTCGGCCTGGACCTCGCGGCGCAGGTCCCCCTCGAGGCGGTAGTTGCCCTCGAGGTAGTCGCGCAGCGCGACGAGGTCGGTCTCGGTGAGGTCCTTGACGCGGGTGTCCGGGCTGACGCCCGTGGCGGCCAGCGTCTGCTGGCTGCGGGTGCGACCCACTCCGAAGATGTAGGTCAGGGCGACCTCGACGCGCTTGTCGCGCGGCAGGTCGACTCCAACAAGACGAGCCATGTCGTCGTTTCTCTTTCTGTGTCGCGGAGGTCTGTTGCAGTCACCGATCCGGTGCGACTCGGTCGTCGCTCCTCAGAGCCGAGGATCCGGTCCCCGGCCTCCGTGCCGGGGGTGACGTCCAGGAATCGGCTCGTCGACGCGGGCCGGGCCCTGGGGCCGGGTGCTGCGGTCTTCACTTGTCTGGCGTGCTGTCGAAGCTGCTCCGACAGTGCTCGGGCGTGGTGGCCCTGCTCAGCCCTGGCGCTGCTTGTGGCGCAGGTTCTCGCAGATCACCATGACCCGCCCGTTGCGGCGGATCACCTTGCACTTGTCACAGATCTTCTTGACGCTCGGCTGAACCTTCATCTGCCTGCTGTCTCTAGCGATCTCATCTGGGCGTGCCGGCCTACCGGGGCGGGTCGGCGGTCTTGCATCAGGTGTACTGCTCAGCGGTAACGGAAGACGATCCGGCCGCGGGTCAGGTCATAGGGCGAGAGCTCGACGACGACCCGGTCCTCAGGGAGGATCCGGATGTAGTGCTGCCGCATCTTGCCCGAGATATGGGCGAGCACCTTGTGACCGTTGGTGAGCTCCACCCGGAACATCGCGTTCGGGAGAGCCTCGACGATCGTGCCCTCGATCTCGATGACACCGTCCTTCTTGGCCATGTCCTCCGTCTTACTGTCGGTTATCTCTGGACCATCGTCCGCGTGGGGCGACATTGAATCGGGTGACGTGCGCTGAGCACACGACACCCGAGGGTCTACATTACGCCACTCGCGGGCGCAGGAGAAATCGGCCACCGCCAGGCCACGCCTGTATGCCGCTGAGCCGGATGCCGTGATGGCTCTGACCTCCCAGCACGGCCAAGTCCGCCGCTGCCGGTTCTACGGATCCCGGGCTCAGGATGCTCAGGATCTGGTGGTGCCGAGGTTCCACGTCGCAGGTC
The DNA here is from genome assembly GCF_030452765.1 of Intrasporangium sp. Lineage (GTDB taxonomy): Bacteria > Actinomycetota > Actinomycetes > Actinomycetales > Dermatophilaceae > Intrasporangium_A. Next base: position 2,697 of record NZ_JAKDLO010000058.1, read on the forward strand.
ATGTCGCACCATGGGTGGAACGCCCGCACGGCCTGGAACCGGCGCGCGACATGACCGGCGACATGACGGGCGCAGGCAGGGCTACTCGGTCAGTGACACCTCGGTCGGGGTCTGCTCAGCACCAAGCCGGCCACGGCTGAGCTCCCAAACTGGACATCAGTCCAGTTTCCGCGGCGCGTAGTCAAGCCGACCGACCGCGAAGCGCACTGTCGATCGTGAGAACTGCACTGTCGATCACGAATGCTGCACTGTCGATCGTGAGAACTGCACTGTCGATCGTGAGAACTGCACTGTCGATCGTGAGAACTGCACTGTCGATCGTGAATGGCGGAGTCCCCCGGCTGCGACACAGTCGCCGGTCCCCACTGGCCAGCGCCGTGGCCACGTGCCTAGAGTGGCGAACAGAACCCGACGCGAGGAGCGCATCATGGCGATGGACAGTTTCGGCACCCTCGACACCCTTACCGTGGGCGACAGCTCCTGGCGCATCCGGCGGCTGGACCGCATCGAGGGAGCCGAGCGGCTGCCCTACAGCCTCAAGGTCCTGCTCGAGAACCTCCTGCGCAACGAGGACGGTCGGCTCGTCACCACCGGGCAGATCGAGGCGATGGCGAGCTGGGACCCGACGGCTACGTCAAGCTCCGAGATCCAGTACACGCCGGCCCGTGTCCTCATGCAGGACTTCACCGGTGTGCCGTGCGTCGTCGACCTCGTCGCGATGCGGGACGCGATGACCGAGCTGGGCGGCGACCCGCAGAAGATCAACCCGTTGATCCCGACCGAGCTCGTCATCGACCACTCCGTCATCGTCGACGCCTTCGCCAGACCCGACGCGTCTCGGATCAACGCCGACCTCGAGTTCGAGCGCAACAAGGAGCGCTACCAGCTGCTCCGGTGGGCCCAGCACGCCTTCCGGGACTTCAAGGTCGTGCCACCGGACACCGGGATCTGTCACCAGGTCAACCTGGAGCACCTGTCCCGGGTCGTGTTCACCCGTGACAGCGACGATGGCCCCCTCGCCTACCCCGACACCCTCGTCGGCACCGACTCGCACACCCCGATGGTCAACGGCCTCGGCGTCCTCGGCTGGGGCGTCGGCGGCATCGAGGCCGAGGCGGCCATGCTCGGCCAGCCGATGAGCATGCTCATCCCCCAGGTCGTCGGGCTCAAGCTCGACGGCGAGCTGCCCGCCGGCACGACCGCGACCGACCTCGTCCTCACCGTCGCCGAGCTGCTCCGACAGACCGGCGTGGTCGGTCGTTTCGTCGAGTTCTTCGGACCCGGCGTCGCCAACGTGCCGCTCGCCAACCGCGCGACGATCGGCAACATGAGCCCCGAGTACGGCTCGACCGCCACGATGTTCCCCATCGACGACGAGACCCTCAGCTACATGCGGCTCACCGGGCGCTCCGAGGACCACGTGAGGCTCGTCGAGACCTACGCCAAGGAACAGGGCATGTGGCTCGACCCGAGCCGCGAGCCGGAGTTCAGCACCATCGTCGAGCTCGACCTCGGCACCATCGAACCGTCCATCGCCGGCCCGAAGCGGCCTCAGGACCGGATCCCCCTACGGATCGCCCCGCGCACGGTCAGCGGGCTGCTGTCCGGAAAGTCCTACGAGGACGCGGTCTCCGAGGGGCTCGACGAGGCCGAGGAGGAGTCGTTCCCGGCGAGCGACCCGATCGCCGTCAGCGCCGCGAAGGAAAGCGACCTGCCGCGGGCGCCCTTCGACGACGGCGTCGAGCACGAGATGCTGTCCGCCCCGGTCGAGGTCACGCTTGCCGACGGCACAACGACCACGGTCGACCACGGGCACGCGGTCATCGCTGCCATCACGTCCTGCACCAACACGTCGAACCCGTCCGTCATGGTCGGTGCCGGCCTGCTGGCCAAGCACGCCGTGGAGAAGGGCCTGAAGAGCCAGCCCTGGGTCAAGACCTCGCTGGCCCCGGGGTCCCGGGTCGTCACCGACTACCTCGACAAGGCGGGCCTCACGCCCTACCTCGAGAAGCTCGGCTTCGGCCTGGTCGGCTACGGCTGCACGACGTGCATCGGCAACTCCGGTCCGCTCATCCCCGAGGTCAGCGCGGCAGTGACCGAGCACGACCTCACCGCCTGTTCCGTGCTGTCCGGCAACCGCAACTTCGAGGGCCGGATCCACCCCGAGGTGAAGATGAACTTCCTCGCCTCTCCGCCACTGGTCATCGCCTACGCACTGGCCGGGACGCTCGGGACCAACCTCGTGAGCGACTCGCTCGGCAAGGATGGCGACGGCAACGACGTCTACCTCAAGGACATCTGGCCGAGCGAGCAGGATGTCGAGCAGGTCGTCGGCGCCTCCCTCGAGTCCGACATGTTCCACGAGGGCTACGCCGACCTCTTTGCGGGCGATGACAACTGGAACAGCCTGCCGGTGCCCGAGGGGGACCGGTTCGAGTGGGACCCTGACTCGACCTACGTGCGCCAGCCGCCCTATTTCGACGGCATGTCGCGCGAGCCGGACCCGGTCACCGACATCACCGGTGCTCGCGTTCTCGCCCTGCTCGCCGACTCGGTCACGACCGACCACATCAGCCCGGCAGGCGCCTTCAAGACCGACTCGCCGGCCGGCAAGTACCTGACCGACAACGGTCTCGAGCGCAAGGACTTCAACTCCTACGGCTCACGCCGCGGCAACCACGAGGTGATGATCCGCGGCACCTTCGCGAACATCCGTCTGCGCAACCAGCTGGCTCCCGGCACCGAGGGCGGCTTCACCCGCGACTTCACCCAGCCCGACGGACCGGTCACGACGATCTTCGAGGCCTCGACACACTACGCCGAGGCGGACACGCCCCTCGTCGTCATCGCCGGCAAGGAGTACGGGTCGGGCTCGTCCCGTGACTGGGCTGCCAAGGGCACGACACTGCTCGGGGTGCGCGCCGTGGTAGCCGTGTCGTACGAGCGGATCCACCGCTCCAACCTCATCGGCATGGGCGTGCTGCCCCTGCAGTTCGAGGACGGCGAGAACGCGCAGACGCTCGGCCTGGACGGCACCGAGACGTTCTCGATCAGCGGGCTCGAGGGCGCCGACCCGCTGCCCCGCACCGTCACGGTGCGAGCCGAGAAGGACGGCGACACCAAGGAGTTCACCGCCACCGTGCGCATCGATACGCCGGCCGAAGAGGCCTACTACCGCCACGGGGGCATCCTCACCTACGTCCTGCGCAAGCTCCTCGGTTCCACCGAGTAGCCGAGCCAGACCCACCCGCCTAGCCGCGGGATCACACCTGGCCCAGCGCCATACGAAACAAGGAGGCAGAATTCGCATGTCCCATGACCTGTTCCCCGCCGCGACCGCCGAGGTCGCCCGCCACCGGGCAGAGCTGGCGCCGGAGATCAACGACGCGTGGAACGCGTTCAGCAAGGCGGTCTTCTCGCCGGGTGCGCTCGACGAGAAGACGAAACAGCTCATCGCCGTAGCCGTCGCCCACACCACCCAGTGCCCCTACTGCATCAGCGGCCACACGAAGCTCGCCGCGCGCAAGGGGGCCTCCCAGCAGGAGATCATGGAGGCGATCTGGGTCGCGGCCGAGATGCGCGCGGGAGGAGCCTACGCGCACTCGACGATCGCGCTCGACGTGCTCGACCGGATGGGGACGCATTCGCACACCGCCCCGAACGGTTCATCGTCGTGAGTGAGAGTCACCAGCGGCTCTCCGTCAAGGACAGCTCACCGCAGGCGTATGCCGCTGTGCTCGGCCTGGAACGCTTCATCCACTCGCAGGGGTTGGCTCCCGGCCTGATCCACCTGGTCAAGATCCGCGCCTCGCAGCTCAACGGGTGCGCCTACTGCCTGTCGATGCACCATCACGAGGCGCGCCAGGACGGCGAGAAGCAGTCCCGGCTCGACATGCTGTCGGCTTGGCGCGAGGCGGCCCCCCTGTACAGCGAGCAGGAGCAGGCAGCGCTGCGGCTCACGGAGGAGGTCACTCTCATCGGTGAGCACGGGGTCAGCGACGAGGTGTGGGCGGCGGTCACGGACGCCTTCTCCGAGCAGGAGGTCGTCACCCTCGTCATGGCGATCGCGACGATCAACGTCTGGAACCGGCTGGCGGTGACGAGCCACCAGACCCCCGACCTACACGACGACTGAGACCGGACGGCGCGAGGACTGACCCGCGCGAGGACGCGCCCCCCAAGTCGGGGTACTCGGGAGTGCAGGCCCGCCAGGGCCCCGCCAAGGCCGTGAACCCCCGAGGTTTGGGTCAGATGACGCCGAGCGCGAGGACCGCATCGGCGAGCTGGACGAACGACGAAGTGTTGGCCCCGACGACGTAGTTGCCGGGGGCGCCGTACTCCTCAGCACTCGCGGCACACCGCTCGTGGATGCCGCGCATGATGCCGGCCAGGCGCTCCTCGGTGTACTCGTGGGTCCACCGGTCGCGCGAGGCGTTCTGCTGCATCTCCAGGGCCGAGGTCGCCACCCCTCCGGCATTGGCCGCCTTGCCGGGGGCGAAGAGGACTTCCGCATCGAGGAAGGCGCGGGCGGCCGCCGGGGTCGAGGGCATGTTGGCCCCCTCTGCGACGACCCGGACGCCGTTCTTGACGAGAGTGATCGCGGCCTGCTCGTCGAGCTCGTTCTGGGTCGCGCACGGTACGGCGATGTCGCACTCGACATCCCAGATGGAGCCGTCGGCCACGAACGTCGCGCCGGGGCGCCGACCGATGTAGTCGGTGATCCGGCCACGCTGCACCTCCTTGACCTCCTTGAGCAGGTCGAGGTCGAGACCGGCCTCGTCGACGACGAAACCGCTGGAGTCGGAGCACGCGACGACGGTTGCACCGAGCTGCTGGGCCTTCTCGACGGCGTAGATGGCCACGTTGCCGGAGCCGGACACGACGACGCGCTTGCCGTCGAACGAGTCGCCCCGGGTGCGGAGCATCTCGTCGGCGAAGAACACGGTACCGTAGCCGGTGGCCTCCTTGCGCACGAGGGAGCCGCCCCAGCCGAGACCCTTGCCGGTCAGCACGCCGGACTCGTAGAGGTTCGTGATCCGCTTGTACTGGCCGAACAGGTAGCCGATCTCGCGGCTGCCGACGCCGATGTCGCCCGCCGGGACGTCGGTGTACTCGCCGATGTGCCGGTAGAGCTCGGTCATGAACGACTGGCAGAACGTCATGACCTCGCGATCGCTGCGACCCTTGGGGTCGAAGTCACTGCCTCCCTTGCCTCCTCCGATCGGCATGCCGGTCAGCGCGTTCTTGAAGGTCTGCTCGAAGCCGAGGAACTTGATGGTGCCGAGGTAGACGCTCGGGTGGAACCGCAGGCCGCCCTTGTACGGGCCGAGCGCCGAGTTGAACTCGACGCGGAAGCCGCGGTTGATCTCGACCTCGCCGCGGTCGTTGACCCACGGCACGCGGAAGATGATCTGCCGCTCCGGCTCGCAGAGCCGCTCGATGACCTTCGTCTCGACGAACTCCGGACGCTTGCGAGACACCGGGGTGAGCGACTCGAAGACCTCGAGGACCGCCTGGTGGAACTCCAGCTCGCCCGGGTTACGCCGCAGGACCACCTCGTAGAGCTCCTGCAGGTGCGAGGTCAGCGCAGGCATCGTGGTCATCTGGGGCTCCTTCGGGTCGTCGTCCGGACTCGATTGTGCCAAGGCTCGCCCGCCCCCGCAGATCCGGTCAGGGAGCGGGACGCCGACGCCGGCATGGAGGCGTCGTCACGGTGGCCTCGGCGTGCGAGCTCAGCGGATCGGGGCGTATGCCGCCCCGCGCGCCTGCAGCGCGGCCTGGCCCCCGTCGAGGGCGGTGAGGACCCACAGCCCCTCATCGCGCACCACAACGGTGTGCTCGACGTGGCAGGCTCGCGACCCGTCGGCCGTCACGACGGTCCAGTCGTCGGCGAGCACGGCCGTGCCGGTCCCGCCCAGGGTGACCATCGGCTCGATCGCTCCGGTGAACCCGGCGACCAGCCTGGGCCCGGTCTCGCCGACCGCATAGTTCGGGATCTGCGGGTCGAGGTGCATCTTCTCGCCGATGCCGTGGCCCACGTACTCGTCGATCACGCCGTAGGTTCGCGCGTCCCGCCGGGCCGCCGTGTCGATGCTCGCCTCGATGGCGTCACCGATGTCGTAGAGCCGGCCACCGACCCGCATCGCAGCGATGCCGTCGTAGAGACTGGCCTCGGTCGCGGCGAGGAGGTCGAGGTCGGCCGGGCGGGCCGCATCGAGGCCACCGACGACGACGGACATCGCCGAGTCCCCGTTCCAGCCGTCCACCTCGGCGCCGCAGTCGATCGAGAGGAGGTCGCCTTCGCGAAGCACGCACGAGCTGCTCGGGATGCCGTGCACGACCTGCTCGTTGACGCTGGTGCAGAGGGTGTGCGAGTAGCCGGGGACGAGCTGGAAGTTCGGGATACCGCCGTGGCTGCGGATGAAGTCCTCCGCGAGCCGGTCGAGCTCGAGTGTCGTCACCCCTGGACGGACATGCTCTCGAAGCAGCGCCAGGGTGCGGCCGGTGAGCAGTCCCGCCTCACGCATGAGCAGGACCTGCTCGTCGGTGCGGCCACGGAGCTTGCGCCGTCCGAACATGGGTCGTGACCGCTCAGCTCGATCGGGGCAGCGCGGCAAGGACACGGTCGGTGACCGCTTCGACCTCGCCCATCCCGTCGACCTGCAGGAGCAGCCCGGCGTCGGCGTAGTGCTGCGCGAGCGGTGCGGTCTGCTTGCGGTAGATCGCCTGTCGCTCGCGGATGACCTCTTCCGTGTCATCGGCGCGGCCCTCGGTGGCGGCACGCCTCAGCAGTCGCCCCACGACGGCGTCCTCGTCGACCGTCAGCTCGATGACACCGTCGAGCCGATGGCCGTGCCGGGCGAGCACCGCCTCGAGCGCCTCCACCTGCCCGGCGGTGCGGGGGTAGCCGTCGAGCAGGAAACCAGCCTCGGCGTCCGGCCAGCCCAGCCGGTCCTCGACGACCTCGTTGGTCACCTCGTCGGGGACATATCCACCGGACGCGAGGATCTGCTCGACCCTCGCCCCGAGCGGGGTCTGCTGCTTGATGTTGGCACGGAAGATGTCCCCCGTGGAGATGGCGGGGATGCCGAGCCGGTCGGCGATCCGCGCCGCTTGGGTGCCCTTGCCCGCCCCGGGAGGGCCGAGGATGATCAGTCGCATTACCTGAGGAACCCTTCGTAGTGCCGCTGTTCTAGTTGTGCCTCGATCTGCTTGACCGTCTCGAGCCCGACGCCGACGAGGATGATGAGCGAGACCCCGCCGAACGGGAAGTTCGCCTGGTTGGCATCGACCATGATGAAGGCGATGACAGGAATGAGCGAGGCGATCGCCAGGTAGATCGCGCCGGGCACGGTGATTCGGGTGATGACGTACTGGAGGTACTCGGCGGTGGGCCGCCCGGCCCGGATGCCCGGGATGAAGCCGCCGTACTTCTTCATGTTGTCGGCGACCTCGGTGGGGTTGAAGGTGACCGAGACGTAGAAGAACGTGAAGAAGATGATGAGCGCGGTGTAGGTGATGATGTAGACCGGGTGGTCGCCCTTGGAGAACGTGTTGTTGATCCACTGGGCCCAAGCCGGCCCGCCCGACGCATCCTGCTGGAACTGGGCGACCATCGTGGGCAGGGCCAACAACGACGAGGCGAAGATGACCGGGATGACGTTGGCCATGTTGACCTTGAGCGGGATGTAGGTCGAGGTGCCGCCGTACATCCTCCGCCCGACCATCCGCTTGGCGTACTGCACCGGGATGCGGCGCATCGACTGCTCGACGTAGACGATGGCCGCGAGGATGAACAGGCCCACGATCAAGATGCCGATGAACGTGCCCCATCCCTTGTTCTGCTTGATCTGCCACAACGCCCCGGGGAAGCCCGCGGCGATCGAGATGAAGATGAGCAGCGACATCCCGTTGCCGACGCCCCGGTCGGTGACGAGCTCGCCGAGCCACATGATCAGGCCGGTGCCGGCCGTCATCGTCAGGACCATGATGACGATGGTGACCATCGACTGGTCGACGAGGATGTTGTCGCAGCCGGGGCCGAAGAGGGCCGACGGGTTGCGGGCGAAGGTCACCAGGGTCGCCGACTGCAGGATCGCGAGCCCGATCGTGAGATAGCGCGTGTACTGCGTCATCTTCGTCTGGCCGGCCTGGCCCTCCTTCTTCAGCTCCTCGAACCGGGGGATGACGACGGTGAGCAGCTGCACGATGATGCTCGCGGTGATGTAGGGCATGATGCCGAGCGCGAACACCGACAGCTGGAGCATCGCGCCACCGCTGAAGAGGTTGGCCAGGCTGAGCAGGCTGGTCTGGGCGCTGCCGAGTGCCTGGCTCTGATCGAGACAGGCCTGGACCAGTGGGTAGCTGACCCCGGGGGTGGGCAGGTGCGACCCGAAACGGAACAACGCGATGATGCCCAGGGTGAAGAGCAGCTTCTTGCGCAGGTCCGGGGTCCGGAACGCGCGAACGAAAGCGGCGAGCACTGGTCCTCCTGTTGGCCGCGAGGTGAGGCGGCGTGGTCATGCAGTCCGGTGAAGGGTAACTCAGAAACGCGAGAGCCCCGGGCGGCTTCCGGCGAACCGACCTGACGTCGGACCGCACGAATGCGCGCCCGGGGCGGGCGTCACTGTGTCGAACCCGAGGTCACTCGGCGTCGGCGGGTGAGGTTGCCGAGCCGCCGGCGGCCTCGATCTTCTCCTTCGCCGTGGCGGAGAACCTGTCGACCCGGACGTCGACCTTGACCGTGATCGCTCCGGTGCCGAGCACCTTGACGAGCCGGCCGTCACGGACGGCTCCCTTGGCGACCAGATCGGCGACCGTCACGGTGCCACCCTCGGGGAAGAGGGTCTGCAACCGGTCGAGGTTGACGACCTGGTACTCGGTGCGGAACGGGTTCTTGAAGCCGCGCAGCTTCGGCAGGCGCATGTGGATCGGCATGGAGCCGCCCTCGAAGTTGTGCGGGACCTGGTAGCGGGCCTTCGTGCCCTTCGTGCCGCGACCGGCGGTCTTGCCCTTGGAGCCCTCACCGCGACCCACTCGGGTCTTGGCGGTCCTGGCCCCCGGGGCGGGCCGCAGGTGGTGCACCTTGAGCGCGCTGCCCTCGGACTTCTCAGCCATGTCAGTCAACCTCCTCGACGATGACGAGGTGGGTCACCGTCTTGACCATCCCGCGGATCTCGGGGCGGTCCTCCTTGACGACGACGTCGCCAATGCGCTTCAGACCGAGGCTGCGCAGCGTCTCGCGCTGGTTCTGCTTGCCACCGATCTCGGAACGGGTCTGGGTCACCTTCAGCCGGGCCATCACGCACCCGCCTTCTCGGCGGCCTTGGCGTCGGCGATCCCTGCCGCGCGGGCCCTGAGCATCGCCGCCGGGGCGACCTCCTCGAGGGACTTGCCGCGGCGCGCCGCGACGGACTCCGGACGCTCGAGCTCGCGGAGGGCCTGGGCCGTCGCGTGCACGATGTTGATCGCGTTGTCGGAGCCGAGCGACTTCGACAGGACGTCGTGGATGCCCGCGCACTCGAGCACCGCGCGGACCGGACCACCGGCGATGACACCGGTACCGGGGGCGGCGGGGCGAAGCATGACGACACCCGCGGCGGCTTCACCCTGCACGGGGTGCGGGATGGTGCCCTGGATCCGGGGGACGCGGAAGAAGCCCTTCTTGGCCTCCTCGACGCCCTTGGCGATCGCGGCCGGGACCTCCTTCGCCTTGCCGTAGCCGACACCCACCGTGCCATCGCCGTCGCCGACGACGACAAGGGCGGTGAAGCTGAAGCGGCGACCACCCTTGACCACCTTGGCCACGCGGTTGATCGTCACGACGCGCTCGACGTACTGGTTCTTCTCGGCGTCGCGGCTCTCGCGGTGGTCACGGCCGCCGCGGCGGTCCTGACGCTCTTTCTGGTCGCCGCGCTCACCGGCGGGGCCGGTGCCTCGACGCTGCTGTCCGGGCATCAGATGTTCCTCATCTCAACGGAAGACATGGTGTGGATGGTCGTGGACGTCCTCTCGCTCACAATGACAGCCCGCCCTCGCGAGCGCCCTCCGCGATCGCCGCAACCCGACCGTGGTACTTGTTTCCGCCGCGGTCGAACACGACGGCCTCGATCCCGGCGTCCTTGGCCCTGGCCGCGACGAGCTCGCCGACGCGCTTGGCCTTCGCGGTCTTGTCGCCCTCCATGGCGCGCAGGTCCGGTTCCATCGTGGAGGCCGAGGCGACGGTGCGTCCGAGCGTGTCGTCGACGACCTGGACGAACACGTGCCGGCTCGACCGGGACACGACGAGCCGCGGTCGCGCGGCGGTGCCGGTGACCTTCTTGCGACCGCGCTCCTGGCGACGGAGCCGGGCGGCGGTCTTGCTCCTGCCACGCTTGATGATCATTGCCATGGCTTACTTACCGGCCTTTCCAACCTTGCGACGGATCTGTTCGCCCGCATAGCGAACGCCCTTGCCCTTGTACGGGTCCGGCTTGCGCAGCTTGCGGATGTTGGCCGCAACCTCGCCGACCAGCTGCTTGTCGATGCCCTGCACCGAGAAGCGAGTCGGGTTCTCGACGGCGAAGCTGATCCCGTCGGGAGCCTCCACGACGACGGGGTGCGAGAAGCCGAGCGAGAACTCGAGGCTCCCCCCCTTGGCGGCGACGCGGTAGCCCGTGCCGTAGATCTCCATCTTCCTCTCGTAGCCCTCGGTCACCCCGAGAACCATGTTGTTGATGAGCGAGCGGGTCAGGCCGTGGAGCGAACGCGAGTCCCGCTCGTCGTTCGGGCGCTTGACCTCGAGCGTGCCATCGGTCTGCTCGACGGTGATCGGCTCAGGGACGGTCAGGGCCAGCTGACCCTTGGGACCCTTCACCGTCACGTCCTGGCCGGCGACGGTGAGCTCGACCCCGGCCGGGATGGAGACCGGAAGTCGTCCGATTCGCGACATGTCAGTCTCTCCTTACCAGACGTAGGCGAGGACTTCCCCACCCACGCCCTTCTCGTGAGCCTGCCGGTCGGTCAGCAGCCCGCTCGACGTCGAGATGATCGCGACGCCGAGGCCACCGAGGACCCGCGGAAGGTTGGTGGACTTCGCATAGACACGAAGTCCTGGCTTGCTGACGCGCCGGACGCCCGCGATGGAGCGCTCGCGGTTCGGCCCGTACTTGAGGTCGATGGTCAGGGTCTGGCCGACCTCGGCCGCCTCGATGTTCCAGCCGGTGATGTAACCCTCGGCCTGCAGGATCTCGGCGATGTTCTTCTTCAGCTTCGAGTACGGCATCGAGACCGCGTCGTGGTACGCCGAGTTGGCATTCCGCACACGGGTCAGCATGTCCGCAATCGGGTCAGTCATGGTCATGTGGGCTTCTCCGCCCTTCCTCACCGCGGTTTCGACCGGCACGCTTGCCGGGCCGACCTACGGTGTCTGTTGCTCAACGGTGGGTCATGCGGGTTCTTCGGGGGTACTCGGGGGGCGCGGGCCCGCCAGGGCCGGGAGCCCCCGAGTGGTCGGGATCTACCAGGAGCTCTTGGTCACGCCGGGCAGCTCGCCGCGGTGGGCCAGCTCGCGCAGGCAGATGCGGCAGAGGCCGAACTTCCGGTAGACCGAGTGCGGCCGGCCGCAGCGCTGGCAGCGGCTGTAGGCCCGCACCTTGAACTTGGGCTTCTTGTTCGCCTTGTTGATCAGCGCGGTCTTGGCCATGTCAGTTCTCCTTGAAGGGGAAGCCGAGCGCCTTGAGCAGCGCCCGTCCCTCGTCATCGTCGGTCGCCGTGGTGACCACGGTGATGTCCATGCCCCGGACGCGGTCGATCCTGTCCTGGTCGATCTCGTGGAACATCGACTGCTCGGTCAGACCGAACGTGTAGTTGCCGCGGCCGTCGAACTGCTTCGGCGAGAGGCCACGGAAGTCGCGGATGCGCGGCAGGGCGATCGTCACGAGGCGGTCGAGGAACTCCCACATCCGGTCGCCGCGCAGCGTCGTGTGCGCACCGATCGGCATGCCCTCGCGCAGCTTGAACTGGGCGATGGACTTGCGCGCCTTGGTCACGACCGGCTTCTGGCCGGTGATCGCGGCGAGGTCGCGGACCGCACCCTCGATGAGCTTGCTGTCGCGGGCTGCGTCGCCGACGCCCATGTTGACGACGACCTTGACGACGCCGGGCACCTGCATGACGTTGTCGTAGCTGAACTCGCCGTACAGCGCAGGCTTGATCTCGTCCCGGTACCGCTCCTTGAGGCGCGGCTTCGTCAGTGTCGTAGCAGTCGTGGTGATGGTCTCGGTCTCACTCATGTTCAGAGGTCCTTGTCCGACTTGACGGCCACCCGGACGCGGGACGCCTTCGGGCGGCCGTCGCGTTCCACGGTCTCGACGCGCGTCTTGATCCGGGTCGGCTTCTTGCTCTCCGGGTCGACGATCATCACGTTGCTGACGTGGATCGGCGCCTCGGTGTGGGTCAGTCCACCCGTGCGGCTCCCGCGCGGCGTGGCCCCGGCCTTGATGTGCTTGGTGACGCGGTTGATTCCCTCGACGAGCACCCGCTCGCTGTCCGGGAAGACCGCGATGACCTTGCCCTGCTTGCCCCGGTCGCCGCCGTTCTTCTGGCTGCGCCCGGAGATGACCTGGACCAGGTCGCCCTTCTTGATCTTCATGGTCTTCGCCATGCTCACAACACCTCCGGCGCGAGCGAGATGATCTTCATGAACTTCTTCTCACGCAGCTCGCGGCCCACCGGGCCGAAGATGCGGGTCCCCCGCGGGTCCCCGTCACTCTTGAGGATGACTGCGGCGTTCTCGTCGAACTTGATGTAGGACCCGTCGGCGCGGCGGCGCTCCTTGACGGTGCGCACGATGACGGCCTTGACGATGTCGCCCTTCTTGACGTTGCCGCCCGGGATCGCGTCCTTGACCGTGGCGACGATCGTGTCGCCGATGCCCGCATACCGACGACCCGAGCCGCCGAGCACCCGGATGCACAGCAGCTCCTTGGCACCCGTGTTGTCAGCGACACGTAGTCGCGACTCCTGCTGAATCACTGTCTTACTCCTGTCGTCGTGCCGGTTCTCCACCCAAAAGCATTGGAAGAACTCGCGCTCAGTGCCTCATGTCTTTGGGTGAAGCCTTGCCGAACTGAATGGAACGTGGGTCTGGGGCCAAGCCCAGCGGCATACGAAAGCAGTGATCGTATGCCGCCCACTTGGCCTCCCGAGTCTCCGCGCGGCCCCAGCCACGCGGGTTTCCGGGGGTCCAGGGGGTGGAGCCCCCCGTGGGCTATTTGGCCTTCTCGAGGATCTCGACGAGGCGCCAACGCTTCGTCGCGGAGATCGGACGGGTCTCCATGATGAGCACCCGGTCGCCGATGCCGGCCTCGTTGCGCTCGTCGTGGGCCTTGACCTTGCTGCTGCGACGGATGACCTTGCCGTAGAGCGCGTGCTTGACGCGGTCCTCGACCTCGACCACGACGGTCTTGTCCATCTTGTCGCTGACGACGTAGCCCTGACGGGTCTTGCGGTCGTTGCGCGCCGTCGTACTGGCCCCGCTCGGGGCGACGACGGCCACGGTGTCGTCCTGTTCACTCATGCCTGGGTCTCCTTCGCCTGCTCGTCGGCCGGCTTGTCGACGGCGCTCGTCTCAGCGTCTGCCTCGACCTCGACGGCCTCGACCTCGACGGCCTCGTCCTCGACGGCCTCGTCGTCCGTCTCAGCCTCGACGGCCTTCTCCTTCTTTGCGGCCCTGCGGGCCCTCCGGTCGGCCTTCTCCTCGACGGCGGGAGCCGACACGGGGGCCGAGCCGATGCCGAGCTCGCGCTCACGCATCTCGGTGTAGATCCGCGCGATGTCCTTCTTGACAGCGCGGAGCCGGCCATGGTTGTCGAGCTGACCGGTGGCCGACTGGAAGCGCAGGTTGAACAGCTCTTCCTTGGCCTTCTTCAGCTCGTCCACGAGGCGGTCGTCGTCGAGACCACGCAGCTGCTCGGACATCAGGTCCTTGGTACCGACTGCCATCAGTTGTCACCACCCTCACGCTGGACGAAGCGGCACTTCATCGGGAGCTTGTGCATCGCGAGGCGCAACGCCTCTCGGGCGACCGGCTCGGAGACGCCCGACAGCTCGAACATGACCCTGCCCGGCTTGACATTGGCGATCCACCACTCGGGTGAACCCTTGCCGGAACCCATGCGGGTCTCGGCCGGCTTCTTGGTCAGCGGACGGTCCGGGTAGATGTTGATCCAGACCTTCCCGCCACGCTTGATGTAGCGGGTCATCGCGATACGTGCGGACTCGATCTGCCGGTTCGTCACGTACGCCGGCTCGAGGGCCTGGATGCCGTAGTCACCGAAGGCGATCTTCGTGCCGCCCTTGGCGGCGCCGGAACGACCCGGGTGGTGCTGCTTGCGATGCTTGACTCGACGGGGAATCAACATGGTCAGGCCTGCTCATTCTCGGCGGTCGCCGGGGCCGTGGCCTCGACGGCAGCCGTGGGCTCTGCGGCCACCGACTCCTGCGGAGCAGCGGCCTCGGTGCGGTCTGTGCGACGCGCGCGGTTGGGGCGGTCGCCATCACGACGCGGGCCTCGCGACGGACGCGGCGCGGCGGCCTGCTGGGCCGCGAGCTCCTTGGCCGTCAGGTCGCCCTTGTAGATCCACACCTTGACGCCGATACGGCCGAATGTCGTGCGGGCCTCGTAGAAGCCGTAGTCGATGTTGGCCCGCAGCGTGTGCAGCGGGACGCGACCCTCGCGGTAGAACTCGGTACGGCTCATCTCGGCGCCGTTGAGGCGCCCCGAGACCTGGACCCGGATACCCTTCGCGCCGGCACGCTGGGCGGACTGCATGCCCTTGCGCATGGCCCGACGGAACGAGACCCGGGCGGAGAGCTGCTCGGCGATGCCCTGGGCGACGAGCTGGGCATCGACCTCGGGGTTCTTGACCTCGAGGATGTTCAGCTGCACCTGCTTGCCGGTGAGCTTCTCGAGCTCGCCGCGGATGCGGTCGGCCTCGGCGCCGCGGCGACCGATGACGATGCCCGGACGTGCGGTGTGGATGTCGACGCGCACGCGGTCGCGAGTGCGCTCGATCTCGACCTTGGCGATGCCGGCGCGCTCCATGCCCTTCTCCATCAGGCGACGGATCGAGACATCTTCCTTGACGTAGTCGCTGTAGCGCTGACCGACCTTGGTCGAGTCGGCGAACCAGTGGCTCGTGTGGTCGGTGGTGATGCCCAGACGGAAGCCGTGGGGGTTGACCTTCTGACCCATCAGCGGGCTCCCTTCTTCTTCTCGGGCGAAGACACGACCACGGTGATGTGGCTCGTGCGCTTGTTGATCCGGCCGGCGCGGCCCTGGGCCCGCGGACGGAAACGCTTCATGGTGGGGCCCTCGTCGACGAAGGCCTCGGTGATCACGAGGGTGCGCTCGTCGAAGGCTACCGACTCACGGTCGGCGCGGACGCGGGCGTTGGCGATGGCGCTCTCGAGCACCTTCTGCACCGGCTCCGAAGCCGCCTGGGGGGCGAACTTCAGCACGGTGACGGCGTCGGTGGCGACCTTGCCGCGGATCAGGTCCACGACACGGCGAGCCTTCTGCGGGCTGACGCGGACGTGCCGCGCCGAAGCCTTGGCTTCCATGACATCCCTTGTTTCTTGGCTGGTCTGAGACTGCATCGGGGTAGCCATCAGCGACGACGCCCCTTCTTGTCGTCCTTGATGTGACCCTTGAACGTGCGGGTCGGCGCGAACTCACCGAGCTTGTGGCCGACCATCGACTCGGTGACGAACACCGGGACGTGCTTGCGGCCGTCGTGCACGGCGAACGTGTGACCGAGCATGTCCGGGCTGATGACCGAACGGCGCGACCAGGTCTTGATGACGGTCTTGGTACCCGCTTCGTTCTGGGCGTCCACCTTCTTCTGCAGGTGGTCGTCGATGAAGGGGCCCTTCTTCAGGCTACGAGGCATGTGCGACTCCTATCAGCGCTTCTTGCCGGTCCGACGGCGACGCACGATGAGCTTGTCGCTTTCCTTGTTTGCCCTGCGGGTGCGGCCCTCGGCCTGCCCCCAAGGGCTGACCGGGTGACGGCCACCGGAGGTCTTGCCCTCGCCGCCACCGTGCGGGTGGTCGACCGGGTTCATCGCGACCCCGCGCACGCTCGGTCGCTTGCCCTTCCACCGCATCCGGCCGGCCTTGCCCCAGTTGATGTTGCTCTGCTCCGCGTTGCCCACCTCGCCGACGGTCGCCCGGCAGCGTGCGTCGACGTTGCGGATCTCGCCGGACGGCATCCGCAGCTGGGCATACGGGCCGTCCTTGGCGACGAGCTGGACACGCGCGCCGGCCGAGCGGGCGATCTTGGCCCCGCCACCCGGCTTGAGCTCGATCGCGTGGATGACCGTGCCGACCGGGATGTTGCGCATCGGCAGCGAGTTGCCCGGCTTGATGTCGGCGCCCGGGCCGTTCTCGATCGGGTCACCCTGGCGGAGCCGGTTCGGTGCGAGGATGTAGCGCTTCTCGCCGTCGGCGTACTGGATCAGGGCGATGCGCGCCGTGCGGTTCGGGTCGTACTCGATGTGGGCGACCTTGGCCGGCACACCGTCCTTGTCGTGACGGCGGAAGTCGATCACCCGGTAGGCCCGCTTGTGACCGCCACCGATGTGACGGGTCGTGAT
The DNA here is from genome assembly GCF_030452765.1 of Intrasporangium sp. Taxonomy (GTDB): domain Bacteria; phylum Actinomycetota; class Actinomycetes; order Actinomycetales; family Dermatophilaceae; genus Intrasporangium_A. The sequence goes on from NZ_JAKDLO010000058.1 coordinate 19,334, forward strand.
GCGGCCGGAGTTGTTGCGGCCACCGGTCTTGGTCAGCGGACGGACGAGCGACTTCTCCGGCGTGGTGCGCGTGATCTCGACGAAGTCCGCCACCGACGAGCCGCGACGGCCCGGGGTGGTCGGCTTGTACTTACGGATACCCATGTTCTTCTGGCCTCAGTTCTCTCGTCGGTCTCAGGCGCCGGCCCCGAAGATGTCGATCGAGCCCTCGCGGAGGGAGACGATCGCGCGCTTCGTGTCCTTGCGCTTGCCGATGCCGAAACGGGTGCGACGGGCCTTGCCCTGACGGTTCATCGTGTGGACCTTGTCGACCTTGACGCCGAAGACCTGCTCGATCGCGATCTTGATCTCGGTCTTGTTCGCCCTCGGGTCGACGATGAACGTGTACTTGCCCTCGTCGAGCAACCCGTAGGACTTCTCGGAGACGACCGGTGCGATGAGGATGTCTCGGGGGTTCTTCTCGTGGATGCTCACTTGGAGTCCTCCTCGGCCCCGGTCGAGCTCGTCGCTGTGGCGGGCTTGGCGTCGGCCTTGACGGGGCCGGCGACGAACGCGTCGAGGGCGGCCTGGGTGAAGACGACGTCATCGGCGCAGAGCACGTCGTAGGTGTTCAGCTGGTCGGCGACCAGGACGTGGACGTTCGGCAGGTTGCGCACCGACTGCATCGCGACCTCGTCACCGCGCTCGAGCACGACGAGGAGGTTCTTGCGCTCCGTCAGGCCGGCGAGCAGGGCCTTGGCCTGCTTCGTCGACGGCTCGTCACCCGTCACGATCGAGTCGACGACGTGGATACGGCCGTAGCGGGCCCGGTCGGACAGCGCCCCACGGAGCGCGGCGACCTTCATCTTCTTCGGGGTGCGCTGCGTGTAGTCGCGCGGCACCGGGCCGTGGACGACGCCGCCCCCGGCGAACTGCGGCGCGCGGATCGAGCCCTGGCGGGCCCGGCCGGTCCCCTTCTGGCGGTACGGCTTGCGGCCACCGCCGCGGACCTCGCCACGGGTCTTGGTCGAGTGTGTCCCTGCACGGGCTGCCGCCAGCTGCGCCACCACGACCTGGTGGATCAGCGGGACGTTCGTCTGCACGTCGAAGATCTCGGCAGGTAGGTTCTGGGTGTTCGTGGCCATGATGATCAGGCACCCTTCGCGGCCGTGCGGATCAGGACGATGCCGCCGCGGGGACCGGGCACGGCGCCCTTGATCAGCAGCAGGCCATTCTCGGCGTCAACGGCGTGGATCTGGAGGTTCTGGGTTGTCTGACGCACACCGCCCATGCGGCCCGCCATACGCATCCCCTTGAAGACCCGCCCCGGCGTCGCGCAGCCGCCGATCGAGCCCGGCTTGCGGTGGTTGCGGTGCGCACCGTGCGAGGACGAGACACCGGCGAAGCCGTGTCGCTTCATGACGCCGGCGAAGCCCTTGCCCTTGGTCGTGCCGGTCGCGTCGACGCGCTGGCCGGCGTCGAACACCTCGGCGGTGACCTCCTGGCCGAGCTCGTACTCGCCGGCGTCGGCGGTGCGCAGCTCGACGAGGTGTCGGCGCGGCGTCACCCCGGCCTTCTCGAAGTGGCCGGTCATCGGTTGGTTGACCTTGCGGGGGTCGATCGCGCCGAAGGCGATCTGCACGGCGGAGTAGCCGTCCGTCTCGGCGGCGCGCACCTGCGTCACGACGCACGGGCCGGCCTTGACGACGGTCACGGGGACGAGTCGGTTGTCCTCGTCCCATACCTGGGTCATGCCGAGCTTCTCCCCGAGCACACCCTTGACGGTCTTGTCGGTTCTGGTAGTCACAGTCGTCACCCCGAGCTCAGAGCTTGATCTCGATGTTGACGTCCGCGGGCAGGTCGAGGCGCATCAGCGAGTCGACCGCCTTGGGCGTCGGGTCGATGATGTCGATGAGGCGCTTGTGGGTGCGCATCTCGAAGTGCTCGCGGCTGTCCTTGTACTTGTGCGGCGACCGGATGACGACGAAGACGTTCTTCTCCGTCGGCAGGGGCACCGGCCCGACCACGGTCGCGCCCGCGCGGGTCACCGTGTCGACGATCTTGCGCGCCGAGTTGTCGATGACCTCGTGGTCATACGACTTCAAGCGGATGCGGATCTTCTGTCCCGCCATCTCCGTTACGTCTCTCTCTCGCCGTACAGTCCGACCGGTTCCCTTGGCCATCCGACCCCCGAGGTCGGGCGTGTCGTGCCCGCTTCAAGGTGAGACGCGCAGATTCCGCATCACGTCTCGGTGTGGATGAGCCCGGCCGAACCGGGTTGGCTTGCGCTTCCCTTGGGCCTCCGGGTGGAGTCCGGGCGAGTCCCCGTCAGGAGGCTCTACAAGGGGCGGCGTCACCGACATGGGTCAGCGACGCGCGACAAGCAACCTGTCTAGTGTGCCAGTTGCCCCGAGCCCGATCAAATCCGGGGTCAGGTACACCCTCCTGATCGACAGTGCACTACTCCCGATCGACCGTGCAGTAGTTGGCATCGACAGGGCACTACTCCCGATCGACCGTGCACTACTCCCGATCGACCGTGCACTACTCCCGATCGACCGTGCAGTAGTTGGCATCGACAGTGCACTACTCCCGATCGACCGTGCAGCAGTTGGCATCGACAGTGCACTACTCCCGCGTGCGGGTTGGTTCACGACGGACCGTTCGCGGCACGTCTACAGGCCAGGTCAGCGCTCCTATGGACAACTGGTCGATGAGGAGTAGAGCACTCTCGACGAGGACTACTGCACTCTCGACGAGGACTACTGCACTCTCGACGATGAGTAGAGCACTCTCGATGAGGAGTAGAGCACTCTCGACGACACGGTGGAGGGCAGAGGACGGCCGGCCGCTCTCATCCCGCAGGCGCGAGGAAAGCCGCGAGCGCCCCGGCATACATGGCCGGGTCCTGCGCGCCGCACAGCTCACGCGCGCTGTGCATCGAGAGCATCGGCGCGCCGAAGTCGACCGTCGTCGCCCCGGTCAGGGCTGCGGTCATCGGCCCCACCGTAGAGCCGCACGGCAGGTCGCTGCGCACGACGAAGGTCTGCACCGGCACCTCGGCCTGCTCGCAGGCCAGCCGGAAGGCCGCCTCGCCCGCTGAGTCGGTCGCGTAGCGCAGGTTCGTGTTGACCTTCAGCACCGGCCCCGCGTTGACCGCGATCTGGTGCGCCGGCTCGTGCCGGTCGGCGTAGTTCGGATGGGTCGCGTGGGCCATGTCACCGGACGCGATGACGGTGGCCGCCAGGGCCCGCCAGTAGTCCTCCCGCCCGCCCCCCGCGGCGAGCACCAGCCGCTCGAGCACGGACGGCAGCAGGGTCGACATCGCACCACGCTCGGACATGCTGCCGCCCTCCTCGTGGTCGAAGAGGACGCCCACCGGCACCCG
>NZ_JAKDLO010000225.1 GCF_030452765.1 Intrasporangium sp.
ACTGTCGATCAGCACTGCCGCACTCTCGAACACGAGAAGTGCACTGTCGATCAGCGGGGTGGTGGTGCAGCCGCGACTCAGCCCAGGGTGAGCGAGTCGCCGGCCGCGTCGACGTCGACGGTGACCGTCTGGCCGTCGCGCACCTCGCCGGCGAGCAGCGCCCGGGCGAGCCGGTCGCCGATCTCGCGCTGGACGAGCCGACGCAGCGGCCGAGCACCGTACGCGGGGTCGTAGCCGCGCTCGGCGAGCCAGCTCCGCGCCGCGTCGGTGACCTCGAGCGAGATCCGGCGGTCGCGTAGCCGGGAGCCGAACAGGCGCACCTGCAGCTGGACGATGCTGGCCAGCTCGGCCTCCGAGAGTGCGTCGAAGATGACGACCTCGTCGAGCCGGTTGAGGAACTCCGGCTTGAACGCCGCCCGCACCGCCGCCATGACGGACTCGTGCTTCTGCTCGTCCGAGAGCAGCGGGTCGACGAGGAAGTGCGAGCCGAGGTTGGAGGTCATCACGAGGATCACGTTGCGGAAGTCGACCGTCCGCCCCTGCCCGTCGGTCAGACGCCCGTCGTCGAGCACCTGCAGGAGGATGTCGAAGGTCTCCGGGTGCGCCTTCTCGACCTCGTCGAGCAGGACGACGGAGTACGGGCGCCGGCGCACGGCCTCGGTCAGCTGGCCGCCCTCCTCGTAGCCGACATAGCCGGGCGGCGCGCCGATGAGCCGCGCCACGGCGTGCCGCTCGGAGTACTCGGACATGTCGATCCGGACCATGGCCCGCTCGTCGTCGAAGAGGAAGTCGGCCAGCGACTTGGCCAGCTCGGTCTTGCCCACACCGGTCGGACCGAGGAAGAGGAACGAACCGGTCGGCCGGTCAGGATCGCTCACCCCGGCACGGGTCCGCCGGACGGCGTCGGAAACGGCTCGGACGGCTTCTGCCTGCCCGACGAGCCGGGCACCGATGACCTGCTCCATGTGCAGCAGCTTCTCGGTCTCGCCCTCGAGCAGCCGGCCGGCGGGGATGCCGGTCCACGACGAGATGACGTCCGCGACGTCGTCGGCACCGACCTCGTCCTTGACCATCGGCCCCTCGTCGGAGGGGGCGACGGTCCCTTCGCGCTCCTGCGCCGCGGTCAGCTGCTTCTCGAGCGCCGGGATGTCGCCGTAGAGCAGTTTCGACGCGCCGCCGAGGTCGCCCTCGCGCTGGAGCCGGTCCGCTTGGGTGCGCAGGTCGTCGACCTGGGCCTTGATATCGCCGACCACGTTGAGGCCGGCCTTCTCCGACTCCCAGCGCGCGGTCAGGGCGGCCAGCTCCTCGGACCGGTTTGCCAGGTCCTCACGCAGCCGCGCCAACCGCTCCCTGGAGGCTTCGTCGGTCTCCTGCGCCAGCGCGAACTCCTCCATCTTGAGCCGGTCGACGGCGCGCTGGAGCTCGTCGATCTCGACCGGCGAGCTGTCGATCTCCATGCGCAGGCGGGAGGCCGCCTCGTCGATGAGGTCGATCGCCTTGTCCGGCAGCTGACGACCGGAGATGTAGCGGTCCGACAGCGAGGCCGCAGCCACGAGCGCGGCATCGGCGATCGTCACCTTGTGGTGCGCTTCGTAGCGCTCCTTGAGGCCGCGCAGGATGGCGATGGTGTCCTCGACCGACGGCTCGCCGACGAAGACCTGCTGGAAGCGTCGCTCGAGGGCCGCGTCCTTCTCGATGTGCTTGCGGTACTCGTCGAGCGTGGTCGCGCCGACGAGCCGCAGCTCACCGCGGGCGAGCATGGGCTTGAGCATGTTGCCGGCATCCATCGCGCCCTCGCTGCCGGCGCCGGCTCCCACGACGGTGTGGATCTCGTCGATGAAGGTGACGATCTCGCCGTCGGAGCCCTTGATCTCCTCGAGGACAGCCTTGAGCCGCTCCTCGAACTCGCCGCGGTACTTCGCGCCGGCGAGCATCGCCCCGAGGTCCAGGCTGATGAGGCGCTTGTCGCGCAGGCTCTCCGGCACGTCGCCGGCGACGATCCGCTGGGCCAGCCCTTCGACGACGGCCGTCTTGCCGACTCCTGGCTCGCCGATCAGGACCGGGTTGTTCTTCGTGCGCCGTGAGAGCACCTGGATGACGCGGCGGATCTCGGTGTCGCGACCGATCACGGGGTCGAGCTTGCCCTCCCGGGCCATCTCGGTCAGGTCGGTGCCGTACTTCTTGAGCGCCTCGAAGGTGCCCTCCGGGTTCTCGGAGGTGACCGGGCGCCCCCCACGCAGCTCGGGGATGGCCTGCTCGATCGCATCGGCGTCGAGGCTGAACTGTCCCGTGCGGGCCAGGGCGAGCAGCAGGTGGTCGGTCGAGAGGTAGCTGTCCTCCATGGCCGTCATGTACTGCTGAGCCTGCTGGAGGATCCCGGCGGTGGCGCGGGACAGCTGGGGCTGCGCAGCACCCGTCACCTTCGGCAGTGCGGCCATGGCCCGCTCCGCGGCGCTGGTCGCTGCGCCGACCGAGGACCCGGCCTTCTCGAGCAGGGTCGGGGTGGTCGTGCCCGGCTGAGCCGCCAACGCGAGCAGCAGGTGAGCCGGCTCGATGTTCGGTGAGTGCTTGGCCGCCGCGGTCGTCGCGGCCTGAGCCAACGCCTCCTGAGCCTTGTTGGTCAGCTGAAGGTCCATGCGTTCTCCTGTCGAGGGCAGAGTCACTCTGGTCAACCGTGTCAAAGTTGAGCCTATTCCACTCAACTCCAAGATGGTGTCGTATGCCGCTCAGCCACCTTCCACGCGCCGGTTCAGTCGATGCCTGTTGATCGCCTGAGCCGATCCGGTGCGAACGCGTGCCCCTGCGCTGCCTTGCTGGCCTCGGTCTCGTCGCGGATCTCGCGGAAGCGCTGGTCGGTCAGCGGGTACTTCCAGAAGATGACCATCGCGACGAGGGCGGCGACCGCGGGGATCAGCCCCATCGTGACGCGGATCGCGGTGACGGCCGACTCCGGCTGGACCGGGTTGGGCACGGCAGCCGTGGCCGACAGGTAGCCGCCGAAGGCGAGGGCTGCCGCGCCGAGCGCGCCGCCCAGCGACTGGGTGATCTTGCGGGTGAACGAGAAGATCGCGTACGTGGCGCCCTCCGACCGCTTGCCCGACTTCCACTCGCCGTACTCGACCGTGTCGGCCTCGAGGCCGAACATGACCGTGTTGATCAGGGCCGCGCCGACTCCCTTGACCCCGAGGAAGACCAGGGCCGGCGCGACGGCACCACCGGGGGTGAGGTAGAGCGCGACACCACCGACGATCGTGAACAGGCCACACCACTGGAAGAGCGCCTTCTTGCCCCACTTCTCGACCGCCGCTGGGATGAAGGGTGCGGCCACGATGGAGATGCCGCTGTTGACCAGGACGATCGGGCCCATCCAGGTGATGTCACCCATGACGTACTGGGCGTAGTAGGCCGAGGCGCCACCGACCGCGAACAGCCCGATGAGGTAGAAGAAGCTCGCGGAGCACAGGAACCCGAGGGGCGTGTTGTGGCGCAGCGTCTCCCAGGTCTCGCGGACCGAGACCCGCGGCTGGGTGCGTACCACCTGCTCACGGCACCAGAAGAAGGTGAGCAGGTAGGCGATCGTGCCGACGACGATGAAGATCAGGGTGGACTGCGTGAAGATGGCCTGGACCTGCGCCTGGTACTCGGCCGGGCTCAGGGTGTTCCTCTGCGTCTTCAGGTCGGAGATCTGCGGCGCGATGAGGTAGGTCAGCACGATGCCACCGGTCGCGGCGCCGAAGAACCGTGCGGCGACGAGCTTGGCCCGCTCCTTGACCGACTGGGTCATCGCCGAGGCGAGCGCGCCGTACGGGATGTTGACGAGGGAGTAGACCAGACCGAGGACCGCGTAGGTCAGGTAGGCGTAGAGCAGCTTGGCACCCATGTCGAACGAGCTCGGCACCTGGAAGGTGAGGAAGCTGAGGAAGAGCAGGGGCACCGCCCCGAACAGGATGAACGGGCGGAACTTGCCCCACCTGGTCATGCTCCGGTCGACCAGGCGCCCGGCGATCATGTCGGCGAAGGCGTCCCACAGGCGCACGACGAAGAACATGGTCGAGACGGCCGCAGCCGACAGGCCGGCCACGTCCGTGTAGTAGTAGAGCAGGAAGGACGTGCTGAGGCTGAAGGCCAGGTTGTTGGCGAAGTCACCGAGGCCGTAGCCGACGACCGAGCGCCTGGTCAGCAACTTGTGGACATACCTCTGAGCCATCCGCGCGACCGGCGAGCTACCGACGACGGCTCACAGCAGCGCTTCGTACCCGGCGGCGACGAGGTTCTCGCGTGAGGTGACGAGGCAGTCGAAGGGGTCGCGACCGTACTGTTCGTCCTGCTCGATGAACAGGTACTTCGCCCCGGAGGCGATCGCGGTGTCGATGATCTCCGGCCAGTCGAGCGTGCCCTCACCCACCTCGGCGAACTGCACCACGCCGGTGAACGCGGTCATGAAGCCGACGACATCCCCAGCCCGCAGCGCCTCGAACGCTGCGGGGTCCAGCGGCCCGATCCGGTAGTCCTTGAGGTGGACCAGGTCGACGAGCCCGGCATACTTCTGCAGGGTCCGGACGGGGTCTCGGCCGCCGCGCTGGACCCAGTGCACGTCGATCTCCAGGCGAAGGTTCGGCGCCTTCTCGCGGATGATGTCGAGGATCAGCTCGCCGCCGTGCTTGGCGAACTCGATGTGGTGGTTGTGGTAGTACAACCCGATGCCGACCTCGGCCAGGCGCACCGCAGTGTCGTCCGCCTGCCGGCAGAACCGCAGCAGCTCGTCGTACGAGGCCATCGCCTCGAACGGCATCATCCCGATGCGCACCATGTCTGCGCCCAGAGTCCTGGCGTCGCCGACCACCTTGTCGAAGTCGGTCGTGAGCGAGTCGTTGGGCGCCCCCACCGGTGTCTGGATCGCGGCGGACAGGGCACCGAAGTCGACGCCGAGCTCATCGCGGGCACGCCTCATCTCGGCGACGTTGTCAGGGCTCATGGGGATCTGTGAGACCTCGACGGCCCGGAAGCCGACCTCTGTCAGGCGACGGAGCGTCTCGTAGGGGCCGGTCTGCTCGACCTTGGACTTCAGCATCATCATCTGAACCCCGATGGCTGCCATCTCATCCCTTCCTGGCATAGACATCAGTAACGATCCGCAAGGACTTCAGCGCCTCGCTGGGGCTGATCCAGAACGGCTCAGGGTCACCCAGGCGATCGTAGAAGTCGGCGATCAGCACCTCGTGCGAGACACCCCAGTAGGTACGACCGGCCGACGGTGCCGCGCGCTCGGCGACGTGCTCGACCCGGCCGTCCGCGTACGAGATCGTCAGGTCCCCGTCCAGCGACAGGGTGCCACGCTCGGCGGTGATCTGCATCGTCACCGGGTGGTTGACGACGCCGCACAGGGTGCCGAAGAACACGCTGCGAGCACCGCCCTCGTGGCGCAGCACCATCTCGGCCGTGTCCTCGACCTCGATGACATCGCCGTACACGCGGGTCGCGACCTGACCGGACACGTCGACCACGTCGCCGATCAGCCACTGCAGCAGGTCTATCGTGTGCAGGGCCTGGTTGATGAGCAACCCACCTCCGGCCCGCTCCCACCGGCCCCGCCACGGCTTGGCCCGGTAGTAGTCAGGCGTCCGGGTCCACATGACCGTCGCGGTGGCTCCGATGACCCGACCCAGCTCACCGGAGTCGAGCACCGTCCGCGCGGCCTGCGAGGTGGTGTTGTAGCGGTTCTGCAGGCACACGCCGATCTTCACGGAGCTGTCCTCGGCCGCCCGGACGAGCTGCTCGGCAGCGGTCATGACGTGGGCCAGCGGCTTCTCGACGAGCACACTCGTGCCGGTGGCCAGAGCGGCCAACGCCACCGGCACGTGCTCGTCGTGCGGAGTACACACGTGGACGACGTCCGGGCGTGTCTGGCGGATCATCGCCTCGACATCAGCGAAGCCCGGGACGTCCTGCCCGGCAGCGGCCCTGGCCAGTGCATCCGGGTCGCGGTCACAGAGCGCCACCAGCTCGATCCCGTCGATGGCGTCGATCGCCTCGAGGTGGACCGTCGCCACGTCCCCGCAGCCGACGACGGCGGCCCGATGCGGCCGCGTTCCGTCGGTCGCCGTGCGCCCCTCCCCTCCGGCCGTCACCGGTGCTCGATGCCCACGGCATA
>NZ_JAKDLO010000226.1 GCF_030452765.1 Intrasporangium sp.
GGTCGTCTCCGTGGTTGTCATGGTCGTCAAGTTAACCTTGACGTGATCCAAACGTCAAAGCAGACTTGACGACTTGCCATGTCGCGCGCCGGTTCACGCGGGCGCGGTCAGCAGCGGGCCCAGGTCGCGCGACGCTCGGATCACCTCGACCATCTCGGTCATGATCTCGTTCAGGCCGAAGTCCTTGGGAGTGAAGACCATGGCCACCCCGGCCTGCCGGAGGGCGACTGCGTCCGACTCCGGGATGATCCCCCCGACGACGACCGGGATGTCGTCGCCGCCGGCCTCGCGCAGGCGAGCCAGGATGTCGGGGACGAGTTCCATGTGCGAGCCGGAGAGGATCGAGAGGCCGACGAGGTGGACGTCCTCGGCGACGGCCGCGTCGACGATCTGCTCCGGGGTGAGCCGGATGCCCTGGTAGACGACCTCGAAGCCGGCATCGCGGGCCCGCACCGCGACCTGCTCGGCTCCGTTGCTGTGGCCGTCGAGCCCGGGCTTGCCGACGAGCAGGCGCAGTCGCTCGCCGAGCTCCTCGCCCGTGCGGCGCACCGCCTCGCGGGCCCGGGCGAGGCCACCGCCTGGTTCCGTGGAGGCCACGCCGACCGAGGCCGACACACCGGTCGGGGCGCGGTACTCACCGAACTGCTCACGCAGGGTGCCCGCCCACTCCCCCGTCGTCACCTCGGCCCGGGCGCACTCGAGAGAGGCGACCATGAGGTTTGCGCCCGAAGCGGCATCGACCCTGAGCCGGGCGAGAGCCTGCTCTGCCTGGGTACGCCGCTGCGGGTCTGCGTCGCGGCGCTCGCGCCATTCCCGCACAGCTTGCGCAGCGGCCTGCTCGACGCCCGGGTCGACGGTCTGGATCGCGGCCTCGAGGTCGGCGGTGAGCGGGTTGGGCTCGGTCGTCTCGAACCGGTTGAGCCCGACGATGACCTGCTCACCTGACTCGATGCGACGGCGGCGCTCGGCGTGCGAGGCGACCAGGGCCGACTTCATGTACCCGGACTCGACGGCAGCAACGGCCCCACCGAGGCCCTCGATCCGCGCCATCTCGGCTCGGGCACCCTCGACGAGCTGGGCGACCTTGCCCTCGACGACGGGCGAGCCGGTGAACAGGTCGTCGTACTCGAGCAGGTCGGACTCGAAGGCGAGGACCTGCTGCAGGCGAAGCGACCACTGCTGGTCCCACGGACGGGGCAGGCCGAGGGCCTCGTTCCACGCCGGCAGCTGGATGGCCCGCGCCCGGGCGTCCTTGGAGAGGGTGACGGCGAGCATCTCGAGGACGATGCGCTGCACGTTGTTCTCCGGCTGGGCCTCGGTCAGCCCGAGCGAGTTGACCTGGACGCCGTAGCGGAACCGGCGCGCCTTGGCGTCGGTGACGCCATACCGCTGCCGCGTCAGCTCGTCCCAGAGCTGCACGAAGGCGCGCATCTTGCACATCTCCTCGACGAAGCGCACGCCGGCGTTGACGAAGAACGAGATCCGGGCGACGACGCCGGCGAACTCGGCCTCGGGAACCTGCCCGCAGTCACGGACGGCGTCGAGCACGGCGAGCGCGGTCGAGAGCGAGTAGGCCAGCTCCTGGACAGGGGTGGCCCCGGCCTCCTGGAGGTGGTAGCTGCAGATGTTGGTCGGGTTCCACTTCGGGATCTCACGGACCGTGTAGCTGACCAGGTCGGTGATGAGCCGTAGCGACGGCGCCGGGGGGAAGACGTACGTCCCGCGCGAGAGGTACTCCTTGATGATGTCGTTCTGTGTCGTTCCGCCGAGCGAGCGCACCCACTCGCTCGGATCCTCGCCCGCAGCCTCGGCCTGGCGCTCGGCGGTGACCTGGTAGAGCGCGAGCAGCCACATCGCGGTCGCGTTGATCGTCATGGACGTGTTCATGTCCCGCAGGGGGATATCGCGGAAGAGTGCCTCCATGTCGCCGATGTGGCTGATCGGGACCCCGACCTTGCCGACCTCGCCACGAGCCAACACCTCGTCGGGGTCGTAGCCGGTCTGGGTCGGCAGGTCGAACGCGACCGACAACCCGGTCTGGCCCTTGGCGAGGTTGCGGCGGTAGAGCTCGTTGCTGGCTGCGGCGCTCGAGTGGCCCGCGTAGGTCCGCATCAACCAAGGGCGGGCACGGGTGTCGCGCGCAGTGGGGTGCGTCGAGTCCTGCTCAAGCATGCCAGTGAACGTACCCGCGGGCTGCCGGGCTGGGGAGAGAGTCAGGCGGTGAGAGAGGACACAGTGCGGCCCGGACGTGCGGGCGCGAGGATGCGCTCGAGCCGACACCCCCGCACGAGCCGGGTCGTGCGCTCGGACGCACTGACGAGCCAGAGCCGGCGTTGCTCACGGCGGGCACGACGATGAATGTGGACGATGACACCCAGTCCGGTCGCATCGCCGATCTCGGCTTTGCCCAGATGCAGGCGCAGCTCCCCGGGCCCCCGTGAGATGACCTCGTGCAGCAGGTCGCGAATGTCGGGCACGGTGTGGACGTCGAGGGGTCCCTCGATGATGACGTCATGACCGTCTGGTGCGTCGAGCACACGGACCGGTGTCGCCTGGTGGCGGTTGAGCGTCATCAGTGACCTCCCTGCTGCCTATCGCAATGATGCAGGGTATATGCCCGAAAACGTTGGACCCACGCGTCAAGAATCAATCAAGAAATGGTCAAGGAGTTCCAGGTGAATGTGAGGTGTCCTGCCGTCCTGCCGGGCAGCCCTTCGATCGCCTTCTCAGTCAGCCCACGGGTCGTCGTCCGGTTCCCGGGACACATCGGCGCCGAGGGCCCGCAGCGCCTCGTCGAAGCGCGGATACCCGCGGTCGATGTGGTGCACACCGCTGACCAGCGTTTCCCCCTCGGCGACCAGACCGGCGAGGACGAGGGCAGCGCCCGATCGGATGTCGCTCGCCTCGACCGGGGCACCAGAGAGCACAGGCACCCCGTGGACCATGACGTGATGGCCGTCGACCTGGGCGTCGGCACCGAGTCGGGCGAGCTCCTGGACTATCCGGAAGCGGGCCTCGAAGAGGTTCTCGGTCACCATGGCGCTGCCCGCCGCGACGGAGTTGTAGGCCATGGCGAAGGGTTGCAGGTCGGTCGGGAAGCCGGGGTAGGGCAGGGTCGCGACGTCGAAGGCGGCGGGCCGGTCCAGGGCGGCGACCCGGAACCCGCGGCGGGTCGTCTCGATCGTGCAGCCGGCCTGCTCGAGGGCCGCCAGCGGGGCGCGGAGGTGCTCGACGACACCCCCGACGACCTCGAGGTCGCCACGCGTCGTCGTCGCTGCGAAGGCCCAGCTGCCGGCCGCGATCCGGTCGGGGATGACGGCGTGGGTCGCGGGCATGAGGCCCTCGACACCCTCGACGACGATGCACGAGGTCCCGGCGCCGGAGACCTGCGCACCCATCGCGACGAGCAGGTCGGCGAGGTCGGCGATCTCCGGCTCGCGGGCGGCGTTGTCGATGACGGTGCGGCCGCGGGCGAGCACGGCCGCGGTGAGGATGTTCTCCGTGGCGCCGACGCTCGGGAACTCGAGCCGGATCCCGGTCCCGGTGAGCCCCTGCGGGGCGGTGGCGATGAGATAGCCGTGGGACACGTGGACCGAGGCGCCCAGCGCCTCCAGACCGGCAGCATGCAGGTCGAGACCCCGTGACCCGATGGCGTCGCCCCCGGGGACCGCGACATCGGCTGCGCCGGTACGGGCCACGAGGGGACCCAGGGCCGAGATGGAGGCCCGTAAGGCCCGCACGAGCCGGTAGTCGGCCCGATGGCCGATCTTCCCGGGCACATCGAGGACGACCAGCCCGGACGGGGGGTCGTAGCAGACGTCGACGCCGAGGCTGCGCAGCAGCTCCGCCATGATCGACACATCCGCGATCGCCGGCACGTTCGTCAGGGTCGTGCGGCCCTCCGCTAGCAGCGCCGCAGCCATGAGCTTGAGGGCGCTGTTCTTGGCGCCGACGACCGAGACCTCACCGACCAGGCGCGCGCCGCCGCGGACCCGGAACCGCTCTCTCACCCAAGAGACCCTATCCGCAGGTGCGCCGCCGTCTGCGAGAGTTGGCGCATGGTCAACCTCACGAAGATCTACACCCGCACGGGTGACGACGGCACGACGGCCCTCGGCGACTTCTCGCGCACGAGCAAGAACGACCCCCGCTTGCAGGCCTATGCGGACTGCAACGAGGCCAACGCGGCGATCGGGGTGGCCATCGCCGCAGGCGGCCTCGAGCAGGACGTGCGGATCACCCTGCTCCGCGTCCAGAACGAGCTCTTCGACGTCGGCGCCGACCTGTCGACCCCGCTGCAGGAGACCTACCCGTTCCCGCCGTTGCGCGTCGACCAGCCCTGGGTCGACGATCTCGAGACCGACTGCGACCGCTACCTCGAGGGTCTGCCGAAGCTGAGGTCCTTCATCCTGCCCGGCGGCACGGCAGGGTCGGCCCACCTGCACCTTGCCACGACGATCGTCCGGCGTGCCGAGCGGTCGGCGTGGGCGGCCATCGCCGAGCACGGCGAGGCGCTCGGACCCGAGCGCGGCAGCGGTGGCGTCAACATCCTCACCGCGAAGTACCTCAACCGCCTGTCCGACCTGCTCTTCATCCTCGCCCGGGTCGCGAACCTACCGATCGGCGGCGACGTCCTCTGGCAGCCCGGCGGCGGCCGGGTCGAGCAGCCCGAGTGACATCGGTCCCCGCGAACCGACTGTTCGAGGATGTGGCTGCCGGCTACGCGACGTTGACGTTGTAGCCGGGCGGCGCGGCCTCCTGCCAGGAGCGCAGCGCCGTGTAGTCGGCGTGGGCGAGGGCAAGATCGAAGCGCTCCGACCCCGAGGTGCACGGCACCCGCTGGGCCGCCGGGATGACCGGGATCGACTCCCCCGGCGGGAGCGGCCCGGGCGTCTCGAGCAGCAGGGACTGGCGCGCCCACCGGTGCCGCGGGCGTACCGAGACGCCCCCGAGCGCGTACCACTCGAGGGCGTTGTCCCCGAACTTGATCAGACCGAGGCGCCAGCGCTTGACACTCTCGGGGCGTACGGCACAGACCGTCAGCGGCTGGCCGTGAGCGATGTAGCGACGCCTCGCATACGTCACGACGAGAACGAGCGCGACAGCGACCAGAAGGATGCCGATCACGATCTCGGTGGAGACGAGAGCGGACGGCACCGTCGCTCCTCAGTGCCCGGCGCCGTGCAGGGACGAGGCGTCGACGTGCTCGGCGACGATCGTCACGACGTCGGAGTCGACCGACAGGAACCCGCCGTCGACCCTGGCGTGATGGCGCGAGCCGTCCATGGCCTGGATCGTCACCTCGCCCTCGACGATGGCGCCGAGCAGCGGTGAGTGCCCGGGCAGGATGCCGAGCTCGCCGCTCGCGGTGCGGCCTCGAACGAACTTCGCCTCGCCCTCCCAGACCTTGCGGTCGGCCGCGACCATCTCAACCTTGAGTGAACCCACGTGTTCCTCCGGATCTCGGACAGTGTCAGAAGTGTAGTGCCTCGCGCCGAGGCCTCGTCCGCCTGCACAGTCGGTGGACAAACCCTGCGTATGGCGCTGGGCGCGCTTCCCGCGAAAGCGCGCCCAGCGGCATACCTGTTGGACCGCCTAACGAGCGGTCAGAGGTTCTTCTGGATCTCGGCCCACTGACGCTCGACGTCGTCGAGGCCGCCGCACATGAAGAACGCCTGCTCACCGACGTTGTCGAAGTCGCCGTCGGCGACCTTGGTGAAGGCCTCGATCGTGTCGGCGAGCGGGACCGTCGAGCCGTCGAGACCCGTGAACTGCTTGGCCACATAGGTGTTCTGCGACAGGAAGCGCTGGATCCGGCGAGCCCGGTTGACGAGGATCTTGTCCTCCTCGGACAGCTCGTCGACGCCGAGGATCGCGATGATGTCCTGCAGCTCCTTGTTGCGCTGCAGGATCGACTTGATCCGGACGGCGGTGTCGTAGTGCTCTTGGGAGATGTAGCGCGGGTCGAGGATCCGGCTCGTCGAGGAGAGCGGGTCCACGGCGGGGTAGATACCCATCGAGGCGATGTCACGCGAGAGCTCGGTCGTCGCGTCCAGGTGCGCGAACGTCGTGGCGGGAGCGGGGTCGGTGTAGTCGTCGGCGGGCACGTAGATCGCCTGCATCGAGGTGATCG
>NZ_JAKDLO010000227.1 GCF_030452765.1 Intrasporangium sp.
CTGCACTCTCGATCGGAAGTGCTGCACTCTCGATCGGAAGTGCTGCACTCTCGATCGGAAGTACTGCACTCTCGATCGGAAGTGCTGCACTCTCGATCGGAAGTGCTGCACTCTCGATGCGGACTGCTGCACTGTCGATCAGGACTGCTGCACTCTCGATCGGAAGTGCTGCACTCTCGATCAGGGGTGCTTCCGGTCGGCATCGAGGAACCAGCCGACCACCATCCCCGCAGGCCGCCCCGGCTCGACGTAGAACTCCCAGCCGAACTGCTCGCGGAAGGCCTCCTCCGGGATCGCCAGCATCATCCCCACGTCGCTCGTCTGGCTGGCATGAGCCTGCAGCGCCCGCCGCTTGACCTCGACCCAGTCGCGCAGGTCGCAGGCCCAGTGCAGCTCCGCCTCGGGCGTCCCCATCGGGTTGCCGTCGTCCATCGGTCCGGTCGGGTCCCAGTCGCCCACCTCGAGACCCGCCGCCCGGGCAGCCTCGAAGTTGCGCACCACCGCATCCCGGTTCATCGTCCCCTCGAGGTAGCGCGACGTGCCCGCCAGCTCGGCCGCCCGCCTCGTCACCCGGTGCGACCGGACGTGGTCGGGGTGCCCGTAGCCGCCGTGCCAGTCGTAGCCGACGACGACGTCGGCCGCCTCCTCGCGCAGCACCTCGGCCAGCCGGTCGGCCGCCCGCTCGACGTCGGCCCGGACGAAGGCATCGGGGTGTTCGTTCTGGGCCCAGCCGGTCATCCCCGAGTCGGCATACCCGAGCCAGACGAGCCGGTGCGTGCCGATCGCGGCAGCCGACGCCTCGGCCTCCCGCCGTCGGCGTATGACGACCGTCTCCCCTGCCGCGAGATCCGGTGCCGCCTCACCGTGGTCGCCGTTCGTCGCGATGACGAGCACGACCCGGTGCCCCTCGTGCACCGCCCGGGCCATCGAACACGCGGACTGCGAGGCCTCGTCGTCGGGGTGGGCGTGCACGAAGACGATCGTCGACATGGGGTCCAGCCTCTCACCCAACCACCCCACCAACTGGGGAGATGCCCAGGAGCCGGCTGAGCGGCATACCCCCAGCTTGGCGGATGCCGCTCAGCTCGCTTGCGTACCAAGGGCTTACGAGCGCTTCGCTGCCGTCTTCCTCGTGGCCTTCCCGGCCGCCTTCGTGGTCGTGCGGCGCCGCGTCGTCGGGCCCTTGGCGCGCTTCTCGGCGAGCAGCTCGTAGCCGCGTTCCGGCGTGATCGTCGCGGGGTCGTCGTCCTTGCGCAGGGTCGCGTTGGTCTCGCCGTCGGTGACGTAGGGGCCGAAGCGGCCGTCCTTGACCACGACCGGCTTGCCGCTCGCCGGGTCGGTGCCGAGCTCCTTGAGCGGCGCCGCCGCGGCGGCGCGGCCACGCTGTTTCGGCTGGGCGTAGATCGCGAGCGCCTCCTCGAGAGTGATGTCGAAGAGCTGCTGCTCGCTCGCGAGCGACCGGGAGTCGGTGCCCTTCTTGAGGTAGGGGCCGTAGCGCCCGTTCTGGGCGGTGATCTCGAGGCCCTCGGCATCGGTGCCGACGACGCGCGGCAGGCTGAGCAGCTTGAGCGCGGCGTCGAGGTCGACCGTCGCGAGGTCCATGTCCTTGAAGAGCGAGGCAGTGCGAGGCTTGGGCTTGGCGGCCTTCTTGGCACGTGTCTTCGGGGCACCCTCGGCGGGAGTCGGCTCCTCGGGCAGCACCTCGCTGACATAGGGGCCGTAGCGCCCGGCCTTGGCGACGATCTCGTGACCGCTGTGCGGGTCGCGGCCCAGGACCCGTCCGTCGTCGGCAGCCTGCTCGAGCAGCTCGCGGGCCTTGGCGGGGGTCATCTCGTCGGGCGGGATGTCGTCGTTGATCGTCGCCCGACGAGGCGCGACGGAGGAGTCTGTCCCGGCCTCGGGGGAACGAACCGCCTCCGGCGCGCCGGTAGCGTCCTGACCCGTCAGGGGGTCTGCGGGGGACGGAGTCCCCTGTGTCTCCTCCACGTAGGGGCCGTAGCGGCCGACGCGCACCACGACCCCGTCACCGATCGGGATCGTGGAGATCTCTCGCGCGTCGATCTCGCCGAGGTCGTCGACGAGCTCCTTGAGTCCCTCTGCCGTGGAGGCCTCTTCGCCGAAGTAGAACCGGCGCAGCCAGTCGACCCTGCCGAGGTCGCCGTTCGCGATCCGGTCGAGGTCCTCCTCCATCGAGGCGGTGAACTCGTAGTCGACCAGCTCGGTGAAGTGCTCCTCGAGCAGCCGCGTCACGGCAAAGGCGAGCCAGGTCGGCACGAGCGCCTGCCCGCGCGTGTAGACGTAGCCCCGGTCCTGGATCGTCCCGAGGGTCGCCGCATACGTGGACGGGCGGCCGATCCCCTTCTCCTCCATGGCCTTGACGAGCGTGGCTTCGGTGTACCGGGCCGGCGGGGTTGTCTCGTGGCCCTCGGCCTCGGCGCGGATCACCTCGAGAGCGACACCGACGGAGAGCTTCGGCAGCCTCCGCTCCTGCTGCGCGGCCTGCGCGCGGGCGGCTGCGTCGTCGTCGCGGCCCTCCTCGTAGGCGGCGAGGAAGCCCTTGAACGTGATGACCGTGCCGGAGGCGCTGAACTCCACGGTCTCGGCGCCTTCCAGCCCCGTGTCGACGGCGAGGCGCACGGTCGCGGTCGAGCCGCGGGCGTCGGCCATCTGCGAGGCGATGGTCCGCTTCCAGATCAGGTCGTAGAGGGCGAACTCCTCACCGCGCAGCTCCCCGGCGACCTGGGCCGGGGTGCGGAACCGGTCACCGGCCGGGCGGATCGCCTCGTGCGCCTCCTGGGCGTTCTTGACCTTGCGCTCGTAGCGGCGTGGGGCGTCGGGGACGTACTCGGCGCCATACATGTCGCGGGCCTGGCTGCGCGCTGCGGTCAGCGCCGCGTCCGACAGGGTCGTCGAGTCGGTGCGCATGTAGGTGATGTAGCCGCCCTCGTAGAGCCGCTGGGCCACCCGCATGGCGTTCTTGCTGCTGAGCCGCAGCTTGCGTGAGGCCTCCTGCTGGAGGGTCGAGGTGGTGAACGGCGCCGACGGGCGGCGCGTGTAGGGCTTCTCCTGAACGTCGGTCACCCGTGCGGACAGGGTGCGGCAGGCCACCGCGATGCGGTTCGCGAGCGCCTCGTCGAGATGCGCCACGTTCTTGGCCGTCAGCTCGCCCGAGTCGGCGAAGTCGCGACCGGTGGCCACGCGCTGGCCGTCAACCTGAGAGAGCCGCGCGGTGAACCGCTGCGCCGCGTCGCTGGGCGTGAACTCGCCCTCGACGTCCCAGTAGCTCGACCGCACGAAGGCCATCCGCTCGCGTTCGCGCTCGACGACCATGCGGGTGGCGACCGACTGCACGCGGCCGGCCGACAGGCCCTGGCGCACCTTGCGCCACAGCACCGGGCTGACCTCGTAGCCGTAGAGCCGGTCGAGGATGCGGCGGGTCTCCTGCGCGTCGACCAGGGCCGTATCGATCTCGCGGGTCTCGTTGACCGCACGCTGCAGCGCCTCCCGGGTGATCTCGTGGAACACCATGCGCTTGACGGGTACCCGCGGTGAGAGCGCCTCGAGCAGGTGCCAGGCGATCGCCTCGCCCTCCCGGTCCTCGTCGGTGGCCAGATAGAGCTCGCTCGCGTCCTTGAGCTTGCGCTTGAGCTCGGCGACCTTCTTCTTCTTGTCCGCATCGACGACGTAGTAGGGGGCGAAGTCGTGCTCGACATCGACGGCGAACTTGCCGAACGGGCCCTTCTTCATGTCTGCCGGCAGCTCGGACGGGTTGGGCAGGTCGCGGATGTGGCCCACGGACGCCTCTACCTCGAAGTCGCCCCCGAGATAGGCGGCGATCGACTTCACCTTGCCGGGTGACTCGACGATGACGAGCTTGCGGCCCTTGCCTGCAGCCATGCGCATTCCTTCTGCTTCCTGCATCTCACGTGCAGCGGATTCGTCGCTGCTCCGACGTGGACGCGCCATGACCGTAACAGGCGGTGTCAAGCCACCCATTCCAGACGCCCACGTGTCGGTATGCCGCTCGCCCCCTTCCGGAGCCGGCTCTCCTCGCGCGCGAGGCAGCAGGAAGGGCAGGGATGGGAGGGATGGCAGGCAGACACGTAGACCACACCCCCCGAAAGGACTCGGGGAACGACGGCCTTTGCGTCATGGCCTCATCGGGGGGCACCCCAGCGGCCTCGGACGCGAGGATGTCGAGCCCGAGGCCGCGGGTGAGGAAGCGGGCCGCGAGCTGTCCCCGGACGCTGTTGCCGGCGGGGTCGAGCGGGGGCGAGAACGTGCCGAAGGCTCCCTTGCCCGGGGACACGGTGACGATGCCACCGCCGATGCCGCTCTTGCCGGGCATCCCGACGTCGAGCAGCCAGTCACCGGAGGTCTCGTAGAGCCCGGCGATCGTCATGACCGCGAGAGTCACCCGGGCGATGTCGGGCTCGACGACCCGCTCCCTCGTGACCGGGTTGACGCCACCGTCGGCGAGCGTCGCGCCCATGACCGCGAGGTCGTGTGCGGTCACGCTCAGGCAGCTCTGCCGGGTGTAGAGGTCTGTCGCGGCGCTCGGGTCGCCGGGCAGCGCTCCGACACTGTGCAGCAGGGCCGCCACGGCACGGTTGCGCAGGTTGGTCCGCGAGGCGGACTCGAGCACGGCCTCGTCCAGCGCGAGCCGGCGACCGGCGAACCGTGAGAGCCCGTCGACGATGGCCGCCCACCGGACCTCGTGCGTCGCCCCGGGCATGAGGCTCGTCGTGGCGATCGCACCGGAGTTGACCATGGGGTTGGTCCGACCCGACGGGTCTCGGTCGACGGCCTCGACCGAGTTGAACGGCAGCCCCGTCGCGTTGACCCCCACGATGCGGCGCACGTGCTCGAAGCCGACGGCCTGGCTGACGAGGGCGAAGACGAAGGGCTTGGCCACGCTCATGATGGTGAACGGGACGGTGGCATCACCGATCTCCTCGGCACTCCCGTCGACCCCCACGACGCTGAGCCCGAACAGGCCCGGGTCGGCCTGGGCAAGGACCGGGTAGACTTGGGACACGATCCCTTCCGACACGAGCCGGTAGCGGGTGAATGCCTCGGTCACGAGGTCGACCACTACAGGTGTCGGCGGCAGGTGCCCGGTCGAGACATGGCGATCCGGCGGTGGGCCAGCGGATGCGTCGTTCGTCACATGACCTCCTCGGGAGCCGGTGCAGACCTTGGCGCAATTCTGCCCGGGAGGCCCGTGGTCTGGGCCGCATCCAAGGCCTCGTGTCCCGCGCCGAAATGTCCCTCAGGGGCGTCGAGGCCGCGCAGCCCCCTTCCTGCGCGGGAGACGCTATTGTTCGGCCAAAGACTTCGAGCGGCATCGGCCCGGGACTCGTCCAAGGGACGCGCGCGCGGTTGCCAGTCACCCAACCCGAGAGTCAAAGCGGTCCACTCGTCCCTGCGTCGAGCCGGTTCGCCAGCAGCAAGGAGCGGCTACGCATGAACGACCACACCACGGCGGACCTGCTCGGTCCCGTCGACTTCCTCGTCATCGAGTTCCCGGACGGGCAGCTGACCGGCGAAGGCTTCGAGTCCGTCCTCGAGCTCAGTAGGAACGACACGATCCGCGTGCTCGACATCGAGTTCGTGCGGCACGACGAGCAAGGAGACCTGGTCATCCTCGACACAGCAGAGCTCGGCGGAGACGAACGGCTCGCAGATCTCGCCGGCGCCGGGTCGGGCCTGCTCGACGACGAGGACCTGCACACCCTCGCGGGCCTCGTGGACGCCTCGTCGTCCGCCGCAGTCCTCGTCTACGAGAACTCGTGGACCGCTCGCCTGGCCGCCGACCTCGAGGCCGGCGGCGCCCGGCTCGCCGCGGTCGGCGCCGTGGACCTCGACGACCTCGACACGGCGCTCGGAGACTGAGCTGGACCGAACACATCAGACAACGCGAAGGACTGAAAACATGGGACTGCTCAAGACAGCGGCAAGGGCCGCCGTGGTCACGTCGGTGGCCACGCGCACGCACGCCAGGGTCGCGGCCAAGCAAGAGGCGCGGTGGGCCCAGCAGACCGCCGCGCCGGGAGCCGCGGCGCCCCTCGCACCAGCACCGCCCGC
>NZ_JAKDLO010000228.1 GCF_030452765.1 Intrasporangium sp.
AGTCGGAGTGGCAGTGGGAGCCGGCGCAGCGGCATACCCATCGTCCTGACCGGAACGGACGCTCGGCATCCCGAGCGACACGAGCCGACGTCCGGACTCGCGCGCTCGCGCGACCTGGGCGGGGCCCTGCTCGATGAAGGCGACGTGCCGCCACGTGTTGGCGCCGAGGGCGCCCGTGTTGTCGTACGACTCCCCGGTCAGCGCGAGGCCGTCCACGGGGAGCATGTTCCACTCCTTGCAGGCGACCTCGCAGGCCTTGCAGCCGATGCAGATCGAGGTGTCGGTGAAGAACCCCTTGCGCGGCGGTGGGTCGACCCACCCCGCGGCCGGCGCCGGGTCGTGCGGGCCCGAGAACTGGTTGCGCCTGACGGTCGTGCTCATCGCGACACCTCCTCGTTCGCCCCCGGGTTGAGCAACGTGTTGCCGGTCTCTGCGGTGGTCCCGGATCTGGAGCGGTACTCCTCGACGAGCCGCAACAGCGCCTCCCCGGTGGGTCGGCGCCCGGGCTGGATGTCGCACGAGGCGGCCTTCGACTCCTGGATCGCGACGTTGGGGTCGAGGGTGATCCCGATCAGGTCGTTGGCGCTGTCGCCGGACACGACGGCGTTGATTCCGCCGCGTCCCCAGTGGTAGGGCAGCCCGACCTGATGCACCGTGTGCCCCTGGATCGTCAGCGGTCTCATCCGCTCGGTGACCAGGACGCGCGCCTCGATGGCGGCCCGCGGCGAGACGATCGTGGCCCAGCCGCCGTTGGTCAGGCCCCGCTCGGCCGCGAGCTGCGGTGAGACCTCGCAGAAGAACTCGGGCTGCAGCTCGGACAGGTAGGGCAGCCAGCGGCTCATCCCACCCGCCGTGTGGTGCTCGGTGAGGCGGTACGTCGTGAAGACGTAGGGGTAGACCTGCCAGCCGGCCTCGGGAGCAGAGGGAGCCGTGAGGTTGTCCTTGCGGGGGAAGACGCGCCGGGCCGGGTTGCGCTGCTGCGCGTAGAGCGGGTTCTTGACCGGAGACTCCTGCGGCTCGTAGTGCGTCGGCAGGGGACCGTCGACGACACCCGAGGGCGCGAAGAGCCAGCCCTTGCCGTCGGACTTCATGATGAACGGGTCGATGCCCGAGAGACCCTCGGGGCCGCCGACGCCGTCGTCGGGCCGGTAGGACGGTGGCTTGGTGACCGGGAAGTCCGGTACGTCGAGCCCGGTCCAGCTGCCCTGCGCCTCGTCCCACCAGACGTAGGCCTTGCGCTCGCTCCACGGCTTGCCGTCGGGATCGGCCGACGCGCGGTTGTAGAGGATGCGCCGGTTCAACGGCCAGGCCCAGCCCCACTCGAGAGCCACCGGGCCCTGCTCGTGACGCGGCGGGCGCCGCAGGGAGGCGTTGACCCCACCGGCGTAGACGCCGGTGTAGATCCAGCAACCGCCGTCCGTCGAGCCGTCGGCGCGCATTTGCGTGAAGGAGTCCAGCAGCTGGCCGGCGTGCTCGCCCGTGAGGTGGCGTCCGTTGATCTCCCGGAGCACCGCATCGGCCGACGGCTCGCCGTGCTCGTCCTCGGGGTAGTCCCAGGTGAGGTCGAGGACCGGCCGGTCGCGCGGGTCGTCGGAGTCGGCCAGCCGGGCCCGCACCCGCTTGCCGAGCTCGTGGTAGAACCACAGCTCGGACCGGGCGTCACCGGGTGGCTGGACCGCCAGGTGGTGCCACTGAAGCATCCGCTGGGTCTGGGTGAAGGTCCCGTCCTTCTCGGCGTGCGCGGCTGCGGGCAGGAAGAAGACCTCGGTGCCGATCGTCGTCGGGTCGAGCTCGCCGGTCGCGATCTCGGGGCCGTCCTTCCAGAACGCCGCGGACTCGATGAGGTTGAGGTCGCGCACGACGAGCCACTTGAGCCGGGCCATCGCCTTGCGCTGCATCCGGCCGTGAGCGGAGCCGACGGCCGGGTTCTGGCCGAGCAGGAAGTAGCCCTCGACCGTGCCGTCGAGCATCTCCATCGTCGTCGCGTACGTGTCGTGCGACCCGGTCAGCTTCGGCAGGTAGTCGAAGCACCAGTCGTTCTCGGCCGTCGCTGCCTCACCCCACCACGACTTGAGCAGGCTCACCGCGTAGGTGTCGGTGGCCGACCAGTAGCTCTTGTCCTGCGTCGAGGTGACCGAGCCGACCCACTGCGAGAAGGTCTCGTGCCGGCCCGATATGGGCATCGGCAGGTAGCCCGGGAGCAGGTCGTAGAGCGTCGGGATGTCGGTGCAGCCCTGGATGCTCGCGTGACCACGCAGGGCCATGATGCCGCCGCCCGGGCGGCCCATGTTGCCCAGCAGCAGCTGGAGGATCGCCGCGGTCCTGATGTACTGGACGCCGACCGAGTGCTGCGTCCAGCCGACCGCATAGACGAAGGCCGTCGTGCGCTCGCGGCCACTGTTGGACGTGACGGCGTGAGCGACATACGCCAGGTCGCTTGCGCTGATCCCACAGACGTCCCGCACCATCTGCGGTGTGTAGCGCGCGAAGTGCCGCTTGAGGATCTGGAAGACGCACCGCGGGTCCTGCAAGCTCTCGTCACGCCGGATGGCGCCGTGCTCGTCGCGGGCCGGCTGCCAGCTCGCGTTGTCGTAGGCGCCTGCCTCGGGGTCGTAGCCGGAGAAGACCCCGCCGAGGTCCTCGGTGTCGCGGTAGTCCTCGCCGATGATCTCCGCCGCGTTGGTGTAGGCCCGCACGTAGTCCTCGAACCACAGGCCACCCTCCAGCACGTGGTTGATCAGGGCGCCGAGGAAGGTGATGTCGCTGCCCGCCCGGATCGGCACGTGCTTGCTCGCGGTCGCCGACGTGCGGGTGAACCGCGGGTCGACGTGGATGATCGTCGCACCGCGACGCTTGGCCTCCATGACCCACTGGTAGCCGACCGGGTGGCACTCGGCCATGTTGGAGCCCTGGATGACGATGCAGTCAGCGTCGGCGAGGCTCTGCTGGTAGGTCGTGGCCCCACCGCGCCCGAACGAGGACCCCAGACTGGGGACCGTGGAGGAGTGTCAAATCCGGGCCTGGTTCTCGATCTGGATCGCCCCGAGCGCCGTGTAGAGCTTCTTCATGAGGTAGTTCTCCTCGTTGTCGAGGGTGGCACCCCCGAGCGAGGCGATCCCCATCGTCCGGCGCAGTGGCCGGCCGTGCTCGTCGCGGTCCTGCCAGGTGCGCCGCCGGGAGGTGACGACCCGGTCGGCGATCATGTCGACGGCCTGCTCGAGCCCGAGGCTCGACCAGTCGGTCGCGTACGGCGCGCGGTAGAGGACCCGGGTCTGGCGCGTCGGTGAGTTGACGAGCTGCTCGCTCGCAGATCCCTTGGGACACAGGCGTCCTCGCGAAACGGGCGAGTCCGGGTCGCCCTCGATCTGGACGATCTTCTCGTCCTTGACGTAGATGTTCTGCCCGCAGCCGACGGCGCAGTAGGGGCAGACGGACTTGACGACCCGGTCGGCCGTCACGGTGCGGTTGGAGATCGCGCGCGTGCTCTTGCTCGTGACGGAGGAGCCTCGGCCGAGCCAGTCGCGGCTGGCCACCTGGCGCAGGACCGGCCACCCCAGGAAAGCCTTGCCGTCCGTCATCTCCGGCTCCTTCCGCGTCGTCGCGTCCCGTCCACCCTAGGTCGGGTTGCTGGAAACCGACAGGGGCCGGCCTGCCGAGTGGGTTGTGCGTGGTTGTGGTCGCTATGACGACCCAAACCGCGCACAACCCTCCGTCGGAGCTCCTCGCTCGTGCTCGCGGGCTCAGCCGGCGTTCAGCGCCTCGATCGCCTTGCGCACGCCCTCGCCGTAGGCCGGGTCGGCCTTCGTGCAGTTGGCGATGTGCCGCTCGATGGTCTCCTTCGAGGCGCCGGTGATCGCGCGGGCGGTGTTCTCGAAGAGCGCCTGCTGCTGCTCGGCGGTCATCTTGTCCCGGAAGAGGACACCGGGCTGGCTGTAGTAGTCCTCGTCGTCCTCGCGGAAGTCGAACCGGTCAGCCGTGGCGCCGACGGCCAGTGCAGGCTCGCGGTACTGGGGCTGGTCCTCGTAGCGCCCGTAGGAGTTCGGGTTGATGCTCGGGGTGCCACCTCCGTTGCTGTCGATCCGCATCGCGCCGTCGCGGTGCGGGGAGTTCCAGCTCGCGGCGCCTCGAGGGGAGTTGACCGGGATCTGGTGGTGGTTGACCCCGAGGCGGTAGCGCTGGGCGTCGCCGTAGGAGAACAGCCGTCCCTGGAGCATCTTGTCCGGCGAGAAGCTGATGCCCGGCACGACGTTCGCGGGGCTGAACGCGGCCTGCTCGACGTCGGCGAAGTAGTTGTCGGGGTTGTGGTTCAGCTCCCACTCGCCGACCTCGATGAGCGGGTAGTCGCCCTTGGGCCAGACCTTGGTCAGGTCGAAGGGGTGGTAGGGCACCTTGGCCGCGTCGCCCTCGGGCATGATCTGCACGTAGAGCTTCCACTTCGGGTAGTCGCCGCGCTCGATCGCGTCGTAGAGGTCGCGCTGGTGCGACTCGCGGTCGTGGCCGATCAGCTCGCCCGCCTCGGCGTCGGTGAGGTTCTTGATGCCCTGCTGGGTGCGGTGGTGGAACTTGACCCAGAAGCGCTCGCCCTCCGCGTTGTAGAACGAGTACGTGTGCGAGCCGAAGCCGTGCATGTTCCGGTACGTCGCAGGGATGCCGCGGTCGGACATGACGATCGTGACCTGGTGCAGCGCCTCGGGCAGGTTGGTCCAGAAGTCCCAGTTGTTCTCGGCGTTGCGCAGGTTGGTGCGCGGGTCACGCTTGACGGCGTGGTTGAGGTCGGGGAACTTCAGGGGGTCGCGGAAGAAGAACACCGGGGTGTTGTTGCCGACGAGGTCCCAGTTGCCCTCCTCGGTGTAGAACTTCACCGAGAAGCCACGGATGTCGCGCTCGGCGTCGGCCGCGCCGCGCTCGCCGGCGACGGTCGAGAAGCGCGCGAACATCTCGGTCTGCTTGCCGACCTCGGAGAAGATCTTGGCGCAGGTGTACTCGGTGATGTCGTTCGTCACCGTGAAGGTGCCGTACGCGCCGGAGCCTTTCGCGTGCATCCGGCGCTCCGGGATGACCTCTCGGTCGAAGTGGGCCAGCTTCTCCAGGAACCAGACGTCCTGCAGCAGCATCGGGCCGCGAGGGCCCGCGGTGACGGAGTTCTGCCCGTCCCAGACGGGTGCACCGGCAACGGTGGTCTGCGGTTGGGTGTTGCCCGGCTCCTGACGGGGGCCTTCCACGCTCATGTCGTCTCCTTCGATGGGTTCTCAAACTTGGGTATGCCGCTGGGCTCAGTCAGCGGAAGCGCTTGCTGACGTTGAGGGTCCGTTTCGTTCAGCTCTTCGGGCAGATGCGTCGCCGCGGCCCGCTCGAGGCACGCCGGGCAGTGGCCCCAGTAGATGACCTCGGCCTCGTCGATGGCGTAGCCGTGGTCGTCGCTGGCCTGTAGACACGGGCGCTCGCCGACCGCGCAGGGGACATCGGCGATGGCCCCGCACTCGCGGCAGATGGCGTGGTGGTGGTTGTCGCCGACCCGCATCTCGTAGCGGGCCGGTGATCCGGCCGGCTCGATCCGCCGGACGAGTCCGACGTCGGTCAGGGCTGCGAGGACGTCGTAGATCGCCTGGGTCGACACCTTGCCGAGGTCGGCGCGGACGGCTTGCGCGATGGTGTCGGCGTCGGCGTGCTGGTGCCGGCGGAGCTGCTCGATGACCGCGACGCGAGGCCTCGTGACCCGCAGCGCGGTATCGCGCAGGAGCGTCGTGGCGTCGGTCGGCGGCATGGTGCCAGCCTTCCACCTAATTTGGAACGGGTCAAGAAAAGCCTCGATCGACAGTGCAGTAATCCTGATCGACAGTGCAGCAGTCCTGATCGAGCGTGCAGTTCTCCCGATCGAGCGTGCAGTTCTCCCGATCGAGCGTGCACCATCGGATGAGATGGCTGAACCCTCGAACCCGAGCAATGAACTGTCGACGCGAACTACTGAACGTTCGATGCGGACTGCTGCACTCTCGAACGGGATTACTGCACTCTCGAACGGGATTACTGCACTCTCGAACGGGATTACTGCACGTTCGATGCGGATTACTG
>NZ_JAKDLO010000229.1 GCF_030452765.1 Intrasporangium sp.
GGCCCCGAGCAGGTCCAGGAAGGCGAGGTAGAGCTTGTCCGGTACCCGGTTGAGCCGGTAGAGGAGCTGGTCGGTCATGTAGGCGAAGGCCTCGATGAGTGTGACACCGGGGTCGGACACGTTGTGGTCGGTCCACTCGGGGCAGCGCAGCTGGACCAGGCGCTTCGCGTCGTCGACGAGGTCCTGGAACCGGCGGTCGTCGAGGTTGGGCAGGGGCAGGCTCACGGCGCACCACTGCCTTCCGTGGCGGGGATGACATAGAACGGGAAGACGAGGTTCCGTGGGTCGTTCGTGCCCGCGACGGAGTAGCGGATGTCGATGTAGAGCGTCCCGTGGTCGATCTCGTCGAAGCGGACGTCGACCGACTCGAGGACGATCCTCGGCTCCCATCGGTCGAGGGCGACCCGGACGGCGTACGCGATGTCGCCGGCGGTTCCCGCGTCCGCCGGCGCGAAGACGTACTCGTGGACGGCGCAGCCGAACTCGGGCCGCATCGGTCGCTCACCCGGCGCGGTGGCCAGGACGAGCCGGATGCTCTCCTCGATCTCGCGGGTCCCGGTGACGAGTGCGACCCCTCCGGTGGCGTCTGCGGCAACGGGGAAACCCCACCCCGACCCGATGAACTCCTGGGCCATCGTCATCCCCCGATCAGGACGGTTGGGCAGCCGGGCGGGATGACCGGCGCGCCGCAGCCGGCCAGGTCCCCTACCCTGATGGCCGGTCGCGAGCCGATGAGCACAGTCGGGCACCCGGGCGCCAGCGGCGTGGGCGGATGGGGCGGAAGACCGGGGAAGGAGCACGTGTGCAGGTCACCGAGCACGGCAGCAGGCATGCCCCCGATGAGCACGGTGGCCACCCCCGGGCCGGTGATGACGCCGGGGTGTCCGGTCTGGTCGGTGACGCGAGCGGCCGGTGGCATGGCTCCTCCTTGTCGATGTGAGTGGCGGCCTGGACGGTGCCCGTCAGTTGATCCGCACGAGTGCTCCCTTCACGGTGGTCAGGGCTGCGGCCGAGAGCTCTGCGGTGGCGTTGGCGGCGATCTTGATCGACGTGCCCTTGAGCTCGAGGGACCCGGTCGCCTCGAGCGCCACACTCGGACCCTTGACCTTGACGGCAGTGGTGCCCTCGAGAGTGATGTTGAGGGCCTTGACGGTGAGGTTTCCCCCGGTCGTCTCGACCTTGACGTCCCGCTGCGCCGTCACCGAGACGCCCTGTTGCGCGGTCACGGTGACGTCCTGCTTTGCGGTGACCGACACGGGTCCCTCGGAGACGATCTCGATGCCGGCCTTCGCCTTCTGCACGAGCGTGATCCGCTGCTTCCCGTCGCTCGTACTGAGCGTCAGCTGCTCGTCCTGTGCTGTCTCGACCATCTCGACGACCATGCCGCTGCGCGAGACGAACGCGCGCCGGGTCACCGACCCGCTCGTCGAGTCCACGTGCTCGCTCCACGCCTTCGCGGGGGTGGACTTGCCGTTGTAGAGACCACCGATGACGTAGGGGTCGTTGAAGTTGCCCAGGGCGAAGCCGACGAGCACCTCGTCGCCCACCTCGGGCAGCACGATGCTGCCGCGGTGTGCGCCCGCGCCCGGCTGCACGGGGCGGGCCCAGCCACTGACGTAGCTGTCGGACAGGACGGGGAACCTCACCTGGACTCGCCCTTTGTGCTCCGGGTCCTTGACGGACGTGACGAGGGCGGTGAGCAGTCCGTCCACCCGCCGCTGCCGGGCCGGATCATGCCCGTCGAGCCCGGCAGCGATCCCGTAGAGCGAGCGTTCCGAAGCGCCGCTCACGGTGAAGTGCGTGACGTATCCCCGGTCCCGGCTGATCTCGTGACGGGTCGAGGTGAGGATGTACTTGCCGTCGAACGGCTTGCCGACCTTGGTCACCGCCACTGCGGTGCCGGCCCGCAGACTGGGGTTCCCCCGGACCACCCCGTCGAGCTCGACCGCCCCTGCGGCGAGCCGCGCGGAGATCGCTGCTGCCAGGTCGCCGCAGGCGCCGGAGGTGGTGTGCGCGGGCCATGGCTCGAGCCAGGGCTGGGCACTGAACGTGCGGGCGAGGCCGGCAGGGTCGATGCCGTTCCCCGCCACGTTGGTCGCCGCCGCCGGATGGGTGGACACGATCGCCGTCGCCGTGGCGATGTCCCAGCCTCGGACTTCGACCGAGGGCACCTGGTCCGAGGCGGTGACCCCGCCCCGCAGATGGATGAGGTTGTAGCCCTTCTCGATGACCAGGACGTTCCGCTGGGCCGTCTCAGTGGCGGCCGGTCCGGTGGAGGCCCGGGCGGGCCTGCGAAATTCCAGCGCACCGCTCTCGTTCAACGCGACCTCTGCACCGACGCCGGCTGCCAGTTCCTGCAGGAACGCCCAGTCGCTGACGCCGGCTTGGCTGACGTGCTGAGGCACCCCGGGGAAGCTGTCGATCTGCCCCACGTCAAGGCCGGCCGAGCCGGCGACCTTCCTCACGATGTCCGCGACGGTCATGTCGGTGTAGGCCGCGACCCGCCGGCCCCGCTGCAGCCGGTGGGTCTTGTCATAGCCCCGCACCACGGTGCGGGTGCCCAGCTCGCTGACGTCCACCTCGAGTCCGGTCACCTCGCCGGTCAGCAGCTCGACGGCGCTGCCCGGGTCACTGCGCTGCAGGTGGAGCCGCACCTGGGCCCCGATCTTCATGGAGGCGAGCGAGAGGACCGCGGCGTCCTCATCGAGGAAGGTGAGGACGAACAGGGCTGGTACGTGTCGGCTGTCCTCGACGACGACCGACATCAGTGCTGCGGCGATGTCGGGCGCCAGAGGCTGTCCGTCCACGGTCACCAGGGCGGTGGTACTGGTCTCCTCATTGGGCACCGCGCACCACCGATCCGGCTGGGGACGCGGTCCCCGGCTCGATCCCGCTCCCGGCCGGTTCGGGCGTGTTCAGTTCGGTCAGGTCCTCGACCGACGGCATGAGCAGGCTCGTCCCGGGGACCAACCGCATGGGGTCGTCGATCCCGTTGACGTGCGCGACGGCTCGCCACAGGCTCGGGCTGCCGTACTCCTGGTAGGCGAGCGCGGCGAGCGTGTCGCCCTCGACCACGACGTGCACCCGACGCGGGACGAGCCCACCCGAGGTGGGGTTCTGCCGTGGCGTCTCGCCGGCGAGCTCCTCGAGCGAGACCGTGCAGGTCGCCCGGATGGGCAGGCCGCCGGGCGTGAACAGGGTGTATCGCACGGCCACCGAGCTGACGTAGGCGAGGAAGCCGGTCAGGCCGCCCCAACGGAAGAGCACCCACGGCGGTGAGCCCTTGTCCCGATCGTGCGAGGCCGCGGTGGGGACGCAGCAGGCCATCAGCCGTTCGACGGTCTTGACGACGGTCGTGCCCTGTGTGTCGGACGCGTCGAGGAACATCTCGAGGCTGAGCTTGGACGGCTCGGGGCCCTGGAACTGGGGCGGCCCGGACTTCTCGTTGCCCTGGCCCGTGGCGCGGATCCAGCGAGCCGCCTTGGCGATGCTCAGCTCCTTGGGGTTGAACTGGAAGGAGATCTTGTCGATCTGGGCTCCGGGCTTGGACAGCGACCCGTCCGGGGACGGCTCGTGGACAAGGAGATAGGCGTGCTCGAGCTTGGGGCGGCTGTTCGCCGCTGACGCCCCACCGCCCGCCGCGGCGACATCCATCGCGACGGATGCTCCAGCCATCACGCACCTCCGTTCCCGATGAAGCCGTGGTGAGCGATCTCGACGGTCTCGGTGACGACCTTGGACTGGTCGGCGCTGAGGGACGGCCCGGACCACCGCACCGGCACGACGTCGAGCAGCCCCCACGTGGCGATCGGCTTGCCGTCGGCGCGCATGGCGACGATCGTCGCGGTGCGCCGTTGGTAGCCGGTCTGCATGCTCGCGAACCACTGAGCCACCTTCTCGGTGTCCTTGCCGAGGGGTCGGGTCAGGCGGATGTTGGAGAACTTGAGCTTCGTCGGCAGCTGCCAGGTGAAGCCGTTGTTTCCCCCCTCGTCGCGCGTCTCCATGACCACTTCACAGCCGAGCCCCTCACAGCTGTAGAACTCGCCGAGATCCTGGTCGTCGAGCTTGACCTGGAAGCTCACGGTTAGCGCTGTTTCGACGTCAGGGATCATCCCGTCCTCCTCACCACAGGTCCGTCCGGTGGCCGCGGCGTTCGCGATCGATGAGCAGATCGGCGCGAAGTCGGGTGACCAGTGGGTCGTAGAGTCGTCGCGCGAGCTCCTCCACCTGCTGGTTCGTCGGCTCCGCAAGCAGCTGAGCACCAGCCCGTATGTTGCTCACCTCGGTGCCGTCGGACGTCGTCCCCGCCTCGCGCGGAGGCTCGACGGTCTCGCGATCCTGATAGGGAGCGATGTCGGTCGCCAGGTCGGCCACGGCGGGCGGGGTGTCCATGTCCGGCGCGGCAGGCGCGTTGCCGGTGTCGTTCCCAGGCGGCGAGGCAGCCGGTGCCGGCGGGAGGACCAGGGGATTGGCCGACAGGGTAGCCGCCAGAGGCCGGGCGGCGCCCAGGAATCGGGGGCGAGTGCGCCCGGCGTCGGGCCGCGGCAGGGGCCGGGTCGGCCAACGCTGCACGAACGGCATCGGCGTGAGGCCGGGCGGCGCGGTGGCGCTGAGCTCTGTGAGGACGGGCGGCGCGGTGGCGCTGAGCTCTGTGAGGACGCCAGAGGCTCCCGGTGCGTCGGGAGTCGGGTGTCGCGGCTCCTCGGAGGTGACCCGGTCGGACCATTCACCGGGTACGGCCACGGGTCGAGACTCGGCGGGTGGCGTCAGTTCCGAGGCCGGCTGGAGAGTCCAGAGCAGCGGGTCGAAGCGACGGCCATGGCTCCCGCCGGTCGGTCCTGCCTCGGCGCCTCCGGTGCCGGCAGGGCGCGGACTCCGTTGCAGGGACAGGCGCATCGGTCCAGGGCCAGGGGTCGTCGTGCTGGCCGGTCGAGACCGAGACGGCACGGGCGTCGGCGGCACGGGCGCGCGAGACGGAGGCGCTTCGAGCCGTGCTGTCCGACTCGGGACCGACCGGTTCGTCGGGGCCGCCGTCTGCGCCTGACCAGCGCCGGACGCTGTCGGGCTGCCCTGGATCTGACCCTGTCCCGGTCCGCCGGGACCGCCCTGCCGGGACGAACCGGCAGTCGATGCCTGACGGGACTGGCGCGCGGGGCGGTCGGGCGGCTGCGGGGTGGCGAGCCGTTCGGGGAGCACGACGTCCAGAGACGGCACCGCCGTGGGGTTCCCGGTGGGAGGCGGTAGCGATTCCGTGGACACGGCTTGCTGGTACTGGGTGGAACTCGCGCGGCTGCGCTGCACCGTGGCTGCGCCTGACATCCTCCCGGTCGTCGACGCTGCCGTGTCGGCCGTCCCCTCAAGGGTCGTCGTCGGCGACGCTGCCGTGTCGGCCGTCCCCTCAAGGGTCGTCGTCGGCGACGCCGCTGTGTCGGTCGTCTGCGCGAGGCTCGTCGGCGACTGCAATGGGGATGGCGGGCTCTCCTGACGGGCGGCCGGAGATGAGAGGGGTAGCGGCGGCGTTGTCGGTTCTGGGGGCTGTTCCGCAGTCACGGCACCGGACGGGCCTGCCGCGCCCGATCCGTGGGTTGCTCGCTCGGTCCCTGAGCTGGCGGCCACCTCGCGTGCCCGAGGCTCAGTGCTGGTCTGCTCGATGCCAGCAGTGGAGCCCATCTCTCGGGTCGCTGGCACGGCGTCGGATCGGGTCACCTTCCGCTGCATCGTGATCGGCTGGTCGTAGCCGAGCTCCCGTCGAGCGGGCACCACTACCCGGTCGAGGGGGCGCGATTGCTCGCTCGAGTGGGCAAGCTGGACGGTTGGCTGACCGACGGCGCTTTGCGTCACCCCCGGAGTCATCCCGCGCGACGAGGTGGGCGCCGCGCCGACCGACGGTGTGGGCGCTGCGCCGACCGACGGTGTGGG
>NZ_JAKDLO010000059.1 GCF_030452765.1 Intrasporangium sp.
ATCGAGAGTGCACCTCTCGTGATCGAGAGTGCACCAGTCGTGATCGAGAGTGCACTGGCGTGATGGGGCACCTCGGGCCGTACCCCCAGTAGGTGTCACATGAATCGCTGATCATCGACACTCCACAGCCACACGCACCAGCCCTGCGCTGTGCACAGATGCGAAGAGGTCGGTTCCATCCGACTTCGAACGACGGTCGAATCGAGGTGAGGCGAGATGGACTCGCCCGTGTCGAAGGAGCCCAGTCATGCAGCGTCTCATGAGGATCCGCCACGTCACCGCTGGAACCAGGCGTCGTCTCGCCGCCCTCGGTCGAGACCGTGGGATGACCACAGCTGAGTACGCCGTCGGGATCATGGCGGCCTGCACGTTTGCGCTCGTCCTCCTTGGCGTCGTCCGGTCCGATTCGGTCCGCTCAGCGCTGGCTGGCATCGTGCAGAACGCCCTTGGCCTCGCGGGCTGATGCAGGGTCGGCGCGACAGCGGGATGGTGACGGCGGAACTCGCCGTTGCCATCCCTGTCGTCGTTCTTGTTCTGGCGTTCTGCGCCGCGGGGATAGGTGCCGGGATCGACCAGATCCGCTGTGTCGACGCTGCCCGAACGGCGGCCCGGTCCGCGGCTCGGGGAGACCCCGTTGGCGAGTCGAGGATGCTTGGCGTGCGCGCGGCCCCGCATGGTGCTCACATCGAGGTTGACCGAGGCGGGTCTGAAGTCCGTGTCGTCGTGACCGTTCGGGCCGGCGGGATGGGCGGGTTCGTGCCCGGTTGGCATCTGCGTGCGGTGGCGACCGGTCCCGTGGAGGTGGGCGGCGCCGTGGAGGTGGGCGGGCCGTGAGGGCCGTCGGTGAACCGGGCGCGGAGCCCGTCGTGGCTGGGGGCGGCGGCGTGGTGCCGCGGTCCCGGGATCGTGGTTCAGCGACCGTCCTCGTGGTCGGCGCCATCGCGGCGCTGCTCGTGATGACCGCGGGAGCCTTGACCGTCGCCAGCGTCGTGACGGCCAGCCACCGAGCGCGCCTGGCCGCCGACCTGGCGGCGATCGCGGCGGCAATGTCCCTGCGGGAGACGAACGATCCGGGGTCAGCCTGCACGCGCGCAGCCGGCATCGCTGCGGGCAACGGCGGCCGGGTGACCGCCTGCCGGACCGATGGGCACGCCGTCACGATCACTGTCGAGGTCCGCGCATCTCGATGGCCTTCGCCTGCGGTGGCTCGAGCCCGGGCAGGCCCCGACGGGTCCTGACCACCTGCCCGGTCAACAGCCGAGGAGTCGGCTCCCAGCGGACTCCCAGCCTCCGGGTGTAAGAAGGCTAGCGCTGTGGCCACGTCCCAAGATCTTGCCGGACCGTCCAGCGGTTCGGCACTGGTTCTGGTGACGGTGCTCGAACAACTGCACAACATCGCATTCGCTGTCAGAGCCGTTACCTGGACCCGGTTCCAACGAGCTACCCGAGGGTTGGCAGACGGGCAGGTTCTGGCGTGACGTGTCAGGAGGTTCTTCATGGCACCGCAGACCGATCGCAACGGCGCCCCGCCGGCCAAGACACCGTTGCTTGTCGCTGCGGGGATCTGTGTGGCGATCCCTGTCGCCGCCCTGATGTGGGTCGGCTCGTACGCCAGGGAGGATCCTCGACTTGGCCCGGTCCCCTTCTTCTTCTGGTACCAGATGATGTGGGTCATCCTGACCGCCGGCTTCACCTACACGGCGTACCGGCTCGTCCTCAGGGCCCGTCCGCACCGCCCGATGACGGGCGACGGCGACGCACCGGATCGCCCAGGTCGCCACGGCACGAGCACGGAAGGCTCGGACCAGTGAACACACTTGCAGCCGCGAGCCTGCCGGCGGACCATACAGGGATCAACGGAGTCGCCCTGACCGTGCTGATCATCCTTTTCCTGATCGTTGCCGGGATGGGCTTCTGGGCCACCCGGTGGCGCAAGAGCGAGGCGGGGTTGGACTCGCTCGACGAGTGGGGCCTGGGTGGCCGAACGTTCGGGACGTGGATCACGTGGTTCCTCCTGGGCGGTGACCTGTACACGGCCTACACGTTCGTGGCTGTGCCGGCGGCGATGTTCGCGCTCGGGTCGGTCAGCGGGTTCTTCGCTGTCCCCTACACCGTCGTGCTCTACCCGATCATCTTCGTGTTCATGTCGCGGCTGTGGTCCGTCAGCCACCGGCACGGGTACGTCACCCCGGCTGACTTCGTCGAGGGACGGTATGGCTCACGCGGGCTCTCCCTCGCGGTGTCGGTCACCGGCATCCTGGCGATCCTTCCCTATATCGCGTTGCAGCTCGTCGGCATCCAGGCGGTGCTGGAGGTTGCCGGTGTCGGTGGCAGCAACGCGATCGCAAGGGACCTACCACTCTTCATCGCCTTCGCCGTGCTGGCCGCCTTCACCTACTCGAGCGGGCTGCGTGCGCCGGCGGTCATCGCGTTCGTCAAGGACACGCTGATCTACCTGGTCATCATCGTCGCTGTCATCTACCTGCCGGCCAAGGTCGGCGGTTGGGACCACATCTTCGATGCGGCCCAAGACAAGATGACGACGCCGAACCCTGCCACTGGCAAGCCTCCCGGCGCCTTCATCCCGGCCCCGGCACAGTTCTGGGCATACGGGACCCTGGCGCTCGGGTCGGCGTTGGCACTGTTCATGTACCCCCACTCGATCACGGC
This sequence comes from Intrasporangium sp., assembly GCF_030452765.1. Lineage (GTDB taxonomy): Bacteria > Actinomycetota > Actinomycetes > Actinomycetales > Dermatophilaceae > Intrasporangium_A. Next base: position 2,671 of record NZ_JAKDLO010000059.1, read on the forward strand.
CACGCTGTCGTCCAAATCGCGCAACACTATCCGGCGCAACGCCTCCATCCTGCCGGCTTACAGCCTCCTGCTCGGCTTCCTCGCCCTGCTCGGCTGGGTCGCCATCGCGGCCGGCACCCAGCCCATCGCGCTGAACGGCGAGGCGAACCCGCAGCTGGTTGTGCCACAGCTGTTCGAGGACATGTTCCCGTCCTGGTTCGCGGGGGTGGGGTTCGCCGCCATCGCGATCGGCGCGCTCGTACCGGCCGCGATCATGTCGATCGCCGCCTCGAACACGTTCACCCGCAACATCTACCGGGAGTGGTTCCGCCCGGACGCGTCACCCGCGGAAGAGGCCAAGGTCAGCAAGCTGGTCTCCCTGGTGGTCAAGCTGTTCGCTGTGGTGTTCGTGCTCACCTTGCCGGCACAGAACGCGCTGAACTTCCAGCTGCTCGGCGGCATCTGGATCCTGCAGACGTTCCCGGCGATCGTCTACAGCCTCTACACTCGCTGGTTCCACCGCTGGGCGCTGCTCGGGGGGTGGGCTGTCGGCATGGTCTACGGCACCGTCAAGGCCTACAACAACGTCACCCCGGCCGGTGAGCATTTCGGCAGCTCGATCGCCAATATCGAGGGCATCGGACAGATGGGCTACATCGCGCTCACCGCGTTCGTCATCAACACTCTGGTCGCCGTCGTGCTGACGCTGATCTTCCGTGCCACCAAGGTGCCGGACGGTCGTGATGCCACGACGAAGAGCGACTACTTCGCAGATGCCGGCGACCCGAAGGTGCACGACATCCCGGAACTGACCGACTGACCGACGCAGCAGTCCAGCCACTCCGGGGGGGCCCGGCAGCGACCACCCATATTGTTGCGGTATGAGCGAACCGCGGCCCGATCTCGAGCAGCTTCGGTTGCTCGTGGCGATCGCCGACCACGGGAGCCTCGGGGCCGCATCCCGGTCCCTGGAGATCGCCCAGCCCAACGCGAGCCGGGCGCTGCGGAGACTTGAGCGCCAGCTCGGCCTCGAGCTGGTAGTCAGGGGACCGACCGGCTCCAGACTGACTCCGCAGGGCGCGGTTGTCGTCCACTGGGCCCGTGAGGTCGTCGAGGCGTCGGCGCGTCTCGTCACAGGTGCGAAGGCGCTCGCGTCCGAGAGCACCGAGAACCTCGCCATCGCCGCGAGCATGACGGTCGCCGAGCACCTTGTGCCACGGTGGCTGTCCGACTTCCGTGCCCGGCAGGCGCACGTTCGAGTCAACCTGAGCGTCTGCAACTCGCAGCAGGTCTTCGAGGGGATCGATCGTGACGAGTGTGACCTCGGCTTCGTCGAGTCTCCCGCCGTGCCGAGGGGGCTGCGTTGGACGGTGGTCGGGCAGGACGAGCTGCTCGTCGTCGTTGCTCCCGGCCACCCGTGGACCAGACGGCGTCGTCCTCTCACTGCCGCTGAGCTCGCCGCGACCCCCCTTGTCGTGCGCGAGCCCGGGTCGGGCACCCGGGTCAGCCTCGAGCACCAGCTGTCGGCTCACTCGATGGTCGAACCAGCCGTCGAGCTGGGCAGCAACGCTGCGGTCAAGGTCATGGCCGCCAGTGGCTCGGCACCAGCAGTCCTCAGCAGACTCGCCGTGGCCCAGGCGCTGGAGTCAGGCGAGCTCGTCGCAGTCCCGGTCGACGGGATGCGGTTGGGCCGTCGACTTCGCGGGGTCTGGCGCGGCGACCTCACCCGACCCGCCGGGGACTTCCTCGCGGCTGCACGCGCAGCCGCGCCGCGCTGAACGCTGCCGGTGTCCCCTGCCCGCCGCAGGTGGGAGCCGGCAGCCACAGGCCAGTCCCGCCGTTGCCCGGGCCAGGGCGGCTGCCTTGTGGTGGCGGCCACGCAGCCAGACAGCCAGGCGACCTGCTCCCGGATGCGGGGATCTGGGAGAGGCCGTGGGGTGGCAGGCACAGCCCGAGTCGAACACCCCCGGGATCAGGGCGTCGCGAGCAGGGTGATGCCTGCGAGCGCGGTCGACGCGACGACGACGGTCGACAGGGCCGCGAGGACCAACGGCTTCGCCCCGCCGCGACGCAGCGCCGCGACACGCACACCACACCCGAGTGAGAACATCGCCATCGTGAGTGCGACGGACTGAGCCAGGTGGACACCGCCCACGATGCTCTCGGGTACGACGCCCGTCGAGCGGAGCAGCGCCAGGGCGAGGAACGCCGTCACGAAGAGCGGCACGACCGGCGGGCGTGACGCCTGCGCCGAGGTCGCGCCGAGGCCGGTGCGGCGGCGCATCCACAAGGAGACCACGGCGAGCACCGGAGCCAGCATGAGCACTCGGCCGAGCTTGACGAGGACTGCGGCGGACAGCGCGGCCCCGCCGATCGTGCCTCCGGCGGCGACGACCTGCGCGACCTCGTGGATCGAGGCACCCGCCCAGAGCCCGATCTCGTGGTCGGGCATCCCGACGAGCTGGCCCGCGAGGGGGATGACGGGGATCATCATCGTCCCGAAGAGCACCACCAGTCCGATGGCGCTCGCCGCCTCCGACTCGTCCGCCTCGATGACGCCGTCCGCCGCGGCCACTGCTGCCGCCCCGCAGATCGAGAAGCCGCAGGCGATGAGCAGCCGTTGCGTGAGCCCGATCCCGAGCCATCGCCCGATGAACAGGGTCGAGAGGATCCCGACGCTGACGACGGAGACGATGACCCCGATCATCCCCGCCCCGAGCGCGACGATGTCGCCGAGCACGAGTTGGAGGCCGAGCAGTGCCACCCCGACCCGCAGCACGCGCTTCCCGACGACGGCCAGGCCCGGCGCGGTGGACTCGGGCAACACGCCGGAGTTGGCGAGCACGGCGCCGATGACGATGGCGACGAGCATCGAGCTCACGTCCGTCAGGTGAGCAGCGAGGAGGCCGATGCCGGCGCCCCCAGCGGCGACGACGACGCCGGGGCCGAGTCGGGCAGCCTGGGCGACCCCGTTCGTACGCGTGGACGGGGTTTCCGAGGCGGTGAGGATGGACACGTCTTCGAGGTTTTCGCACGGACGGCGGGGCCGCCAGACCACGATCAGGTATGTCGACATATCAGGTTGATATGGCGGATCTGCACTCTCGAGCAGGAGAAGTGCACTCTCGATCGGGAGAAGTGCACTCTCGATGTGGCGGTGTGCACTCTCGAGCGGGAGAAGTGCACTCTCGATCGGGAGAAGTGCACTCTCGATGTGGAGGAGTGCACTCTCGATGTGGAGGAGTGCACTCTCGATCAGGTGGCGGCGTGGCGCAGCGTCAGATCGAGCAGCACGACCGCGAGCCGCTTGTCGAGTGGCTCGTTGCCGTTGCCGCACTTCGGCGACTGGATGCACGACGGGCAGCCCTGCTCACATTCGCACGACGCGATTGCCTCCCGGGTCGCCTCGAGCCATTCGGGCGCCCGCCGGTAGCCGCGCTCGGCGAACCCGGCCCCACCGGGATGCCCGTCGTAGACCATGATCGTCGGCAGCCCGGTATCCGGGTGCAGGTCCGTCGAGACGCCGCCGATGTCCCAGCGGTCCGCGGTCGCGAACAGCGGCAGCATGCCGATGCAGGCGTGCTCGGCCGCGTGCGCGGCACCCGGGATGCACACCTCGTCGATGCCGGCATCCTCCAGCACCGCCACCGGAATCGTCCACCAGACCCCTTTGGTGTCGAGGGTTCTCGGCGGCAGGTCGAGCGGATGCTCGCCGAGGATCTCGCCGCTCGGCAGGCGCCGGAGGAACGACGTCACCTGCGTGCGCACTCGCACCCGTCCGAACGAGCACCGCAGCGGTCCCCAGTCGCGCTGCTCCAGCGGATCGACGATCTCGAAGTCGCTCACCGACCGTGCTTGGGTCGTCCAACCCGGGTCGCCTCGCACGACGAACGCGGCGTGGTCGTCGAGGTCGAGCTCGGTCACCACCCAGGTCTGCCCTTGGTGCAGGTGGACCGCTCCGGTGTGGATCTGGGCGTGCGAGGCAGCCTCGTCGACCGTGCCGACGACCCGACCCGTCCGGGACTCGACCACCCGGACCGGCTCGCCGGCGCCACGCAACGAGAGGTGGTCGGTGGGCCGGTCCTGCCGCGCCCAGTACCAACCGCGCGGCCGCTGCTTCAGAACCCCGCCGGCGACGAGCCGGTCGAGGACCGCCCCCATCCCGGCGCCGAAGTACACCTCGTCCGCCGCCGTGATCGGCAGCTCGGCCGCCGCAGCGGCGAGGTGCGGCCCGAGCACGTACGGGTTGTCCGGGTCGACGACGGCTGCCTCGACCCCGCGCCCGAAGATCGCCTCCGGGTGGTGGACCACGTACGTGTCGAGCGGGTCGTCCTCCGCGACGAGCACAGCGAGGCTCTCCTCCCCGGCCCGGCCGGCCCGGCCTGCCTGCTGCCACAGGGATGCCAGAGTTCCCGGCCAGCCGGCGAGCAGGACCGCGCCGAGCCCGCTGACGTCGACGCCCAGCTCGAGCGCGTTCGTCGCGGCGAGCCCGATCAGCTCTCTCGATCGCAAGGCGCTCTCCAGCTGCCGTCGCTCCTCGGGAAGATAGCCGCCACGGTATGCCGCTATCCGCCCTTCCAGCGACCCGCTCACTCGCTCTCGGGCGATCCGCGCGACGACCTCGACCGCGGCGCGGGACCTGGCGAAGGCGACTGTCTGCACGTCCGCTGCCGCGCACTGGGCCAGCAGGGAACCGGTCTCGGTCAGGGTGCTGACGCGCCTCGGCGCTCCGTCCGCGCCCAGCACGATCGGGGGTTCCCAGAGGGCGAAGGTCATCGCCCCGCGAGGAGAGCCGTCCTCGGTGACCGCGGTGAGCGGCATACCGAGGAGCCTGGCGGCGTGCTCCTGCGGATCGGCCACGGTGGCAGAGGCGAAGACGAACGTCGGCTCTGCGCGGTAGCGCGCGGCGACCCGGCGCAGCCGGCGCAGGACGGCAGCGAGGTGCGCGCCGAAGACGCCGCGATAGACGTGGCACTCGTCGACGACGACGTAGCGCAGGGCGCGCAGGAAGGAGGCCCACCGGTCGTGTCCCGGCAGCAGTGAGTGGTGCACGAGGTCGGGGTTGGTCAGCACGAGGGTGGCGTGGTCGCGGACCCAGCGCCGTTCGTCGGTCGGGGTGTCGCCGTCGTAGGTCGCCGGGCGCGCGCCGGGCAGTGCGAGCGCGTCGAGCCGGGCGAGCTGGTCAGCCGCGAGCGCCTTGGTCGGGGACAGGTAGAGGGCGGTCGCTCCACGACCGTTCGGGGCGCTCGTGCCGGCGACCAGGTCGGTCAGGACGGGCAGATGGAACGCCAGCGACTTGCCCGATGCCGTGCCCGTCGAGACGACGACGTGCTCGCCGCGATGGGCCGCCTCCGCGACGGCGACCTGGTGGGACCAGGGCCGTCCGATGCCCTGCCCGAGCAGGGCCGCGAGCAGCGTCGGGTCGGTCCACTCGGGCCAGTCGGCGGGCCGCGGTCGGCGGGCCGCGACCTGGTGGACGTGCAGCAACCGGGCCGGCTCGTCACCGGCGAGCAGGGACAGTAGCGCCGCGGGATCGACCGGCGCCCGCACCGCGAGGCCGCGACTCTCGTGCCGATCCTGCGCATTCATGTGGAGCTACGGTATGTCGCGGGGTACGGTTGCGAACGGGTGGGGGCCGCGTGGGCCGCCCGCTTGGCCATGTCTGTGACGGGTCGGGCCCGTCGCAAAGGACACGGAAGGACATTGGTGGACCTCTCGATCAACCGCGCCGACCGAGGCGAGCGCACCGTCATGACGCTCGGCGGTGAGATCGACGTGTACACCGCGCCGTTCGTGCGTGAGCGGCTCGACGAGGCAGTCCACGCGGGACGGGTCAACCTCATCGTCGACATGACGGGGGTGCGCTTCCTCGACTCGACGGGGCTCGGCGTGCTCGTCGGACGGCTCAAGCTGACCCGCAGCCTCGGCGGCTCCTTCCGGATCGTCGGCACGGACACACGCGTGCTCAAGGTCTTCGCGATCACCGGCCTCGACAAGGTCTTCGAGATCTATCCCACCCTGGCCGAGGCCGTCGCAGCGGCCGAGGCCGAGGCGGAGCCGGACGACCCGAGTCCTGTCGCTGGCGGGCTCGCGACAGGATCCGTCGATGTCGTCTTCGGGTTGGCCTCGACCGGTGACGCCGTTGAGAACGCCGACACCGCAGGTGGTGACGGTGCGAGCGGGAACGGTCCGCACGCCGGCGGCACGGGCGCGGAACGGGCCGCGACCTCCGCGGGGCCAGGCGACCGCGGCACGTGACCGCTCCGCCGGCCACCGACCCGGTGCTGGCCGGGCGCCTGCGCGCAGACCTGCTCGTCGCAGGGCTGACCGTCGACGGTGTGGCAGCCCGGCTCGGCACCCTCGCCGCCGCGGCCCTGCGGCGCGAACAATCGTTGCCCGCTCTCGTCGTCACGGACGATGCGACCGATGTGAGCGGCATCCTGCTCCGTCTCTTCACGCTGGGACGACCGGTGCCGGCAGCCGCACTCGACGCAGCGCTGCCCAGCCTCGGCGTGGCCGGTGCCATCGAGCTGGGCCTCGTCCGGGTGCTGCACGCCGAGCGCGAGCAGGAGGAGGTCGTGCAGGCGTGCTGCGACCTGCGCCCCTATGCCGACGACACTCACGACTGGTGGGTCGCCTCCGACCTCGGCAAGGCCGTGACAAGCGAACCACTGACCCCGGACCACGTGCTCGGCATCAGCGGTGCGTCGACGACCTTGGCGTCGTGGACGATCCGTCGGCCCGTGCGACGCGTGCTCGACCTCGGCGTCGGCTGCGGGGTGCAGGCTCTGCACCTTGCTGCGCACTGCGAGTCGATCGTGGGGACCGACGTCTCGGAGCGGGCGCTGGCGTTCGCGTCGTTCAACGCCGAGCTGGCCGGGGTTCGGCTCGACCTGCGGCACGGCGACCTGCTCGACCCGGTGGTGGGGGAGCGCTTCGACCTCGTCGTGAGCAACCCGCCGTTCGTCATCACGCCGCGCGACGGGGACGTGCCGTACTACATATACCGCGACGGTGGACGCGCCGGTGACACGCTCGTGCGCTCGCTCGTCCGATCGGTCGGAGAGGTGCTCGAGCCGGGCGGGGTGGCGCAGTTCCTCGGCAACTGGGAGGTGCCGGTCGGGCGGACCTGGCGCGACGTATGGTCCGAGTGGCTGGCCGGTGTCGGCCTCGACGCGTGGGTCGTCCAGCGCGAGGTGCAGGACCCGGCCGAGTACGCGGAGCTGTGGGCGCGCGACGGAGGGACGGTGCCCGGGACACCGGCGCACGACCGGATGTATGCCGCCTGGCTGCGCGACTTCGCCTCGCGCGGTGTCGAGTCGGTCGGCTACGGGTTCGTCACCTTGCAGCGGCCGGGGCTGGATCGGGAGCCGTGGGTGTCGCTCGACGAGGTGCCCGGTCCCGTCGCCGAGCCGATGGGGCCGACGATCGACGCCGGGCTGCGGGCGCGGACCTGGCTCGCGGAGCACCCCGACGACGACCTGCTGTCGGTGGCGTGGTCCTGTGCACCCGATGTGACGGAAGAGCGGTACGGCCGGCCCGGGGCCGAGGACCCGGCGGTCATCCTCGTGCGGCAGGGCGGCGGGCTGCGCCGGGTCGTGCAGGCTGGCACGTGGCTGGCCGGCTACCTGGGGGTGGCCGACGGGTCGCTGCGGGCCGGGGTGGCGCTCGATGCCATGGCGTCGGTGCTTGGGGTGTCGGAGGCTGAGGTGCGGGCCGAGCTGGTGCCGCAGATCCGTGACCTGGTGGCCGACGGGTTGCTCGTGCGCTGACCCCGATCGAGCGTGCAGTACTGCTGATCGAGCGTGCAGTAGTCGTGATCCAGCGTGCAGTAGTCGTGATCCAGAGTGCAGCTGTCGGGAACTAGCCGAGGTGGAGTCAAGCGCGAACCCCGAGTGAGTAGACACTCACTCCGGTTCAGCGGAAAACGAGGCCTGACCTGCAGGGTTGTGAGTGAGTGCTCACTCATTCATGCTGAAAGGTATGGCAGCAAAGCAGGGTCGGGCCGCGCCGATGGCCCCGGACGAGCGGCGAGAGGCGCTGGCCGACGTCTACGTCCGGCTCGCCCGCAGGTATGGGCGACGGCCGACGACGAGCGAGATCGCCCATGAGGCCGGCGTCGCCGAAGGAACCATCTATCGCGCCTTCGGGACGAAGGAGGATCTCGAGGCGGAAGCTGTCGAGGCGGCCTTCTGCCCTGGCCCGGTCCGCCGCCGCATCGCCGCGATCGACCCCGATCTCACCCCCCGCGAGCGCCTCGTCGAGTTCACCAGGCTCATGCAGCAGCGGTTCACCGACGTGTTCGGACTCATGGCTGCGCTCGGCCTGACCCAGCCGCCGGACCCGGACAACGGGCACGACGCGTGCTATGTCGCGGGGCACCATCGCGCCGGCACCGCCGGGTCGTGCACCCGGCGCCCGGTTCACCAGCCGCTGCTCGACTCCATCCACAAGCTCATCGACGACATGCGCGACGAGCTGACCGTCGAGCCGGCCGACGTGATCCATCGGATCCGGCTGCTGACCTTCTCGGCCAGCCACCCCGGCATCGCCGACGGGCGCCTGCTCACCCCCGAGGAGATCGTCTCCACCGTGCTCGACGGAGTGCGGGTTCGCGCGGAGGCCGCCGACAGCGACATACCGCGAAAACTGGTTGACGCTCACCTACCGGGAGCCTCTAGCGTCGTCACAGACCTCATCGCCCATCGCACCCCCCAAGACGTCGCCGAAGTCCATCTCCACGCCACGAACCGAAAGGGCAGCTGATGCTTCTGCGACTGCTGCGCCGCTACCTGCGGCCCTACAAGGGCGAGCTGTGGCTCATCGTTCTGCTCCAGCTCATCGGCACGATGGCTGCGCTCTACCTGCCCAGCCTGAACGGGCAGATCATCGACGACGGCGTGGCCAAGGGCGACACCGGATACATCATGCGCACCGGCGGGGTCATGCTCGCCGTCAGCTGCGTGCAGATCCTCGCCTCGGCCGGCGCCACCTATCTCGCGGCGCGTACGGCGATGGGCCTGGGCCGTGACGTCCGGTCGGCGCTCTTCCACACCGTCGGCGACTTCTCTGCCCAGGAGGTCACGAAGTTCGGCCCGCCGACGCTCATCTCCCGCAACACCAACGACGTGACTCAGGTCCAGATGGTCACCTTCATGGGGCTGACGATGCTCGTCATGACGCCGATCATGATGGTCGGCGGCATCTTCATGGCGCTGCGCGAGGACGTCGGGCTCTCGTGGCTCGTCGCCGTCGCCGTCCCCCTCCTCGGCCTCGTCGTCGGCTTCATCATCAGCAGGATGGTTCCGGAGTTCCGCCGCATGCAGACCTCGCTCGACAGCGTCAACCGCGTGCTGCGTGAGCAGATCACGGGTATCCGCGTCGTGCGGGCCTTCGTCCGGGAGCGGCACGAGGAGGAGCGCTTCGCCGTCTCGAACGGCGAACTGACGACCGCGGCCCTCAACGTCGGCCGGCTGATGGCCTTCATCTTCCCCATCGTCATGCTGATCTTCAACATGTCGTCGGTGGCCGTGATGTGGTTCGGCGGGCACCGCATCGCCAGCGGCGACATGCAGATCGGTCAGATGGTCGCCTTCCTGTCCTACCTGATCCAGATCCTCATGGCGGTCATGATGGCGACCTTCATGTCGACGTTGATCCCGCGCGCGGCGGTCTCCGCGGGCCGCATCGGCGAGGTGCTCGGCACGCGCACCAGCGTCGTAGAGCCGGAACGTCCGGTGTTGCTGCCCGAGGGGCCCGCCTCGGTCGAGTTCGACGGCGTCGACTTCCACTATCCCGGGGCGGAGTACTCCGTCCTGCACGGCCTGTCGTTCTCGGCCGCGCCCGGGCAGACGACTGCGGTCATCGGCTCGACCGGAGCCGGCAAGACGACGCTGCTCAATCTCGTCCCGCGCCTCTTCGACATCACCGGTGGCGCAGTCCGGATCGCCGGGATCGACGTGCGCGAGGCATCCCTCGACGACGTCTGGAGCCGGATCGGCCTGATCCCCCAGAAGGCGTACCTGTTCACCGGCACCGTCGCGACCAACCTGCGCTACGGCAATCCCGACGCCTCCGACGAGGAGCTCTGGGAGGCGCTGCGGGTCGCCCAGGCCAAGGACTTCGTCACAGAGATGGGCGGCCTCGACGCCCCGATCGCCCAGGGCGGGACCAACGTCTCCGGGGGGCAGCGGCAACGTCTCGCGATCGCCCGTGCCGTCGTCAAGGGGGCGGACATCTACCTCTTCGACGACTCGTTCTCCGCTCTCGACACCGCCACGGACGCGAGGCTGCGGTCTGCGCTCCGGCCGAGAACGGCATACGCCACCGTCATCGTGGTCGCCCAGCGGGTCTCGACGATCATCGACGCCGACCGCATCGTCGTCCTCGACGACGGCCGTGTCGTCGGCCAGGGCACCCACGACGAGCTCCTCGACACCTGTGGCACGTACCAGGAGATCGTCGAGTCCCAGCGAGCAGCGGAGGAGGTGGCCTGATGGCCGAGGGAGTCAAGACCGCCGAGGAGAAGGCAGCCGAGGCACGGCGCGGACCGGCGGGCGGGCGTCGTGGCGGCCCCCCGCACATGACGATGGGCCAGCCCGCCGAGAAGGCACTCGACTTCTGGCCGTCCGCCAAGCGCCTGATCGGGCTGCTGCGCCCCGATCGCGTGCTCGTGACCGTCATCGTCGCGCTGACGATCGTCTCGGTCATCCTGGCCTCGGTCGGGCCGAAGATCCTCGGCCACGCGACCGACCTGATCTTCGCCGGCTTCTTCGGGCAGATGTTCGGCAGGATGGCACCGGGCGCGACCAAGGAGCAGGTCATCGCGGGCCTGCAGGCCAGGGGCGACACGACCCAGGCCGACATGCTCGGCAGCATCGACTTCACCCCCGGTGTGGGCATCGACTTCGAGGCGGTCGGGCGCGTCCTGCTGCTCGTCATCGTCCTGTATGTCGTCGCCTCGCTCATCATGTTCGCCAGCGGGTGGATCCTCCAGTCCGTCCTGCAGCGGACCATGTACCGCCTGCGCGAGTCCGTCGAGACGAAGATCAACCGGCTGCCGCTGCCCTACTTCGACAAGCAGCCACGCGGTGAGCTGCTCTCGCGGGTGACCAACGACATCGACAACATCTCGCAGTCGCTGCAGCAGTCGCTGACCCAGCTGCTCAACTCGCTCTTCACCGTGCTCGCGGTCCTCGCCATGATGTTCTGGATCTCGTGGCTGCTCGCGCTCATCGCCCTCGTCTCGATCCCGATCTCGGTCGTCGTGACCGCGCTGATCGCCAAGCGGAGCCAGAAGCTGTTCGTCCAGCAGTGGCGCAACACCGGCGAGGTCAACAGCCTCGTCGAGGAGTCCTTCACCGGGCACGGCCTCGTCAAGGTCTTCGGCCGCCAGCGGGAGGTCCGCGCGGCGTTCGACGCGAAGAACGAGGAGCTGTTCAAGGCAAGCTTCGGCGCCCAGTTCATCAGTGGCCTGATCATGCCGGTGATGATGTTCGTCGGGAACCTCAACTACGTCGTCGTCGCGGTGGTCGGCGGGCTCAAGGTGGCCAGTGGCTCGATCAGCCTCGGCGATGTCCAGGCGTTCATCCAGTACACCCGCCAGTTCACCCAGCCGGTGACCCAGGTCGCATCCATGGCGAACGTCCTGCAGTCGGGTGTCGCCTCGGCCGAGCGGGTCTTCGAGGTTCTCGACGCCCCCGAGCAGGAGCCCGAGTCGAGCTCGCCGGCCGTGATCGAGGACCCGCGCGGAGCTGTGGCGTTCGAGGACGTCGACTTCTCCTACAACCCCGACACCGAGCTGATCCGCGACCTCGACCTGTCGGTCCACCCCGGCCAGACCGTCGCGATCGTCGGCCCCACCGGTGCCGGCAAGACGACGCTGGTCAACCTCATCATGCGGTTCTACGAGCTCGACGGCGGCCGGATCACCTTGGACGGCGTGGACATTCGCGACCTGACCCGGCACGGGCTGCGCTCCCGGATCGGGATGGTGCTGCAGGACACCTGGCTCTTCGCCGGCACCATCCGGGAGAACATCGCCTATGGCCGGCCGGGTGCCACGGAGGACGAGATCATCGCCGCGGCCAAGGCGACGTATGTCGACCGCTTCGTCCACTCGCTGCCGGGCGGCTACGACACGATGCTCGACGACGAGGGCTCGAACATCTCCGCCGGTGAGAAGCAGCTGCTGACCATCGCCCGGGCGTTCCTGTCCGACCCGGCACTGCTCATCCTCGACGAGGCGACGAGCTCGGTCGACACCCGCACGGAGCTGCTCGTCCAGCACGCGATGGCAGCACTGCGGTCCGACCGGACGAGCTTCGTCATCGCGCACCGCCTGTCGACGATCCGCGACGCCGACCTCATTCTCGTCATGGAGCACGGCCGGATCGTCGAGCAGGGCACGCACGCCGCGCTGCTCGAGCGCCACGGCGCATACGCCAGGCTGTATGCCGCTCAGTTCGCGGGTGCCGCGGCTGACGTTGACGAGGAGGCTGGGGTCGTGGGCCCGCCGGGTGCGGCTCCGGCGATGGCCGGGACGAGTGCCGGGCCGCCGCAGCCCGACGGCGTCGCACCGGAGGATCGCACCCAGACCTGACCGGTTCGTCCCGGCCGTCGGCGGGCGGAAGGACACGACTGGTCCCGGTCGCCTGGCCTGCCGTCGGCGGGCGGAAGAACACAACAAGTCCCGGTCGCCTGGCCTGCTCGTGCACGAGCAGGCCGGCTGGCCCGGACTTGTTGTGTCGTACTGCCCGGTAACTGCGCGGCCCGGTTCGCGGGCTGTGGAAAACCCGGGTGGTGCGGCACGGGGAGTGGGCAGGATCGGCGCATGACGACGGTCCCGGAGACACTCGAGCGGCTCGGCGGCGTCGCGACCCGTGCCGAGCTCCTGAGGTCCATCACCCACCGTCAGCTGGAGGCTGCCGTGCGCGACGGGTCCGTGCTCCGGCCGCGCCGCAACCGCTATGTCTCGCCTCAGCTCGAGACCACACGTGCCCTCGCGCACGAGCTGTCCGCCGTCGCGTCCCATCGCTCGGCTGCGCTCGAGCATGGCTGGAAGGTCAAGACGACTCCCGAGATCCCCGAGCTCACAGTCCCGCGCGGCCGCAAGCTCACTCCCGAGGCGAGGGCCGGTGCCGTGCTCCGGACTGGAGTCCTGACCAGGCAAGAACGGAAGGCCGGTGTCACCGCCCCACTGGCAACCGTCTTCGCCTGTGCCCGTGCGATGCCCTTCGACGAGGCGCTGGCCATCGCCGACTCGGCCCTGCGGTCCGGCACGGTCCGAGCCCGCGAGCTGGCCGCCGCCAGTAGGCAGGTCAGCGGCCCGGGACGGCCACAGGTGGTGCGGGTGCTTCGGCATGCCTCGCCCCGTGCCGCCAACCCGTTCGAGTCGGTGCTGCGGGCGATCAGCCTCGACGTGCCCGGGCTCGACCTTGTGCCACAGGTGCGGATCCAGGTCGCCGACGGGCTGTTCGTCGTCCCGGACCTGGTCGATCGAGTTCGGCGCATCGTCGTCGAGGCGGACAGTCATGAGTTCCACACGAAACGCCGGCAGCTCACTGCGGACTGCTGGCGCTACGCCGAGCTCGGCCTGGCCGGCTGGCGGGTCTTCCGGTTCAGCTGGGAGCAGGCGATGTTCGAGCAGGCCTGGGTCCGGTGGGTGCTCACCCGGGCGGTCGATCCGGGCGCTGCCCCGCCGATCGGTGCCAACATCTGGCTCGGCCCGGGCGGAAGAACACAACAAGTCCCGTCCGCGTACGTCGGCTGAGCACGACCAGGCGCCTCCCGCCTGACTTGTTGTGTCCTACTGCCCGTAACCTCCGGTTGTGCTTGGCGCGCGATGGGCGGACGGGGGCCCGGCGGCATCCGGTCGGTAGCCTTGGCGGGTGCCCGAGAACTCCACGCTGACCTTCCAGGACGCCCTGCTCACCCTCCAGAAGTTCTGGACCGACCGGGGCTGCATGGTCGTGCAGCCCTACAACACCGAGGTCGGCGCCGGCACGATGAACCCGGCCACCATCCTGCGCGTGCTCGGCCCCGAACCGTGGCGGGTCGCCTACGTCGAGCCGAGCGTGCGCCCCGACGACAGCCGCTACGGTGAGAACCCGAACCGCCTGCAGACGCACACCCAGTTCCAGGTGATCTTGAAGCCCGACCCGGGCAACCCGCAGGAGCTCTACCTCGAGTCGCTCGAGGCGCTCGGCATCGACCTGACCGCCCACGACGTCCGCTTCGTCGAGGACAACTGGCAGCAGCCCGCGATCGGCGCTTGGGGCCTGGGCTGGGAGGTCTGGCTCGACGGCATGGAGATCACCCAGTTCACCTACTTCCAGCAGGTCGGCGGCCAGAACCTCGAGCCCGTCTCGGTCGAGCTGACCTACGGCATGGAGCGGATCATGATGGCCCTGCAGGGCAAGACCCACTTCAAGGACATGGAGTACTCGCCCGGCATCAGCTACGGCGAGGTCTTCGGGCAGAGCGAGTACGAGATGTCGCGCTACTACCTCGACGATGCCGACGTCCCCACCAGCCAGGTGCTCTTCGAGTCGTACACGGCCGAGGCACAGCGGATGATCGACACACGCCTGCCCGTCCCGGCACACACGTACGTCCTGAAGAGCTCGCACGCGTTCAACGTCCTCGACTCGCGCGGCGCGATCTCGACGACGGAACGCGCCAAGGCCTTCGGCACGATGCGCCGTCTGTCCCGCGAGGTGTCACGGCTGTGGGTCGAGCGTCGTGAGGAGCTCGGGTTCCCTCTGCTGGCAAACGAGCTCGCGCCGATGCAGGGGCGAGCCATCCTGCCGCCGTCGCGCGGTGCCACAGGTGAGTATGCCGCTGAGCTGGGCGACCTCGCCGGCGCGGCCCCGCGGTTGCTGGCCGTCGAGATCGGTCTCGAGGAGCTCCCACCGCACGTCGTCGACCAGGCGATCGAGCAGGTGCACGCCGGCCTGCTCAGGGGCCTCGGCGCGAGTCGGCTCGAGCACGGAGACGTGTCGGTCGTCGGGACGCCCCGGCGAATCCTCGCGCTCGTGCCTGAGGTGGCGAGCCATGAGCCGGACGCCGAGACTCTCCGCAAGGGACCCAAGGTCACTGCTGCGTTCGACGCAGACGGCAACCCGACGAGGGCGGCCGAGGGATTCGCGCGCGGGCAGAAGGTTGGGGTGGCTGATCTGGTCAGGGCCCAGTTCGACGGCGCCGAGCACGTGGCCGTCGCGGTGCACCAGTCGGGCCGCGAGGTCCGTGAGGTCGTCGGCTCCATTGTCGCAGAGGTGATCTCGAGCCTGCGGGCCGACAAGAACATGCGCTGGGGCGATCCGGTCCTCAGCTACAGCCGCCCGATCCGGTGGGTCGTGGCCCTCTGGGGCGAGACCGTGGTCCCGGTGCAGGTGTCCGAGCTGGCATCGGGTCGCACGACCTACGTCGACCGCGGTGCGCGCGGGCCTCTCGTCGAGATCGAGAACGCGTCGGTGCTCGTGCCCAAGCTCGAGGAGAGGGGAATCGTCCTGGACCCGGTGGTGCGTCGCGCCTCTGTCGTCGAGCAGGCGCAGGCGCTTGCCACGCAGGTCGGTGGCGTCGTCGACGTCGAGGCGGAGTCCGATCTCGTCGACGAGATCACCAACCTCGTCGAGGCGCCACACGGGATTCGCGGCTCGTTCGAGGAGCGCTACCTCGAGCTGCCGGAGCAGATCCTCACGACGGTCATGCGCAAGCACCAGCGTTATCTGCCAGTACGATCCGCTGACGGGGCCCTCATGCCCCACTTCGTCACCATGGCCAACGGCGACTGCGACGACGACCTCGTGCGGGTCGGCAACGAGAACGTCCTGCGGGCCCGCTACGAGGATGCCGCCTTCTTCTTCGCCGCCGACCTCAAGGTGCCGGTCGACGACCTGCGGGCCGGTATCGCCAAGCTCACCTTCGAGGACCGGATCGGCTCGATGGCCGACCGGGCCGACCGGATCGGCGACGTCGCCGCAACCTTGGCCGAGGCCGGAGGCGCCGCCCTCGAGGAGGCCGAGGCACGTACCCTGACGCGAGCGGGCGAGCTCGCGAAGTTCGACCTCGCCTCGCAGATGGTCGTCGAGCTGTCCAGCCTCGCAGGTACGATGGCGCGCGAGTACGCATCCCGGGCGGGGGAGACTCCGCAGGTCGCCACGGCGCTCTACGAGATGGAGCTGCCCCGCTCGGCGGGCGACGCCCTGCCCGCGAGCCGCCCCGGCGCTCTCCTCGCGTTGGCCGACCGGTTCGACCTGCTCATGGCGATGTTCGCCCTCGGGGCCAAGCCGACCGGCTCGTCCGACCCCTTCGCGCTGCGGCGCGCGGCGCTGGGTGTCATCGCCATCCTGCGCTCCCAACCGTCGCTGGCCGGCATCTCGGTCCGGCGTGGCCTGGTGGTCGCTGCGAACCGGCTCCGGAAGCAGGGCCTCGAGGTGTCCGACGAGTCGATCGACACGGCAACCGAGTTCGTGACCGGCCGCTTCGCTCAGCAGCTCCACGACGAGGGTGTTCCGGTATCCCTGGCCGCCGCGGTGCAGCCGCTCGCCGACGCGCCGGGCAAGGCCGAGGCAGCCCTGCACGACATCGAGGCGGTCAGCGGCCGAGACGGTTTCCCGCGGCTCGTAGAGGCCACCCAACGCATCACCCGCCTTGTCCCGGAAGGGAGCTCGGCGGCATACGACCCGGGGGCGCTGAGCGAGGACGCGGAGCTCGCGCTGCACGAGAAGGTCGCTGCGCTGGCAGACCTCGCCGGGGGCGGGCTGCCGGCGTGGGCCGAGGCGGCCGGGCCGATGGTGCCGGTGCTGGAGCGGTTCTTCGACGAGGTGCTCGTCATGGCACAGGAGCCGGAGTTGCGGGCGGCCCGGCTGGGGCTGCTGCAGACGATCGTGGATCGGGCGCCGCGCGGGATCGACTGGCGCGCCCTGCACTCCGCGCTCGCAGACTGATCGACTGACCGACCCGCTCACACCCCCTCACATCGAGAGTGCAGTAGTCGTCATCGAGAGTGCAGTAGTCCTCATCGAGCGTGCACAAAACCCGATCGAGCGTGCACAAAACCCGATCGAGCGTGCATCACCGGGCACGCCCGCGACGTCACCGGGCTCGGCGACCAGCTCGACGCCTGAGAGCCCGCGGGGTCAGCCGGCGATGAGCAGGCCTGCCAGCGCTGCCCCGACGCGGGCCACCTCATCCACCGTGTTGTGCACGTGGAAGGAGACCCGCAGCCGCCCCGCCCGGTGTGCCGCGACAACGTGGTAGCGCTGCAACACGGCCGAGACCTGCGCGTCCGCGTCCGGCACGGCCTCGAGCGAGAGGATGGCCGAGCTGGATACCGGCAGGCCGGCCGCAGCGGCGAAGGCGCGTGACACCTCGAGCGCGTGGTCCTGCAACGCACGAGGGCCTATCCCGGCCAGGAACTCGAGCGACTTCTCGGCACCGACCCAGGCCGGCCATCCCGGTGACACGTCGAACCGTCGGGCGTTGCCCGCGAGACGCAGCGGCAGGCCGTAGATGCTCGACCACACGTCCTCACCGGCGAACCAGCCCGCCGCAAGTGGCCGGAGCAGGTCGACCACATCGGGCGCGACGGTGAGGAACGCTGTGCCGCGTGGCCCGAGGAGCCACTTGTAGCCACTCGTCACCGTGGCGTCGAAACGGCTCGCGTCGAGGTCGAGCCACCCGGCGGACTGGGTGAGGTCGACGAGCACACGTGCGCCATGACGTCGGGCCGCCGCCTCGACCGCGTCGAGGTCGGCGAGTCGCCCGTCGGCGGACTGGACGGCCGCGACGGCAACCCACGCGGTCGACGGACCGACCTCGTCGGCGACCTCGCCGAGCGGCACCTCTCGGACCTGAACCCCACGGTCGGCGTGTGCCGCGAACGGGAACGTCACACTGGTGAACTCACCCTCGGCCACGACGACCTCGCCGCCATCCGGTACGGCGGCTGCGACCAGCCCGACCAGTGGCGACGCCTGGTGCCCGAGCGCAACGAGGGACGGGTCGACGTGCACGAAGTCGGCAAAGCGTCTGCGAGCGCGCTCGACCAGGGGGTCGTAGTCGGCCGGCTCACGTCGCCCGGCAGCCCAGAGCCTGATGTCGTCGCTCACGGCAAGGCTCGTCACCGCAGGCGGCAGACCGATCGACGCCGTGTTGAGGTAGCACGCCTCTGTTGTGAACTCTGCTGCCGCGGACCAGGTCATGGGACGAGGTTGCCACGTCGCCGCCGTCGCCCCGACGACGGGGTCGCCGGCCAGCGCCAGGAACGGCATGACGTCCCCGGTGGAGCCCAGGGCCGGCATCAGCACATCAGCACCGTCATGGCGCGAAGAACTGCAGGCGGACGTCGCCGTCGACGGCGACTGGGAGGGTGGGGCTGGCGGGGTTCAGGGCGCACGTGCTGCCCGACTGCCGGCACAGCACGAGGAACATCCGATCGCCCTTCTGCACGAGCAGCCGCCACCCCCGGTAGCGGTAGGCGAACTGCTGACCCTCCGCGCGAGGCAGCGCCGTCTCGACGCTGCCGGCGTAAGGGAGGTAGAGGCGCTCCTTCGTGTCGAAGACGACTTGCGGCAACCGCTCGAGATGGGCTGCCTGCTCGCGTGCCAGACCGGCTCCGGACCACTGGGCCACCGTCGCGTTCGCCCAGAACACCCCGGCCGCTACGAGGATCCACAGACCGACTCGGGCCGCCACGGGTGCCCCGCGCAGGCCGATGACGTATGCCGTCACCGTGCCGCCGGCTGCCACCACGAGTGGGGTCACCAGCGGGTAGTAGGGCCAGCCCTCGACCAGCGGATAGGTGAAGATCAGCCCGAGACCCACAGCGAGCAGGACGCCTCCTACCACCATGCCCGCGCCGGAGTGCGAGACCAGCCAAGGACGCAGGCGGTGGGCCAGGACCACAGCGACGGCGGCCACGAGCGGCAGGACGATGAGCGGCACGAGCAGTGGCTGCCCGCTGCGCATGACGAGGTCCTGGGTGGTCAGGCCCACCGTGTCGACGTCGAGGCCGAAGAAGAGGTACTGGGCCCGGGTGGAGACATAGCCGAAGTAGAACAGCAAGGTGCTGATGGCCGTGATCGGGGCGACGATGCTGCCGCCGATGCTCAGCCATCGCTCCCAGGAGGCATGTCGTGCCTCGGCCATTCAGGCACCGCTGCCCGTCGTGATGACGGTCTCGCCGGTGCTCCCGCCGCCGATACCGCTCGCGCCGTCGATGCTGCTCGGGTGGTCTGCCGTGCTCGCACCTCCCTGACCCGTGCCGGGGCTCGTCGTCCACGCCTCGGGGGGTGGATTCAGCGGTATGGTGA
>NZ_JAKDLO010000230.1 GCF_030452765.1 Intrasporangium sp.
TGTTGGAGTCCTCGACGGTGATGACGCCTTCCTTGCCGACCTTGTCCATCGCCTCCGCGATGAGCTGGCCGATCTCCTCGTCCGCCGCGGAGATGCTCGCGGTCGAGGCGATCTGCTCCTTGGTCTCGACCTCCTTGGCGGAGTCGAGCAGGGCGGTCGTCACGGCGTCGACGGCCTTCTCGATGCCGCGCTTGAGCGCCATCGGGTTGGCCCCGGCGGCGACGTTGCGCAGGCCCTCCTTGACCATGGCCTGGGCAAGGACGGTGGCCGTCGTGGTGCCGTCACCGGCGACGTCGTCGGTCTTCTTGGCAACTTCCTTGACGAGCTCGGCGCCGATCTTCTCGTACGGGTCGTCGAGCTCGATCTCCTTGGCGATCGAGACGCCGTCGTTGGTGATCGTGGGGGCTCCCCACTTCTTCTCCAGCACGACGTTGCGGCCCTTGGGGCCGAGCGTGACACGGACGGCGTCGGCAAGGATGTTCATGCCGCGCTCGAGACCGCGACGCGCCTCTTCGTCAAACGCAATGGTCTTGGCCATTCGGTGGTTCCTCCACGCGAATCGAAAGGTGGGTGGTCCGCGTGTCGCCCGCGACGGCCGGAGCAGACCCTCACAGCTCACGTCGCTGCGAACGCCGACCCCTCGGCACACGGCCCGGTTCTGTCACTCCCATGGTGAGAGTGCTAAGCGCCATTATTGGCACTCTCACCCCGAGAGTGCAAACGGCCGACGGCTGATCCCTGCGCGGCGCACCTCGTACCCGACCCCAGTCCCCACCCCGCCGGGCCAAGTGGCCACCCCGCCGGCCAAGTGGCCGGAACGACGGCGGCGCCGGGGCCTCTCCCCCGCACAAACGAGTCCGGCGGCTGGGACTCGTTCCGGTCGGTTGTCCCGCCCGACCCCGGACCAGCCGGGCATCCGGCCGGAGGGCGACTCTCGGGCTACCCTCGAATGATGGGCAAGGTCGCGTCTAGCGGGGTGCGCCTGCCGGAGCTGCTGGGCACCCTGTCGCTGGCCGTCGACCTCGGGTTGGGACAGCCGATGGGGCACGTCGCGCGCTCGTGCGTCATCGCACGCCGGCTGGCCGACCGCATGGGGGCCCCTGACCGAGACCGGGAAGCCCTCTACTACGTAACCCTGCTCGGCTGGCTCGGCTGCATCGCCGACTCCCACCAGTCTGCGGCGTGGTTCGGAAACGACATCGACTACCGTGCCGGCGTCTATGACCGCGACCTGGCCCCGCTGCCCTTCCTCGGTTACCTGCTGAGCCGAGCCGGTGCGGGCGCGTCGGTGCCCCGGCGGGCCGGCCGGGTCGCCGCCTTGGTGGCGACGGGGGCCCGCAGCGCTCAGGAAACCCTGCACGCCCACTGCCAGGTGACCACGGCGGTCGCCCAGCGGCTCGGCATCGATGACGAGGCCTGTCGGCTGCTCGACCAGATCTTCGCCCGTTGGGACGGCAAGGGCCTGCCGAAGGGCCTCGCGGGCGAGGACATCGGCCTGCCGGTCCGGCTCTGGCATGTCGCCGACGTTGCGGAGGTCCATCACCGTCGGAGTGGAGTCGCCACCGCCGTGGAGGTGGTCCGGTCCCGGCGGGGGACTCAGTTCGACCCCGCCGTCGTCGACGACCTCTGCCGGGACCCCACGCCGCTCTTCGACGGGCTGGACACCGAGGGACGGTGGCAGGACCTCACCGAGGTCGAGCCGGGGTTGTGCCTACCTCTGTCCGAGGCCGACCTCGACGCCGCGCTCGATGCCGTCGGTGACTGGGTGGACCTCAAGTCGCCGGTCTTCGGCGGGCACTCCCGCGGCGTGGCAGAGCTCTGCGCGGCGGCAGCTGAACGTGCCGGGATGCCCCTGGACGATATCCGTCTCGTCCGCCGAGCAGGTCTCGTGCACGACCTCGGTCGGGTCGGCGTGCCCAACAGCATTTGGGACAAGACCACCCCGCTCGACGAGTCCGAGCTCGAACGGGTGCGCCTGCACTCGTACTACACCGAGCGGATGCTCTCCCGTCCGGCCCGGCTGGCGCAGATCGGCGCGGTCGCCGCCCTGGCCCACGAGCGACTCGACGGCTCGGGCTACCACCGCGGGCTCAGGGCAGACGCCATGCCGATGACCGCGCGAATCCTCGCCGTGGCCGACACCTACCACGCGAAGCAGGAGCCCCGCCCGCACCGACCTGCCCTGAGCGCAGCCCAGGCTGCGGCACACGTGACCCGGCAGGCACGCGACGGCCGCCTCGACCCGGCCGCGGTGGACGCCGTGCTTGCCGCCGCCGGGCAACGCCAGACCCTCGCCGCCCCGCGGCCCGCCGGCCTGACCCCTCGCGAGGTCGAGGTCCTCGCGCTGCTCGCCAACGGCCTGACCAACCGGCAGGTGGCCCGCCGCCTGGGGATCACCCCGAAGACCGTCGGCAACCACGTCGAGCGGATCTACACGAAGGCCGGCGTGTCGACCCGAGCCGCCGCGACCCTCTTCGCCATCGAGCACGGGCTGCTTCCCCATCGGGCATCGCACGACTGACCGCATCCTCCATGCGGGGCACCCTGCAGGCGCCGCACCCTGGATGCGCGGCACGCTGCAGGCGCCGCACCCCTGCAGGCGCGCCGCGCTGTCCTGAGGAGAACGCCTCATGACACGAGACCCCTCCCGCCTTGACGCTGGACGGACAGCAGGTGGCGATAGCCACCACGAACCAAGGAGGAACCATGCCGAAGTACGTCATCGAGAGGTCCGTGCCGGGTCTCGGCCAGATGACCCGCGACCAGCTGCACGACCTGTCCGCCGCATCGAACGCGGTGCTCTCCGACCTGGGGCCGAGCATCCAGTGGGTGCACTCCTACGTCACGGACGAGCGGCTCTTCTGCGTCTACAACGCTCGGGACGAGGACCTGATCCGCGAGCACGCGGCTCGGGGCGGCTTCCCCTGCGACGGGATCCGGCAGGTCGGCGCGATCATCGACCCGGTCACCGGAGAGGGATGACCGCGATGCGCCGGTCGGGCCCGTAGTTGGGCTCCGCAAGAGTCCAGACGCTCTCTCGCCTCCGTTCGCAGAGCTCAGGCGGACGGGGAGGGGGGTGCGAGCGCCCCGGCCAGCTTGGCGGCATACGCCGCGGCCTCCTCGGCGTCGGCGTACGTGGTGCGCGGCCAGAAGAACCCGCGCAACCCGTCGCCCTTCGTGCGCGGCACGACGTGGACGTGCAGGTGCGGCACCGACTGGCTGACGACCGTGTTGATCGCCGTGAAAGCCCCCTGAGCGCCGAGCCCGGTCATGACCGCACTCACGACCCGCTGCGTCACAGCGACGAGACCCGCGTGCAAGGCCGGCGGCAGGTCGAGCAGGGTGGGGACGTGCTCACGCGGCACGACGAGTGTGTGACCCTTGAAGACCGGGCGTTTGTCGAGGAACCCGACGTAGTCCGGTTCGTCGAGCACGATGTCGGCACGCGTGTCGCCGGCGACGACGGAACAGAAGGCGCAGTCCACCCGCCCACCCTGCCACGGCCCGGCACTACGGTGGGATCCGTGAGCGTTGGGCCGTTCGTCGAGGTCGCCGACCGCGTCTTCCACGCCCGGTTCCCCCAGTGGGACGTCGGGGTCGGGCTCGTCCTCGGCCGGGACGGCGCCGTTGTCATCGACACCCGGGCGAGCGCGGTCCAGGGCGGCGAGGTCGTCACGGCCGTGCGTGGGCAGTTCCCGGGCACGCAGGTCAGTCATGTCGTCAACACCCATGTCCACTTCGACCACACCTTCGGCAACATCGCCTTCGCCCGGGCAACGGTCCATGCGCACGAGGCGGCGGCTCGGTCGATGGAGGCCGACGCAGCGCGGATCAAGGGACTGTTCGCGGCAGACCCCGGGGACGGACCCGAGCTGGGCTATACCGCGTCGGACGTCGCGGACGTCCTCGCGACGCGGCTGCGCGAGCCGGACTGCACGTTCGCCGCGAGCGCGACGATCGACCTCGGCGACCGCGCGGTCACCCTGCTGCACACGGGGCGCGGCCACACCGACGGCGACATCGCCATCCAGGTGCCCGATGCCGACGTCGTCTTCCTCGGTGACCTCGTCGAGCAGTCGGCCCACCCGTCGCTGGGGTTGGACTGTTGGCCGCTCGAGTGGCCCGAGACGCTGGGCTCGCACCTGACCTGGATCGGCTCGGACACCGTCGTGGTGCCGGGTCACGGGCGGCCTGTCGACGAGGCGTTCGTGTGCCGTCAACGCGACGAACTCGGCGCGCTGGCCGGTCTCCTGCGGGAGCGACGGCTCATCGGTATGTCGCTCGCCGACGCCCAGCACGAACCCGACGACCGCCTCCCCTACCCTCTCGAGCACCTGGCGGCAGCGGTGGAGCGCGTGTGGGCGCAACTCGCCCCCGACGCGACGCGGATCGGCTGAGCCGGGGATCCACCGATCGACTGCAGGTGAGGTGGGTGGGTTGGTGCGGAACGGCCGGACGTCCCTGTGAACCAAGGCCCCAGGGATCGACCGAGCGCAGTGAGGGAGGGGCGAGGGCCCGTCCGGTGAGGCGACCATGCGGTGCTACGCGGTCGCACATGAAGGTTGGTGTTCGTGCTCTGGGCAACGAGACGCATCGCGCGATAGATGCGGTGCGTGCTGGGCAGCGCGTGACACTGACGGTCCATGGGTAGCCGGTCGCCGACATCGTGCCTTACGGCGGGCGCGCCAAGTGGCTCTCGGGTCTGGCCCTGCAAGAGCAGTTGGCGCGGCGTTTCGCGGACCCAGGGTTGCGACGCGATCTCGATGAGCTCGCCGGCGAGCCCGAGGGAATCTCACCCCCGGGCCACCCGACAGCCCGATTCGATGTCCGGGAATACCCGTGTCCCGCCGCCCGCGCGTCGCGTTCTCTGCCTCAGTCGAACACCTGCGACTGGTACAAACCGTCACGACGAAGCATCGCTGCCTTCTGGCTGTTCCACGCCTCGTATTCCGCCAGCACCCGAGCCCGATACTCCGCGGTGAACTGCCGCCTCGTCGGCCTCGGTGCCGGATCGACCAGCACCTCGCCGCCGCCCGCCACAGCCATGGCCACGCCTGCTCGCTACCGGTCACGTCCCCTACTCCAGTCACGCCCTACACGATGAGTTCCCCCGTTAGGGACCTCCACTTACGTGACCGGAGCACTCTGGGTCAAGTCGGCCCAATCTGGCCTACCGCGCGGAAGCGCCCGCAGGTGCACATTGAGAGGGTCTGCACCGAGGTATCGGTGAAATGCGTTACAGGTGAAGGGATCTGGCAAGTACGATACGGGGCGGGTGGCGACCTGCCTCGGAGCCACCCCGGTCAAGTGGAGATCCCTGTCCCCAGTTGCCCGGTGTCTCACCCCAGCCTGACAGAGAGGGAGGTGTGGGCGCCGTGGCGGGCCAGTTCCATCCGGTCGGTGGTCTCGCCGAAGGTGGCCTCGACGCGATTGCGCCACTCGGCGATGAACCTTCTGCAGGATCCTGGGCATGCTGGCGCGCTGGACCTTGGTGGGCGGACGAGCACGGCGGTGTCACGCGCGGCCTGGGTGGCCGTGAAGGCGTTGCCGTTGAAGCCCGATCGCGCCGGTCGCGATCGCGTCATCGACGAGGGTGTAGACGTAGACGAACAGGTCTTCTGTTGGCAGCATGGGGGCGCCTCTGCGGTCGAACGGTTATGCATACCCGCTGACTGCCGCAGAGGCGCCTGTCGGTCAAGACGACACGCCGGGATCATCCCACATAGCGCGCCTTAGTGGTCAGGATCGTAAGTTCGTCGGGGGTCAGGAGGCTTGGGCCGGGTCGG
>NZ_JAKDLO010000231.1 GCF_030452765.1 Intrasporangium sp.
GGCCCCTTGCCGCCCGCGCCCGGGCTCCCCACACTGCCTGGGGGGGGCCGCGGCGCACCCCGAAATGCCTGGGCGAGCCCGACGAGCCCGAGGACGATCGCGACCGCCTCGGAGACGGCCGCCGCCCAGATCGGGAAGCCGGACCACTGCTCGTGCACCCCGAACAGCCCGACCGTCGCCGAGACGACGAAGCCGGCCAGGGTCAGCACGCCGAAGCCGAGCAGCAGGAAGAACGGCGCCCAGTGGTGCCAGACCAGCAGCAGCACCGCGATGACGACACCCGCGACGACATTCACGATGAAGGCCGGTCCGACCACCGCCAGGGTGTTGTACCCGTTGAACACCAGCTCCCAGAAGTGCACGGCAGCCGACACGAGTGCCGCCACCGCCCCGATCACCCGTAGTGTCATGGTTCCTTGTCCTTTCAACTTCCGTTCCCTTCCCCTCAACACCGGCTCGCCCGGTTGTCATCTCCGACGGGCCCGGCCGGTCCCATGTCCCCTCCTATCCGAAGTCGGTCAGGATCCGGTCGCGCAGCGCACTCATAGGCCACACCGGCGCATCCGAAGCCGGCGCCAACCCGGGGTCCCAGCCCCACCCGGCGACCTGCGCCAGCAATGCCGGGTCATGGGCGATGACCATCGCCGGTACCTGGTGGCTCGCTCCCGGACGGGTCACCGAGCTGTTCGGCTGGTGGTCGCCCATGGCGATGATCACGAGGTCGGGGTCGTTGCTCGTCGCCGCGAAGGAGGCCAGCGTGCGCATCGCATAGGCGACCGTCTGGGCGTAGACCTGCCGCGGGTCGGCGGTCCGGTCGCCCGGCAGGTCCGGCGAGGCCCCGGCGGGCTGCCCGAAGACCGACCCGTCGCCGAGGCTGCCCCACGGCAGCAGGGGCGGCGGCGGAGTCCACGGGTAGTGGCTGGAGAGCAGGTCGATCTCGGCCATGACCGGGGGCCGGTGCCCGGGGGTCAGCTCACGGTCCCGGAAGGCCTGCAGCGTGTACTGGTCCGGCATCGTCGCGTAGCCGAAGCGCGGCCCGCGGTAGCCGACGTTCTCGGCGGTGTAGAGCGTGTCGAACCGGTAGAAGGACCGCCCCGGCAGCCACGTCCGGGTCGTCGCCGGCACGTCGAAGACGGTCCGCCAGCCCGCCTTGCCGAACGCGCGGGCCAAGGTCAACCGGTCGGTCGTGAGCAGGTGGTCGTAGCGCTGCTGGCTGTCCACCCACAGCCCGGCCTCGACGCTCGAGTGCGCCAGCCAGCTCGCGCCGCCGAACGTCGGCGAGGTCAGGTAGGCGCTCCGCGCCGAGAACCCGGCCGCGCCCAGCTCGCGGCCGGCCCGGGCCAGGGCCGGGCGCACTGTCGCCGCGACCTCGGGGTCGTCCAGCGCGACCCGGCCGTAGCTCTCGACGAAGACGAGCAGGACGTCCTTGCCGCGCAGCCGGGTCAGCAGCCGGTCGCCGGGGACCGCGGCGAACGGGTCGGCCGCGACCTGCCGCGCGAAGGTGCCGCGGTCGGTGAGGTCGTGGCGCAGCCGGGTCGCGGTGTCCCAGACCAGGCGGCTGCTTCCGGCCGAGGCCAGCGTCACCCCGGACGAGAACGCCGCGCCGGTCAGGGCCGCGACGATCCAGACCGCAGTCAGGGCCGCCAGCACCTTCGCGACCCGCCGCCTGCGCCGTGCCAGTGCCCCCATGACCCGGACCGCGGCGAGCGGCAGCACCACGAGCACCGCAGCCGCGAGCACACCAGTGCCGATCGTGATCAGCCTCGCCCGGCCCGGGCCCACCCAGTCGGTGAGCACCCCGACGGCCGGCCCGAGGTACGACCAGTCGGTCAGTGCGTCGAAGGGCCGGCCCAAGGAGGCGTGGAAACCCAGGTTCAGCGCCTTGAGCAGCACGACGGCGCCGAGCAGCAGCCCCACCACGACGGCCGTGACCCGCAGCGCCCGACCGCGCAGGGCCAGGGCGAGCAGCACGATGACGAGGACCTCGACCGGCAACCGCAACAGCTCGGCGAGGCCCTGGCCGGTCAGGACGGCCGGCATGGCCAGCGCCGCCCAGAGCAGCGCACCCGCCAGCACGGTGAGCGCCATACCGACGACGGTGCGCGCCACCTGGGCCCGCGACGGTCCCGGGCTGGGCGATGGGCCTATGCGCTCAGGCTCGGGTGAGGGCACCGCGTACCTCCGTACTCATGTGTCTACAGTAAATACGTCACTGCGAGACAAACCTGCATGAACCGTCGAGGTTTCATCCTCCCGGCATGGAGCCTGGGCGCCGACCACTGAAAGGGGGCTTCGGTTGCCGCACGACGCGAGGGCCTTCTGGGTGACCACGCCGGGCTGCGGCGAGATCCGCGCCACGACGGAGGCGGATCCCGGGCCCGACGAGGTGCTGGTGCGCACGCTGTTCAGTGGGGTCAGCCGCGGCACTGAGGCGCTCGTGTTCCGTGGCGGCATCCCGCCGAGCCAGTCCACCTCCATGCGCGCGCCCTTCCAGGAGGGCGAGTTCCCCGGGCCGGTCAAGTACGGCTACCTCAACGTCGGACGCGTCGTGGCCGGTGACGAGCGGCTGCGCGGGCGCACGGTGTTCTGCCTCTACCCGCACCAGACGGTCTACGTGGTCCCGGCCGCCGCGGTCGTGCCGGTCCCCGATCAGGTCCCCGCCCGACGGGCCGTCCTGGCCGGCACGGTGGAGACCGCGGTCAACGCCCTGTGGGATGCTGCGCCGCTCGTGGGTGACCGGGTCGCGGTCGTCGGCGCCGGGATGGTCGGGTGCTGCGTCGCCCGGCTGCTGGCCGGGATCCCGGGAGTGGACGTCATGCTGTATGACGTCGACGGCTCGCGCGCCGAGGTGGCGCGCCTGCTCGGCGTCGGGTTCGCCTGCGCACCGGACCGGGTCGGCGACTGCGACCTGGTCTTCCACGCCAGCACGTCCGGCGACGGGCTACGGCTGTCGCTCGACCTGCTCGCCGACGAGGGCCGGGTGGTCGAGCTGAGCTGGTACGGCGACACCCCGGTCGAGGTCGGGCTCGGCGGGCGGTTCCACTCCGCCCGGCTCGGCATCGTGGCGAGCCAGGTCGGCATGGTCGCACCGGCCCGGCGCGGTCGGCGCAGCCCCCGGGACCGGCTGGCGCTCGCCCTGGGACTGCTGCGCGACCCTGCCTTCGACGCGCTGCTGAGCGGCACGTCGACGTTCGATGAGCTTCCGAGGGTCCTGCCCCGGCTCGCCGACGGCACCCTGTCTGCGGTGTGCCACACCATCAGCTACCCCGACGGAGGATGAGGGCATGTACACCGTGACAGTCCGCGACCACATCATGATCGCCCACAGTCTGCGCGGCGAGGTCTTCGGCCCGTCCCAGCGGCTGCACGGCGCGACGTATGTCGTCGACGCCGCCTTCCGGGGTGGCGAGCTGGACGACGACCAGATCCTCGTCGACATCGGGCAGGCCGCGGCGCAGCTGCGCGGGGTGCTGGACGGGCTGGACCGGCGCAACCTCGACGACGAGGCGGTGTTCGCGGATCGCAACTCGACGACGGAGGCGGTGGCCCGGTACATCGCCGACCGGCTGGCCGAGCTGGCCTCGACGGGGGCGCTCGGCCCGGCCGGCCGCCACCTGAGCTCGGTTCTGGTGACCCTGCACGAGTCGCCGGTCGCGTGGGCGTCCTACGAGCGGTCCCTGGAGCCCGGATGACGGGTCCTGGAGCCGGGATGAGCGGCGCGGCCGAGGTCGTCGTCGTCCTGCCGGACGGCCTCGACGACCCGCGTCGACCCAGCGGCGGCAACCGCTACGACCGGCAGGTCTGCACCGGGCTGCGGACGCTCGGCTGGTCGGTCCACGAGACGGTGGTGCCGGGCGCCTGGCCGCATCCGGACGGTGCCGCGCGCGACGCGCTGGCCGCTGCGCTGGGGACCGCGCCGGGGACGGCAGGGGGGACGGCAGTGGGAACCGGTGCCGACGACCCCGGCGGCCGACCGGTCGTGCTCGTCGACGGGATGCTCGCCTCCGGCGCTGGTGACATCGTGGCGGCTACGGCGCGGAACCGTCCGGTCGTGGTCCTGGTCCACCTGCCGTTCGGGTCCGTGGAGCCATCCCTGGCTCCTGCCGAGCGGCTCATGCTCTCGCAGGTGGCAGCGGTCGTCACCACCAGCCGGTGGGCACGGCAGTACCTCGTGGACACCTATCGGCTGCCCGCCGACCGGGTCCACGTCGCGCCACCCGGTGCGGACGGCGCGCGCGCGGACGGAATGGACCGCGTGACGGGCGTCGGCGGCATACCTGCTGGCGGTGGGCGGCTGCTGTGCGTGGCCGCGGTGACGCGCCTCAAGGGCCTCGACGTGCTGGTTGACGCGCTCACGGCACTGGCCGGGGCCTCCCGGAGCGCTGGCCCCGGCGAGCGCGACTGGCGCTGCACGTGCGTCGGCGCCCTCGACCTCGAGCCCGCGTTCGTGGCGCGCCTGCGGGCGGCCGTCGAGGAAGGCGGGCTCGCCGGGCGGGTCGCCTTCACCGGCCCGCTGGACCGCGATGGCCTCGATGCCGCGTACGACGCGGCCGACCTGCTCGTGCTGCCCTCCCGGACGGAGAGCTGGGGCATGGTCGTCACCGAGGCCTTGGCGCGGGGAGTCCCCGTGGTGGCCAGCGATGTCGGTGGGGTCCCGGAGTCCCTGGGCCGCGGCCCGGACGGCATCCGGCCGGGGCTGCTCGTCCCCCCGGGCGACCCGAGCGCGTTGGCCGACGCGCTCACCTGCTGGCTGACCGACCCGGAGCTGCGGCGTCGCCTGCGCACGGCGGCCGCTGCGCGCCGGGCCCACCTGCCGGGCTGGGACCACCCTGCGGCGCTGGTGTCCGGCGCGCTGTCGGTGGTGCTGGCCGACCGCGCCGTCACCGTCGGTGCGAGGCGGTGGTGACCATCGCCACCACGGTCGAGCTCCCCGTCGAGAGGCCTGCGCCACAGGGTCGGTGGCGCAGTTGGCTGCGGCTCGCCGTCGCGGTGGGCGTCCTCTCCCTGCTGGTCGTCCGGTTCGGCTCCGGGCCCTTCGTCGACGCGTTCCGGGCCGCCGACCCCGCCGTTCTGTTGGCCGCAGTCGGCGTCGCCGCGGTGACGACCGTGTGCTGCGCCTACCGGTGGTGTGCGGTCGGTGCCGGGGTCGGCGTGCCGATGCGCCTCATCCAGGCCGTCCCCGCGTACTACCGGTCCCAGTTCCTCAACGCCACGCTGCCAGGAGGCGTGCTCGGAGACGTGGACCGGGGACTGCGGCAGCGCCCCGAGGGCGGGTCGCGAGGCACCGGGCTGCGCGCCGTCGCGTGGGAACGCTCGCTCGGCCAGCTCGTCCAGGTGCTCCTGGCCGTCGTGGTGCTGCTCGGGGTCCCGTCGCCCCTGCGCGCCAGGCTCGTCGGCGGAGCACTCGACCCGAGCTTCGGCCTGCGCACCGTCGTGTCGGTGGCGGGAATCGTCGCCGTGGTCGGCACCGTCGTCGTGTCCCTCCGGGCGCGGCGTCGGCGGTGCGTCGGTGCTCACCCGCGGCGGGTCCTCGCCGCGGACTGGCGCGGCATCCGGGCCGTGCCCGGCGGCCTGCCGGTCGTCGCCGTCACCTCGGTCCTGGCGGTCGGCGGACACGTGGCCGTCTTCCTCCTCGCGGCGCGCAGTATCAACCCGGACCTGCCGCTGGCCGTGCTCGTGCCCTCGGCCCTGCTGGTTCTCGTCGTCGGCGCGCTCCCGGTCAACCTGGCCGGGTGGG
>NZ_JAKDLO010000232.1 GCF_030452765.1 Intrasporangium sp.
CCCACCTGAGCGACTGGCTGACCGCCAAGACCAACCTGGTCAGGAAACGACCCGGACGCTCCTCACCGAGAGCCCGCAAACGCGGCGGGTCGCACCGCTACCCCCCGGCGACCCGATCACACCCCCGCCGTCCGCACCGTCACCCACACCATCACGATCCACCGACTCCAACCTCTCAGACCCTAAATCACGGGCATTGCCCCTGGGCCTGCGTACCGGGACTTCGGGTCTGTCCCCGACAGGGACAAAGGTCGGTCCTTCTCTTCGGACCCCGGACGCTCGCGCGAAGGGTCTGGCTAGAGTGACCGAGACGTCGAACTGGGGGAATTGTGAAATGACAGCAGGGCAGCCGGACCGGGGCACCACGGCACTAGACGACCCGGTGCTCAACGGGCCGTATGACCCTCCGACGCGCCACTTCCAGATCGGCCCGGCGGGCCCGACCGGCGTGGTCAACGATGGCCGCCGGCCGAGTGAGTCCTTCATCCCGGTCGCGACGGTCCGGAAGGGCCGCGGCAAGAAGACGACCACCGAAGCCTCCGACGATCCCGAGCAACTCTCGCTCCTGCTAACCCACGAGCAGGTCCAGCGCAACACGCTGATCAACGGTCTGCGCCGGGATGTCGAGATCTGGCGGGCAAGCGACTACACGGGCGCCACCGCCACGAGCGCCAAACTCCTGCACCACTGGGCCGCCGCGCACCGGGACAACCGGATTCTGTTCGCCCAGCGTGAGGCGGCCGAGACCGCGATCTTCTTGGCGGAGGTCAGCGGCCGAGTCGCCGGCTTCAAGGACTGGCGATCAGACCTCGAGGAGCAAAACGCCGAGCACAACGCGGGCCTCCCCCGGGTCGCGCTGAAGATGGCCACCGGCTCGGGCAAGACCGTGGTCATGGCGATGCTCATCGCCTGGCAGACGCTCAACAAGATCACCGGCGCCCGCAGCAACAGCCGCTACGCCAAACGGTTCCTGGTCATCACCCCGGGCATCACGATCCGCGACCGGCTTCGCGTCCTGCAGCCGAACGACCCGGACAACTACTACGACCAGCGGGGCCTCGTCCCCCCCGACCTGCGCGGCCTGCTCGGCAGGGCCCAGATCCTCGTCACGAACTATCACCCGTTCTTGCTCAAGGACGCCAAGGAGATCAAGGGCGTCTCCCGCACCACCCGCCAGATCCTCCTTGCCGGCCGCAGGGACGACCCCTTCAAAGAGACCGAGGCCGCCATGGTGTCCCGGGTGCTGCGCGGCTGGGGTGTCGGGACCGCCCGGCGGCAGAGCGACATCATCGTCATCAACGACGAGGCCCACCACTGCTACATGGACAAGCCCATCACCGTCGAGGCCGCGGAGGCCGGCGTCGAGAAGGGCGCCAAGGAGGACGCCGACCGCAACGTCGACGCCCGGGTCTGGTTCAAGGGCATCCAAGCCATCGCCCGCAAGGTCGGCGTCAAGACCGTCTACGACCTGTCCGCCACCCCGTTCTATCTCGCCGGGTCCGGCTACAAGGAAGGCTTCATCTTCCCGTGGACGGTCAGCGACTTCTCCCTGATGGACGCCATCGAGTCCGGCATCGTCAAGGTCCCCCGCATCCCGATCGATGACTTCGACCGAGTCGACGGTTATGCCGAGTGAGGGCCGTCGAAGCGTGAATGGTCTTGCCGTGTAACGCGCTCGAGGCAGGCGCGCTCGGCATAATCGCGGATCGGATGAAGGCTGGCCTCATCCGGGGCATGGTGCTCCGGGGACGGAGGCTGGATCGTGGACCCGACAAGACCGGTACCGGTCAACGGCCCGCTGGAGGTGTACGGCGCCGGGCTGAGGATCTCCGAGGCGCTCAACCTGACCCTGCCGGACGTGGACCGCGGGCACGCTGCGGATCCGCGACTCCAAGAACGGCCAGGCAGGAGCGTCCCGATCACCAGGCGGCTCGCCGCGACCCTTCAGGCCTACACCGCGGCCGCGCACCCCGCCCCCGATGACAGCGACTACCTGTTCTACGCCAGGGCTGCGGGCAGGCAGATCAACCAGGCGACGATATACATGCGGTTCCGCGGCTACCTGGCCGACGCCGACATCCCCCACTTCACCGGCGGTCCGCATCCCCACTCGCTACGCCACGGCTTCGCGGTGGCCAACCTGAGACGCTGGGCCGCAGTCGGCGCGGATCTGGCCGCGATGTTGCCCTATCTGGCCTGCTACATGGGCCACGCCGACCTGCGCGGCACCCAGTACTACCTGAGGCTGACCGCGGACGCCTACCCCGAGGTGATCGCCCAAGCCCAACTTCGGTTCGGCTATGTCATCCCCGCGCCGGCCGAGGACAAGTCGTGAGCCGGCGACCCGCGCCGCCACCAGATCTTGCCGGGCGCTGGCTGGCGAAGTTCTTCACCGAGCACCTGGCCGGGGAGCGCGCCGTCTCACCCAGGACCGTAGCCTCCTACCGAGACGCGATGAAGCTGCTGCTGACCTGGTTCAAAGACGCAGAACACATCCCGCCGGAGAAGCTGTGCCTGGTCGACATCGACCGGTCTCGGGTCCTGCGGTTCTTGGACTGGTTGGAGGCCGAGCGGGGCTGCTCGGCAGCCACCCGCAACCAGCGCCTGGCGGTGATCAAGTCATTCTCCCGCTACACCGCGGTCGAGCAGCCCGAGCACCTCGACCAAGTCACCCAAGTCCTGGCGATCCGGCAGAAGAAGATCCCGGCCCCAGAACTTGGACACCTGACAGCAGTCGAGGTCAAGGCGCTGCTCGCCGAACCCGGCACGGCCAGCGCACGGACGCTGCGGGACACCGCCCTGCTCGCCCTGGCCTACGACACCGCCGCCCGGGTCCAGGAGCTCTGTGACCTCGACATCGCCGACGTCCGCCGCGCCGAACCGATGACGGTGGTGATCCGCGGGAAGGGATCCAAGGTCCGGTACGTGCCCGTGATGGGCCCGACCGCCCGACTCCTCACCGACTACCTGGAGCACCTCGACCCACACCCCGGAATCGGTCCCGGCGCGGCCCCGCTGTTCCGCGGACCGAACCACGCCCGGTTGACCCGGTCCGGGATCGCCAAACTCCTGGCCCGCCACGTCCGGGCCGTCCGGGCGCGCGACCCCAGATGGGCTCCCGGCCTGAAGGTCACCCCGCACACGTTACGGCGCACCAGGGCGATGCACCTGATCCAGGCCGGGGTCAATCTGATCTACATCCGCGATCTACTCGGCCATGTCGACGTGTCCACCACCGAGATCTACGCCCGCGCAGACGCGGAGACCAAACGCAAAGCGATCGAGGACGCCTACGAGCCCCTGACCCCAAAGACCTTGCCGGACTGGACCACGGACGCCTCACTGATCGGTTGGCTCGACTCGATGACGCGTTGACCTTGACCGCCGGGATTATGCGGACAACCACGCCCTCGGCACCATCCTGACCAGCCAGAACACTCAGACAGGGCGCATAACCCCGCCGTCCACCTAATGGCGGAAATCGTGCATGCGCGGGCGTCGGACGTCAGGCGAGGAGGGTTCCAGACCAGTGCTTTGCAGCAGTTCCCGAAACGCGGGATAGATCGTCGAGTGGGCCAGCCGGGCACCCCGAGTGGAGACGAACAGGCTCGGTGAGGGCGGGTGCGTGCACAACCGGTCCCGGACGCTGCTGTACTCGCGCAGCGCCTCGATGGTGCTGGCATGCACGGGAGCAGCCGCGTGCCGCCGTTCTTGCTGTCGTGCACGAGCAGCGTCTGTTCGGCCCAGTTGACGTCTTCGCGGTTGATGCGGATCGCCTCGCCGACCCGAACGCCGCTGACTGCCAGCAGTCCGATCAGCGCGTGCATGGTGGCTGATCGCAACGCGGGACGGAGATCGTCCGTCGCGCGCAGCAACGCAGCGGTCTCCGCGTCGGAGTACAGGTGCGGGGCCGGGCGGTGGTGGCGGCCCACCAACAGGTCGACCGGCGGGATCTCGGCGCTTGGATCGATCGCGTTCAGGTATCGGGCGAAGCCGCGGACCATCCGCAGTCGTCGCGCCAACCAGTGCGCGCTGCCCAGCTCGGGCAGCCTGGCCCAGGCCAGCGCGACCTCGGTGGTGACCACGCTCACGCCAGCCTGCCGGGCATAGCGCACGAAGTCGGCAAGCATCCGTTCCTCGGTCTTCAGCCTGAATCCCACGGCCCGGCGGACGGCGAGATAGTCCTGCAAGGAGCCGGCCAGATCACTCATGGCGCACCCACCGGCCAGGGGCGGGTGACCGCGGACAGGGCGCGCTGATCGACCGTGGCGTAGTCCGATGTGGTGGCTGCTCGGGGTGTGACGCATGACCTGACCGACCTCGGTTAGGCTCGCGCCGGCGCGCAGCATCTCGGTCGCGGCGAAGTGCCGCAGCCGGTGCGCATGAGAGCGGGGCAGTCCCGCCCGCGCACATGCCCGGACCACGATCCTGGAGACTCCGGCGGTCGACAGCCCACCCATCGGCGCGCGCATCCTGGTGAACACGCAGCGGCACTCGCCGCGCGGCCCTTCTGCCTGCAGCCACCCCACCACGGCCTCGCCGACATCGCTCGGCAGTGGCAGAGACTCGACGCGGTCGCCCTTGCCGCGGATCACGACCTGCCCGCCGCGCCAGTCGATGTCCTCCAGCCGCAGCCCGGCGACCTCGCCGGCGCGTAGCCCGAGCCGGGACAGCACGGTCAACACCGCGAAGTCGCGCCGGCCCACCGCGGTGGTCCGGTCACAGCTGTCCAACAGCCGGGCCGCCTCGGCCGGGCTGATCGCCTTGGATGACCAGTCGTCGCGCCGATTCGCCACCGACGGCACCAGCTCGGCAAGGGGCGTGTCGACCGCAGCATCCAGGAACAGGAACCGCAGCAACGCCCGCAGCCGCACGGTGCTACGACGGGCGTGTCCGACCATGCCTCCCGCGCACTCGCGCCGCACATACTCGATGACCTGACCGCCGGACAAGCCGCCGAGGCCGAGCCCACCATCCGGGTTGAGCCACCCCAGGAATGCCATGGCGTCCCGCACGTAGTCCACAGCGCTGTTCGGCTGCAGGCCTCGCTCGTGCAGCAGGAAGGTGGCGTAGCGCTCCATCAACACCTCGATCGGCGTGGTCGCCACCGCAGCCGGATCCGATGGAGCCACCCCCAGCCCTCGCAGATGATCCAGTAGCGGCGAGAACCCCCGCAGCGAGAGCCTCGAACGGTAACCAGCCGACCGTCGTGACGCCAGAAACCGTCCCACCACGTCCCGGCTGAGGTCACTTGGATCCAGCCGCTCGGCACCGAGCCATCTGCTCAGCTGCGCCATCCGCAGCACATGGTTATGGATCGAACCAGCCGCGTAACCATCACGCTCCAGTGTCCGGATGAACCCCGCCGCGTACGGCGCCAACGGGCCAGGCACCCGGCCCAGCTTTCGCCCGCTACTCATGTGATCAGCTCCTCCTCTCGATGAACCCTCCAAGGAGAAGCCTGAACTGACCCACGCGATTATGCCGAGCGTCTGGAGCCGATCCCCACCCCCAACAGGCGATCCCGGCCCGTCCTCGGCATAACCGCATCCTCGGCATTGCGGATGTAATGCGGACGTCCGCATTACATCCGGTCGGCGACCAGGGAGCGGCAGGCGCCTTCGATGATCCCGGTGGCGATCGGCCAGCTCGCGGCCAGCGCGCCGGGGTAGTCGAGGTATGGGGCCTTGTTGACCAGGTAGGTG
>NZ_JAKDLO010000233.1 GCF_030452765.1 Intrasporangium sp.
GCCGTCGCCACCTCCTCGGTGGTGGTGGTCCACGGCTCGGGCGTGGGCGGGAGCCTTCAGGGCGGGGTAGCGGCGGCCTTCCGCCTATCGGACTGCTCGTCAGCGAGGGCGGCGCCGACGAGGCGAATACTGCTGGCCCGGTCGACCCGCCGCTATCGTCGAGCGGCTGCGGGAGAATGCCGCCCCGGAGGTGCAGCGCGTCGCCGCCTGCCATGGAATCGCATCAGGTGGCCGCGGAACGACAACCTGACGCTGATGTCGGTCAGTCCCGCAGCCGCGAGCCCATCGGCGAGTTCGCCCGGGGCGATGATGCGGTGTGGTGATCCGTCGATTCTGTGCACCCACCGCGCGAGCCGCGTATCGGTGAGGTCGTAGCCGATGAACGCGCCACCGGGTTTCATCACCCGGCTGACCTCGGCCAGAGCGTCCTGCCAGTCGATGACGTGATGCAGCATCAAGTACGACGTGACCATGTCGAAGCTAGCGGTCTCGAACGGCAGCGCCGTCACATCGGCATTCTGGACGTTGACGTGGGGGAATCCAGCTAGTGCGAGTCGAGCGGTGTCGACCATGGTCTGGTCCACGTCGATGACGGTGATTCGGGCGTGGCCGAAGCTGTGGGCGGCTGCAGCAGCCATCGCGCCGCTTCCGCCGCCGATCTCGAGGACGTCGCCGGTGAGTGAATGGTGGTTGAGGGCCCAGGGGAGCACAGCCTTGCGGGCGACGAATCTCCACGCACTGCTGCGGCAGAACGCCCGCTCGAGGGCTGACATGGCTGGCATCCGATTCTTCGCTCCTCGTTGGACGGGGCCAGCAAGCCACAGCGCACGCATCCCCGCATTGCCGCCTCTTTGGTCTGCAGTGTATGACTTCGCCTGATGGTTGACGTTCGGGCTTCGGTTCAGGCCTGACAGTGTTTCGGCTGATGCTTGACGGTCGCTTCGGTTGATCCTTTGCACTCCCTGGATGAGGGAGATGAGCGTGGCTGAGCAGCGGTACAAGGCCGTTTTGGCGGTCATCAGCGATCGCCGTACGGTCACCGAGGTGGCGTCGTCGTGGCAGATGTCTCGACAGACGCTGCACGCGTGGCTGGCCCGGTACGAGGCCGCCGGTTTGGAGGGGCTGGCGGACCGGTCGCACCGTCAGGCGTCGTGCCCGCACCAGATGGACCCGGCCGCGGAGGTGGCGGTGCTGGAGTCGCGGCGCCGGCATCCGGGATGGGGTCCGCGGGGATCATGTTCGAGCTGGCAAGGCAGGGACTCGAGGTCAGCGAGTCGTGGGTGTACCGGGCGCTGCGGCGCGCCGGGCTGGTCGAGCCGGGCCGGCGCCGGCGTGAGCAGCGTGACAGGCGCCGGTGGGAGCGTGGGCGGGCGAACGAGCTGGCAGATGGACGTGGTCGGCGGGTTCCTGCTCGAGGACGGCACCATGCTCAAGTGCCTGACCGGCCTGGATGATCATTCCCGGTTCTGTGGCAGCGCCGAGCTCATGGTCAGGGGGAGGACCCAACCGGTGTGTGACGCGTCGGTATTGGCGCTGGCCAGGCACGGGGTGCCCGAACAGATCCTGACGGACAACGGGAAGGTCTTCACGGGCCGGTTCAACCATCCGCCGACCGAGGTGCTGTTCGACCGGATCTGCCCGGTCAACGGGATCGAGCACCTGCTGACCAAGCCCCGCTCGCCGACGACGACCGGCAAGATCGAGCGGTTCCACCGCTCGCTGCGCGCCGAGTTACTCACCGGCGCCGTGTTCTCCCCGATCGCGTCGGCGCAGGAACGCCTCCACGCGTGGGTCGCCTGGTACAACACCGACCGGCCCCACCAAGGACTCGAGATGGCCACTCTGGCCGAGCGATTCACAGTCGGAGACCGCCGCGAGCCCGCGACCGAGCCGGACCGTTCCGGGCGGACTGGGTCGCCCGAAAGGTCTCCACGGTCGGGTCGTGTGCGTGTCCTGGCAGCAGGTGTCCGTGGGCGGCACCGGGCCGGGGAACGGTGCTACGTGCACGTCGGAGCGGACATCCTGCAGTTCTGGATCGGCAACGAGCTGCTGCGCACCGTCAAACGCGAGGGCACCGGTCCGGTCCGCCAACAAGCGATCTCTGGGAGGTGCACTGACCAAGACCCGCGGAACGCGGCAGCTGAACGTCGAGAGTGTCAAGGCTCAACCGGCGTAGAACCGTCACGCATCAACCCAAGGTCCACACCTCTTTGGTCTGCAGCTTGGAGGCCCTTGACGGGGGCCGGGCGTCCCAGCGTGCCAGGAGACGTTTGGGGCTGCGGATTCCAGGCGATCTGCGTCCACGGCCCAGCCGGGCCATGACCTTCGTGCCCTGGCGGCGCATTAGGGTCGGGCCTCCCGTGGCAGCACCAGGCCAAGCTTGCCTGGTGCGCCGGTCGTCTCGTAGCCATCCTGCAGGGCGTCCGTGCGGGAAGCCTCGCTTGCGCCCCTTCTTCAGCCTCGGTGCCTTCTCGGGCGTCGCCTCAAGCCGCTGCGCCCCGACCCCGCGGACGTCACCGTCGCGCGCACGACCGCTGCCGTATGCCGTCCGGCCGGCTGCGCCCTCACGACGGGTTGGCGGCGGGCAGCTCGGCAGCCTGCCTTCGAACGAATCGTTCTGGGTTGGCGGCAAACTCATCCCGGCACGCCGCGGAGCAGAAGTAGACCGTCTCGCCGTCCCGACGCAGGTGAGGGCTGTCCTGCTTCTCGACGGACATCCCGCACACCGGATCGATGGCCATCTCGCTCATCGCGCGGAACTCACCGTCTTCGAGCCAGAGGATCCGGTCCGCGATGTCCTTCAGGCGCGCGTCGTGGCTGACGATCACCACCGCGGCACCCTCGTGGGTGGCGGCGCGCTTGAGCAGTCGCGCGATCTCGTGCCCGATGCGTGAGTCGAGGTTCGCGCTCGGCTCGTCGGCCAGGATCACGTCTGGCTGGTTGGCGATGGCCCGGGCGATGGCCACGCGCTGCTTCTCACCGCCGGAGAGCTTGTGCGGCCTGAAGTGGAGTCGAGACGCCAGCCCGAACCCCTCGAGCAGCTTCGCGGCGGTGTCGCGGCTCCGTTTGCCTGTCTGGCCGGCCAGGTTGAGCACGAACTCGACGTTCTCCTGGGCCGACAGCGCTGACAGGAGGTTGAAGTCCTGGAAGACAAAGCCGAACCGACGGGCACGAAACGCCGGCAGCTTGCTCTCGGGCAGCGTGGCGAGGTCGACGCCCCCCACGACGATCCGCCCGGACGTGGGCCGGAGCATCGCGCCGAGCATCGACAGCAGGGTGGTCTTTCCACTTCCGGAAGGCCCCATGATGAGCAGGACCTCACCCCGCCGGACCTGCAGACTCACGGAACGGACGGCATGCACCTGGACGTCGCCCTCACCGAAAACCTTGCTCAGGCCCTCGGCCTCGATCGCCATCTCGTTCACAGGGACCTCCGGAACACCGTAGCCGGGTCGACCCGGGCGACCTTGAACAGTGGAGACGCCGCTCCAACCGCACCCAGGAGCGCCGCGCCGACGCTCGCCCGGAACACGGAGGCTGGCTCGACGGCCATCGTCACGTTGGGTGACACCCACTCCACGACCACGGAGAGAATCAGAGCCAAGCCGATCGCGAGGCCGAGTGCCGGTGCGATGGTCCAGAGTGCCTGGGTGAGCACGATCCGGCCCAGCTTCGACGGTGGCGCGCCGAGTGCCTTCATGACGCCGATCTCCCGGAGGCGACCGAGCGTTGCGGCATACAAGGTCAGGCCGACGACGGCCAGACCGATGGCGAACGCGGCCACCGTCATGATCGCCATGAGATCCGTGCTCATGTCTCGCACGATGCCGCGCTCCTGGATGCTGAACTCCGCCCGGGTCTGGGCGGTCAAGCCGGTCCGGGACTCGATGGCCGCGGCCACCGAAGCGGCGGTGAAGCCGGGAGCGAGCCCCACGAGGACGTAGCTGGCGGTCCCGGTGAGGCGGGCCGAGGACGCGAAGTCCCGGAAGTCCACGAACGCGACGGTGTTGGAGATGTTCGTCAGCCCGGACGTCATGCCCGACACCCGCCAGGAGCGCCCCAGGGCCTCGACGCGGTCGCCGACGGACAGCCCCATCGCGTCCGCCGCCCGATCGTCGACGACCATGTCACCCCGGCCAGGTGCGGCCCCCTGCGCGAGACGGGTCGGCCCGCCCGGCTCCCCCGGCAGGTATCCGACGAGATAGGCCAGCTGCCTGGCTGAGGACGCGGTCAGGGAGCCTGACTGGTAGAGGATCGGCTGGGCCCACGCCACGCCGGGGACCGCCGCGACGTCCGCAACCGCGCTGATCGACAGGGACGACGAGGACATGTGCATCGTGCGCACGCCGGCCTGGGAGACGAAGACCGCGGCCGGGGAGCTGTCGATGTAGCGGGTCAGCTGACGCGTCGCACCGGCGAAGATCGCATCCAGGGTGAGCATGAGCAGCAGGGAGACGGTGATCCCGGCGATGCCGAGGAGGGCTCGTCGGCGCTCCGAGAAGAGCATTCGCCGCGCTACGGGGACATCGGGCAACTCCATCACCCCCGGTACACCGAGGCCGGGTCAAGGCGGACCAGGCGCAGGGTCGGAACGACGGCGGCCAGGACTGCCATGAGCACGGCGGCTGCGGCCACGGTCACCACCGCGCCGGCGGAGAGCTGTACCCAGAACTGTGGCCGGAGCCAGGCGATGAGCCGGGAGCCCCCTTCGTAGACGGCCCACCCGGCGACTGCTCCCAGAGCCGTCAGGATGGACGTCTGGCCGAGCACGATGCCGAACTGCCTCGCGCGGGATGCGCCCATCGCCTTGGCGATGCCGTACTCGCGCAGTCGCTCCACGACGGCGGAGTAGACCGTGAGTGCCACGATGAGCGTGCCGGCGATGAAGGCCACGCCCACCATGAGGTTCAGCGGGCCGCCCATGATCTTGGACAGCAGGCGCCGGTCGTTGGCTCCCAGCGCCTCGGGGGTGAGTGCGGCCAGGCCGCTGCGCCGCTCGATGTCTGCGGCGGCGGTCCCGGGGTCCGCGGCGCGCACGAGGACGTAGCTGACCGCACCCCGGGACCTGAGCAGGGCCTCGGCCGCGGTGGGCGACACGAACACGAAGCTCGACATCCAGGACCTCGTGCCGGCTGAAAGGCCGACGATGCGCAGGGAGCTGCCGAGGACCTCGATGCGGTCGCCGAGACCCAGGCCGTGCTGATCGGCAAGGGATTGGTCAACGACCACCTCGTCGTCGGCCGTGACCAGCCTGCCCGCCTGCAGCCGCCAGGGACCTCCCATGCCCCCCGGCTCCGAGGCAATCATGAACGCGAACTGCTTGCGCCCATCCATGTCGAGCACGAGTCCGCGAGCGGTCACCGCATCGGCTCTCTCGACGCCCGGCACAGCTCGGACCGTGCTCACCATGCTGGCCGGGACGACCGAGGTGTCGCCGAGGAAGTTCTGGGTTCCGGGCGCCCCCACGAAGAGGTCGGCGCCGACGTTGTCCTCGTAACTGGAGATCTGGGCCTGAAAGCCGACCCAAAGCCCTTGGAGGATCAGGATGAGGCCGAGCGCCGCTCCGATGCCGATGACCGAGACGACCAACGGGCGCAGGTCCGACATGACCTGGCGGCGAGCAAGGGGAACGCGTCCGAACACCGACACCACAGCCTCTCCGTCGCGGCCGTTCGTGCACATCCATTA